>NZ_CP093396.1:1256674-1570842 GCF_029027405.1 Sulfurimonas sp.
CGCTTCAACTATATAATCTTGTTCTTCTTGTTTTAAATATGAACTCATTGGAAGTGACATTATTTGAGTAGAAATTTTCTCACTCATAGGAAAGTCTCCCTCTTTATAACCAAGGTCTGAAAAACATTCTTGTAAATGAAGAGGAACAGGATAGTGAACAGCAGTTGGAATACCTTTATCACTTAGTTTTGCAACCATTGTTTCTCTATCTTCAACTCTTATAGAGTACTGAGCAAAAACACTTGTGTTTGACTCTGATATTTTTGGAGTTATAACATTTGCATCTTCAAGAAGGTCGTTGTATCTTGTTCCAATATCATCACGAGCTTTTACTTCTTTATCAAAGTGTTTTAGTTTAACACCAAGTATGGCGGCTTGAACAGCATCTAAGCGACCGTTTATACCAATAAACTTATGTTTATATCTTTCATTTTGACCATGATTTAAAAGCATTCTTATTTTTTCTTCTAGCTCTTTATCATTTGTGAAAATTGCCCCTCCATCTCCATACGCTCCAAGAGGTTTAGATGGGAAAAAGCTAGTACAACCAATAGTTGAAAGATTACAAGATTTCTCACCATTATAAGTAGCACCAAAACTTTGACAAGCATCTTCGATTACTGGAAGATCATGTTTTTTAGCGATTTCATTTATAGCATCCATGTTTGCACATTGACCATATAGAGAAACAGGCATGATAGCTTTAGTTCTATCAGTGATAACAGCTTCTATTTGAGTTGGGTCTATGTTGTAGCTATCTTCTTCGATATCAACAAAAACAGATTTTGCACCTAAAAATGCGATAACTTCAGCAGTTGCAATAAAAGTAAAAGGAGTTGTAATAACTTCATCCCCTTGACCAATATCCAACGCCATTAGAGATAGTAAAAGAGCATCTGTTCCACTGCTACATCCTATTACATAATCAACACCTGTGTAATCTGCTAAATTTTTCTCCAAAGAGTTTAACTTTTCTCCACCGATAAACTGAGCCGTACTAAATACTTGGGCAACTTCGCTGTCTATTTCTGATTTATAATCTGCATATTGAGCTTTTAAGTCTATAAAATTGATTTTCATGTTCTTCCTATAGTTATAATTTTTGCTACTGTTTTTGAACTACCATGTTTTAAGTAAGCTCTTAGATGCTTTGAGTCGTCTAAAAATGTACTTCTGTCATACTCGTTAAACGCTTTTAAAAGATTATCTGCTGTTACATCTTCTTGGATGAATTCAGGGTGTAAATCTTTGTCGTTAAACTGCGTAAACATAATGTTACTAAGACCAATATGGCTTAACTTAACAAGTCTAGATACTATGAAGTAATCAAGTGGTTTTGCAATGTAGCTTAACACGAAAGGAGTTCCTATCAGTGCGGCTTCAAGCGTTGCTGTTCCACTACATATAAAAGCAAAATCTGCCTCATAAAGAGTCTTGTGTGCATCATGCGCTATTTTAAAACCTGTTAGGTTACCATAAAGCTCTTTTATCTCTTCTTTAGTGAAGTGTTTTGGAATGATAATAGTTGCATTTAGTTTCAGTTTAACTATAAGTTCTTCAAATACAGGCATAAGTTTTTTTATCTCGCCTTTTCTACTTCCTGGCATAAAAGCTACTTCTTTAACTTTGGTGTTTAGCTCTTGTTTAAACTCTTTTATGATGTCAAGAAGTGGATGCCCAACATAAATTATGGGAGCATTTTTTGAGTAGTAATCTTGTTCAAAAGGAAGTATAGATGCTAAATGATTTATGGTTTTTTCTAAAATGGGAATTCGCTTCTTTTTCCATGCCCATGCTTGAGGTAAAATATAGTATATTATCTCTTTTTGTGGGTATCTCTTTTTAATTTTTTTAGCTAGTGGAAGGTTGAAACCAGAAGAGTCTATGAGTAAAACTTTGTCTGCTTCTTCGGCTAAATCTACCATTTGAGCATTTAGTTTAAAAAAGTAACGAAGTTTTTTTAGAGCATCTACAAAACCCATGATTGCTAAACTTCTCAAATCAACTATGGAGTTACCCAAGTCAGAATCAAAAATACCAATAAACTCTACATCATCACTTAACTCTTTTTTTAAAGAGTGTAGATGCACATTTGCCGAATGCTCTAAAGCACTTACTAAAAGTTTCATGAACCACCATCTCCATGGGTATGATAACTATCATCATAACTCTCTTGGTTCTCATCATCAACAAAGTTACTCATAAAAGTTGTTAGGTTTTCTATGTCTTCATCACTTAAACCAACAGCATAAGCTATCATCATCTCTTGTTGTTGGTTATCTGATAGTTTATTTCGAAATTTTTTAAGTTTATATGTCAAAAAACCTTTTGCACGATTTGCAAGTCTAGGATATAGATGCATCCCTTCGGCTTTAATACCATGACAAGAAAAACAAGCTTTTTGCATGTAAAGCTTCTTTCCCATTTCATAGGAAGTAGAGGATAAAAGAGATGAAAAAATCAAAAAGGTTAAAATTATTAAACGCATTGTGTGATTATATCGAAACTTTTTCTTAGCATAAAAACAAATTTTGTTCTAATGTTAAAAGTCTTTTTTTAAGAGGCAATCCACCACCATAGCCAGTAAGTTCTCCATTGGTTCCAATTATGCGATGGCAAGGTATTATAATCCCTATTGAGTTTGCACCGTTAGCATTTGCTACTGCTCTGACTGCTTTTTCATTATCAATATCTTTTGCTAATTGTAGATATGTCGATGTTGTGCCATAAGGTACTTGAAGTAAAGCCTTCCAAACACTTTTTTGAAAATCAGTACCAACTGTTATCATTGGTATATCAAACTCTTTTCTTGTCATATCAAAATACTCATCAAGTTGTTTTCTTGTTTGTCTTAATATCTCATCATCTTGTTCTACAAATACAGCATCTAGTCCTTTTTTCAATCTATTATCAACAGTTGTTCTCATTTTTCTATATCTAAAATCCAATAAACAAAGTTTATTTTCAAATGAACCTAAAATAAAATGAGCATATTTTGTTTTGTAGTATTGTATGTTTATTTGATTCATGATTGAAGTTTTCCTTGATATAAACTGTTATATTATTAGTCGTAATGTGTCCACATTCTCAGCACTTTTATGATTTTCTTTTCTTCAAGGATTTCATAAACAAGTCTATGCTGTTTGTTTATTCTTCGTGAAATCTTACCTTTTAGATTTTGTGTGAGATATTCATATTCTGGAGGGTATTGAAGAGGGTCTTTCTCAATAATTTGAAGTAGTTCCATCACTTTTGGTTTTAAAGCACATGATTGATGTCTTTTAGCATCTTTTTTTGCTTGTGGAGAAAAAAGTAATTGGTACATTTTACCAATCAAGCTTATCTATTGTCACAAAGTTTTTATTTGGTTCATTTGAAGCATCTATGATGCTTTGTTCCATACCTTCTATACTTTTAAGGTACTCATCATCATTTTTAAACTCTGTTTGGTCTAAAATCGTTACTTCTTTTTTTGAAAAATGTTTTAAAAGCCAAAGAAATTTTTCACTTATATTATCTTCAATTTTTAATGTAATAGTTTGCATATAAAACTCCTTTTGAAATTATAATATTTGTATTATAACATATCGATAGTTTCTATTTTTTTACACTACTGCTTGTAATTCTTTTCTAAGTAAAGCCATACTGTTTTGAATACTTTCATCGATAAACTTGAAAAGTTCATCTTTATCATTAATAGCGGTTAGATATTCATCTCTATGCTCATTTTCAATAAGAGGAGGAACGATATTATTTTGTATAGCTTGAAAAGCCATTATCAATCTTCCTACTCTTCCATTTCCATCTGCAAATGGATGCACTCTTTCAAATAAAATATGAAATTCTGCAATATCTAATAAACTCATATTATTACTATTAAATTTATAAAGTAAATTTTCTAAGTCATTTGAGATTTTATTAGGTACTGATAGTTTTATATCTACACCCTTTATATGTCTTTCATCTAGTCTATATGCTCCTATAGGCTTTGAAACAAATTGTGGTGCTACATGTAGAGCATCTTCAAACATAATGGCATGTATATCTTTTATAAAACTACTATCAATAATATTTTCTTTATTTGTAGCCTCACGAACTATGACATCATAAGCTTTTGCAAAACCTAAAATTACAAGTTGTTCATGTAATGGTTTATATCCTGCTGTATTTCCATGTTCAAGTAACTCTTTTGTTTCACCAAAAGAAAGAGTTGTTCCTTCCATTGCATTAGAGTGATGAGTGATTGAGATGCGAAGCTGTCTGAAAAGTTCTTCTCTTTGTTTTAATGATAAATTATTTAGTTTTTGCATAATGATATACCTAGTGACTTATAGATGAAGTATACTAAAATATTAGTTCTATTACAATTATGAACTCAAATAAATTAATTTTAAGACCACTTATACTCATCAAATTAAATCAAAGTTTATTAAAAAGTAGCTTTAATTTTTTTGATAAAATTACTAACTTTTTCTTTGGTAAGACTTTCACTATTATAAAGTGAGAGCATTTGAAACTTACAATTCTTTGTACAAGTACCAAGTAAAGCAAATTTTAAAACTTTATTAACAGGTTTTCTGAGTACAAAGAAATCGACCCACCAAGGTGCTCCAAGTGTTGTTACTACTTTTACTTCTTTTAGATTTAAAAGGCATGGCGTAATTGCACCTAAATCCGAAGCATGATTATATGCATATCCTGGTGCCCATACTCTATCAAACCAACCTTTCAATATTGCTGGAAAACTAAACCACCAAGTAGGAAATATCAATACTAATGATTGGGCTTCTTGTAATTGAATAATATCATCTTTTAATTTAGATAAATCAAATTGTTTTTCATAGTAACTATTTCTTTCCTCTTTTGTTAATACAGGATTAAAATTTTCTTTGTAAAGATCTTTAATGATTACATGATAACCTTTATTTTCCATGTGCTTTATAGTCTCTTCTGCTAAATGGCAAGATAAACTATTATTAAGTGCGTGAGCTAATACTACTAAACATTTCAATGATATTTTCCTTTTTATTTCTTATTTATTTCTTATTGTAAACTTCGTATCAGCAGTAAGCTTAATAGTAATATTTTTTTCATATTTACTCATGAAATTTATGTAAGTATAACAGATTATTTTGCTACAATTGCGAAAAAATTTAAGGTCTTTAAATGTTAATGACAGTTATCACTATTTATACACTATTTGTTCTAGTTTCAATCTATACAAGCGTTATGCAAATCGGCTTTGTAAATGATGCAAAAAGAAAAGAGGCTGTACTCCTTGGTGCAGCAGACTTTTTAAAAGCGGGAAACTATACTGTTACTAAAGAAAAACTCTCTATTGTAAGCTCATTTGTTGATTATCTTATGTTTATAGCTTGGATGGGATTTGGTATTTCTTATTTATCGAACAATGTATTTTTTGAAAATGAAGCTATTTTAAATATAGCAGTTGTTCTTAGTTTTGTAGTTATAAACTCTATTTTATCATTACCGTTTGGATACTATGAAAAGTTTGTATTGGATGAAAAATATGGCTTTAACAAATCAAGCATGGGTCAATGGATAAAAGATACTTTAATATCTTTCGCGATGACTCTTGTTCTTGGTTCTTTAGTTATTTGGGGCATCTATCTAATCATCACTAACTTCTCTCTTTGGTGGTTATGGAGTTTTGTATTTATCTTCGCAGTAGTTATTCTTATAAACATGCTTTATCCAGCTTTTCGTGCTATGTTTTTTGACAAACTTACACCACTTAAAGATGAAGAGTTAGATGGAGAAATCAAAACTCTTATGGACAAAACAGGTTTTGTAAGTTCTGGTGTTTTCATAAGTGATGCAAGTAAAAGAGATGCAAGACTAAATGCTTATTTTGGTGGTTTTGGAAAAGCAAAAAGAGTTGTACTTTTTGACACACTTATAGAAAAACTTACTACTAAAGAACTTCTAGCGGTTTTAGGACATGAACTAGGTCACTTTGCACATGGCGATATATATAAAAATATAGCCTTAGTTGGTGCTATGTTGTTTGCAATGTTTGGCATCTTTGGCAATCTTCCAGATTCTCTTTACTTAGAGATGGGTATAAGCCAAGAGCCTTACTTACTTATGATTCTTCTAATGTTGTTTATGCCGATTTTAGGTTTTGTGATGATGCCAATTATGGGAATAGTAAGTCGTCATAATGAATATGAAGCAGATAAGATGGGAAGTGAACTTGGTGGAGCAGGTGGCGCGATAGAACTTGCTAATGCACTTAAAAAACTTGTAACAGAGAACAAAAGTTTTCCACTTTCTCATCCTTTATATATTTTCTTTCACTATACTCATCCCCCTGTGTTAGAAAGACTAAAAGAGTTGGGTGTTGACATACAAAAAGCATGAAAGACACATATATAGTAAAAGAGGTTTTGCTTAGTATAACAAAGACTCTTAAACCTTTTATAGAACGACCAGCTAAAGAAGCTCAACTTATGTTGATGGCATTTTTAAAGGTTGATGAGCTTTGGCTTCTTACAAATCAACGCAGTGAGATAGCAGATATACAAAAGCTTTTTAAATGGGTAGATGCTAGAGTGAAAAATGTTCCTTTAGAATACATAACCAATAGTGTAAGTTTTTATAGCCAAGAGTTTTATATATCAGAGGGTGCATTGATTCCTCGTCCTGAAACAGAACTGCTGATAGATGAAGTTTTAAAAAATGTAAAAAGTGTAGATGCCAAGATGACTTTTGTAGAAGTTGGAGTTGGTAGCGGGATAATTTCCATAGTTCTAGCACAGCATTTTAAAAATGCAAAGTTTATAGCGGTAGATATATCTCAAGCAGCTCTTGACATTGCAAAAGTAAATATAGAGAAGTTTGGTATGCAAGAGAGGATAGAGTTACGACTAGGCTCACTTTTAGAGCCAATAGATGAAGAGATAGACTATCTTGTATCAAACCCTCCATATATTGCAGATAAAACACCACTAGAGTCAAACCTTTCTTATGAACCTCAAAATGCACTTTTTGGAGGAGTTATTGGAGATGAAATTATTAAAGAACTCCTTGCCCAAGTCTTAAAGCGAAAGATTAACTTTTTTACATGTGAGATGGGTTATGAGCAAAAAGGTAAAATACAATCATATTTAACAAATCAAAAATTTGAGTGTTTAACATTTTATAAAGATTATAGTGATTTTGATAGAGGTTTTACACTTATTGTTTAAGGCAACATACCATTGAGTAAAAAAATTTATATCGACTTTAGTTATCTAATCATCTTAGCAGCTTCATTTGGAGCAGTTATCGTTTTAGGTGCGATAGTCGCTCCTGTTATTTTCAATCCAAATAAACATTTAGTGGATATAACGCTAGACCACTACAACTCTGGTATCATTATGAGTGAAGTTTTTCATAGATTCAGTTATTGGACTTATTTTATTGCTGGTATGGTAGTTCTTTATGAAGGGTATATGTACAAGATAGGGAAAAGAGATTCTATTATTTTGGCTAGTAGTGTGAGTGTTGTTTTTTCTTCATTGATGTTTAGTAATATTTATATACCTAAAATTTTATCGATGCAAGCAGTAGGTGTAGAAGCAACACAAAGTGTAACTTTTGAGAATATTCATAAAGCAAGTGAACTAGATTTTAAAATTTTAGCAGTTGCTTTACTTGTTCTGTTTATAAGAAGGTTAATGTTACTTAGAACAACTTAACGGTTATGTAATACTTCTTAAGGTATATTTTTATTATGAAAACTTACCTAAACCCCCTCTTTTTAATTTTACTACTTCTTATAACAAGTTCATATGTTAATGCATCTGTCTCTCTAGCACAAAAAGAGAAAAAGATTTATCCTATGGGTAAAAAAATATTTCACAAAAAGTGTGATTCTAAGATGGACTTACAAAAGTACGAAAGTATAGAAGAACTTGCACATGACATAAAAGATAAAAAACTTTGTAAACCACTAAAACAAAAACAATTTGATGCTCTTTGTTTGTACTTATTTGAAGTAAAACGACTTGAAGATACAAATGAAGTAAGTAAAAAAATTATAATAAGTAAAGATGATAAATGCCCTATATGTGGTATGTATGTATATAAATATCCAAAGTGGATAAGTCAAATTTACTATAATGAAAAATATTTCTCTTTTGATGGTGTAAAAGATATGATGAAGTATTACTTTGAGTATAGAGAGGGAATAACTGAAATGTTAGTAAGAGATTATTACTCCTTAAAAGTTCTAGATGCTAGAGATGCTTACTTTGTAGTTGGTAGTGATGTATATGGACCGATGGGTAATGAGTTTATTTCATTTGAAAAAGAAAATGAAGCTAAAGCATTTAGTATAGATCATAAAGGCATGAATGTTATGAAGTTTGAAGATATAAATATAGAAGAAGTTAACAAGATTGATGAATAAAAATATATACACTCTCAAAACACCAAGACTACTTTTGTTTATAGGCATGCTAATGATTGTATTTATATTTGAGAGCGCCTATCTAAGTATATATAAGTCAGACTCTAAAGAGATAAAGACAAAGAAAAATGGGTTTGTAGCACTTGTAGGACTTGGAGATTTGGCAATATCAACAGAAGCGACATATGTTAGACATAGAAGTATGAGTACTATTTTTAGCATCTATAAAGATGATGGTAGTTTAAGAGAGTATTTTCCTTCAACTTACACTTATTCTCATTCACATATTATTAATAGGTCAGGTAATGAATAAAATAAACTTCTATCTAATCGAATACGCTATTAACTCTGTACTAAGACAAAAATATAAAAGTTTTTTTATTACAATTGTTTTAACCCTTTTAACCTTTCTTTTAACCAGTGTTTTTTTCATAACAAACTCTATAAAGTCAGAGTTAAACTCAACTGTAGATGCTCTGCCTCAAATAATCGTTCAAAAGATAAAAGCTGGAAGACAGTATGACATAGATGTAAAAGTGATAGATACTATTTTAGAAATCACTGGAGTTATTGATGCCACTGCTCGTGTTTGGGGATACTACTATTTTGAGAATGCTGGAGTAAACTTTAGTGTTGTAGGAGTTGATGAGTTTGAAGAGCAATATAAAAAATCACTCTCTATTATAGTTGATAATGCAAAACTTGACTTTAATGATAATGCATCTATGTTGGTTGGAAGTGGAGTAAAAAAAACGATGTTAAAAAACTATTACAAAGAGTATTTTAACTTCATAAAACCAAATGGTGAACTAAAAAAAGTATATGTAAAAGGTGTGTTTGATGGAGATACTCAACTAGAATCAAATGACATGATAGTAATGAGTAAGCAAAGCGTTAGAGAAATATTTGAGATAGATGAATCAAAAGCTACCGACATAGTTGTAAAGGTTTCAAATCCTGATGAGGTTGTTACTGTTGCATCTAAGATTAAACTAATGTTTCCAGATGCTAGAGTAATAACTAAAAATGATTTGAAGATTAGTTATCAAAATATATTTGACTATAAAAGCGGAATATTTTTAGCACTTTTTATCATCTCACTTTTTACATTTTTCATTATCATCTACGACAAAGCAAGTGGACTAAGTAGTGAAGAAAAAAGAGAGATAGGAATACTTAAAGCCATAGGTTGGAGAGTGGACGATGTACTAAAAGAGAAGTTTTATGAGTCTTTTATTATCTCTTTTGTAGCTTATATGCTTGGTATTATCTTAGCTCTTGGATTTGTGTATATTTTACAAGCTCCACTGTTACAAAATATATTTACAGGTTACTCACAACTAAAAACATCTTTTGAACTTCCTTTTATTTTTGATATGCAAACACTTTTTTTAGTCTTTTTTCTAAGTGTTCCTATTTATATAGCCGCAACTATCATCCCATCGTGGAAGATAGCGACTCTAGATGCTGATGAGGTAGTGAGATGATAGAACTAAAAAATATAACAAAAACATACGAGATAAACAAAAACAATATCGTTGTAGCACTCCAAGATGTAAGTCTTCAAATAAATGAAGGTGAGTTGGTTGTTTTAAGAGGTGCTAGTGGTAGTGGTAAGAGTAGTGTTTTGTCACTCATCGCAGCTTTGTCAAAGCCAACAAGTGGAGAAGTTATAGTAGATGCTAAACAAATCTCAAAACTTCCTGATAACTTTGCATCTGAGTATAGACGAGATAACATAGGATTTATCTTTCAAAAGTACAATCTTATCTCAAGTCTTAGTGTAAAAGAAAATATTTTACTTCCTTTAATTCCTCTAAATCCAGATGCTAAAATAGTAAATGCAAAATTGCAAAGAGTTATGAAAATGTTTCATATAGAGCATAAAAAAGATTCTATTGTAAAGAATCTATCGGGTGGTGAGCAACAACGCGTGGCTATAGCAAGAGCAAATGTAAACGAGCCTAAAATTATCTTAGCAGATGAACCAACAGCAAATCTTGATGAAAAACTTTCCCTTCATTTTATAGAGATTCTTCGTGACTTAAAGGCTCTTGGAAAGACCATCGTTGTCGCAACTCACGATCCGCTTTTTTTCAATCTTGACTTTGTTGATAAAGAGATACAGATGCAAAATGGATTTATAGTTTGATATTAACACCAGAAGTTTTAACTATTTTTATTCTTAATGCACTTTTTGCATTTTTTGGTATTATTGTTTTTATTTTAAGTATAAATATTTGTAGAAAATGGGATAGAAATTCTGTAAGTCAGTTACAGTATAAACTTGAAAAACAAAGTTATCTAGCTTCAACGATAATCAAATTTATTTTTATTATTAAAGTACCATTATTTCTATTTTTTGTTTTTACACTTGATAAAATTTCAAATGTACTAACAGGTGCAATGTGTGGGGCGGGAGTCGTAGATGCTACTGTCTATGGAACACCTCTTTTTATTTTAAAAATAATAAACCTTTATATATTTGCTTTTTGGATAATTTTACACAATGAAGATGTAAAACATGAAGACCAACCCTTTGTAAAACAAAAATTTGCTCTTTTCGTAGGTGCCTTTTTTCTTTTTATGGCTGAGTTGATTTTAGAAGGAGTTATGTTCAGTTCTATTGAAATAGATAAGATGGTTAGTTGTTGTGGTACACTTTATTCAAGTACATCAGCATCTGCGATTTCTTCTATTTTTACGATTAACACGACTACACTTTTAACTCTTTTTTATATAAATTTTTTACTGATAGTAATATTTTATTTTTTAAAAAAGAAGTATCTGTTCTCTCTTAGCAATCTTCTTTTTATAATTATTTCTTTAGTTACTTTAATTGTGTTTTTTGGAACATACATTTATGAATTACCATCTCATAACTGTCCATTTTGTTTTTTGCAAAGTGAGTATTATTTTGTAGGATATCTGATTTATATACTTCTTTTTTTAGGGACATTTTATGGTTTAGTAGTTGCTTTTTTAGATATAAAAGAGAGTTTAAGAGATAAGTATTATAATAAATCTATCATATTTAATACTCTTTATGTTATATTACTAAGCTTATTTGTAATAATCTATTATATAAAAAATGGAGTTTGGTTATAATGAAAAAAAGTATAAATGTTTTACTATTTTTACTGGTTTCCACTATGTTTTTAGCATGTGAAAAAAAGGTTCAAACAGATATGTCAGCAATCCATTGGGATAGAGACATGTGCAGTAGATGCGTTATGGTTGTCAGTGATAGAAAACATGCCGTCCAAGTTAAAGACCCTCAAACAGGAAAGTCATATATGTTTGATGACATAGGTTGTACAGCACTTTGGTTTGAAGATGAAAAAATTCAGTGGAAAGATAAAGCAATTGTTTGGATTTCAGATGCATCCTCGCAAAAGTTTATAGATGCTAGAAGTGCTTTTTATGATACGGGGAACATTACACCTATGAGTTTTGGTTTTTGGGCGCACAAAACAAAAGACACCATACCAAAAGGGAAAGAAATTTTTTCTTATGATGAAGTTATTTCCAAAATAATTAGTAAATAAGGATTATTAATAATGAAACTTAAACTAAAAAATATTGATATGTTCAATGATTTAGATGAAGCAACAATTGATAAAATTGAAGCATTTACAACAAAACATACAATTCCAAAAGACAATATAGTTTTTTATGAGGGTGATGATTCAAAATATTTATATCTTTTAGCAAAAGGAATAATAAAACTATATAAGACTTCATCAAATCATAAAGAGATAGTTTTAAAATATTTTCATGAAAATGAGCTTATAGGAGAAGTTGCAAATTTTGAGCAAATTCCTTATCCTGCAACTGCTAAAGCATATACTGAAGTTGAAATTATGAAAATTGACTTTGATAAATTAAAAAAGATTATATATTCAAATCCTGAATTATCTTTTATGATTCAAACCTCTTTAATAAAAAAGATTAAAAACCTTGAAGCTATCATATCTACAAACTTAGTTCTAGATTCTAAAGAGAGAGTGGCAAAGTATATTTATAACCATTCAGATAGTTTTTTTACAACAAAAAATATAATTATTGCAGAGATTTTAAGTGTATCTCCAGAAACACTTTCAAGAATATTAAAGTTTTTTAAAGACAATAATATTATAAATATAAAAACAAAAATAATCAATAGAGATGCTTTGTTAGAGTATTTTGAATAAGGAGTTTAAGTGGTTATTTTAAATGCAGTCGTTTGTGATGCTAATGGAGAATATGAAGCAGATATTCGCATAGAAAATGGAGTTATAAAAGAGATAGCAAAGGGTTTAAGTGATAGCCAAAGCATAGATGCTAAGGGTGCATACTTTATGCCTTTGATGATAGATACAAATATTAGACTACTAGACTCAACACTAAACTCAAAAAATCTTGAAAAAATTTCAAATGAAGCATTAGAAGGTGGAGTAGGGCATGTTATTATAAATGCTGATAGCGAACCTGCCATAGATAATGAAGTAGTTTTAGAATTTGCACAAAATGGACTTCGTGACTTAAATGGCGCAAAAATAGACTTAATGCTAAATAGCTTAAAAGAAGATAGCACCTTAAGCAATATAGCAATTTTATTAAAAAGTGGAGCAAAAGTTCCCTTTATGAGTACCATTGCAAAAAATGATGTAGCTATAAAAATAGCAGAGTATGCTTTGATGTATGATGTAACTATTTTTTGTAAAGCAGAAGATAACTCACTTATAAAAAGTGGTGTTATGTTAGAAGCAACTGTTAATTCAAAGCTAGGACTTGCCGGTATTCCTGACTTGAGTGAAGTTTTACATGTCTCTCGTATGATTGAAATTGCAAGACATTTTAAGATAAAAATACTCTTTAAGTCAATAGCATCTCCTCGTTCAATATACTTGATAAATCAAGCTAAAAAAGATGGAGTAGATGTTAGTTGTGAAGTTTCTATTCATCATCTTATGTTTTGTGATGAAGCGTGTGAAGATTTTAATACAACAGCAAAATTAGACCCACCATTAGCATCTAGAAGTGATATGCTACTTCTTCAAGTTGCACTAAAAAATAACCAAATAGATATACTTACAACACTTCATCAACCAAGTTCTCCAGTAAATAAAGAAGTTGCATTTTTTAATGCTGCTTATGGTTGTGAGGCTCTTAGCGATGCAATGCCTCTTTACTATACAAAACTTGTAAAATCAAATATGATAACTATGAGTGATTTAGTGAAATTCACAACACAAAATAGTGCAAATAGTATAAAAAAAGAGTCTACAAAGATAGAAGTAGGTCAGAAAGTAAATGCTATGTTATTTGATAAAACTATAGAAAATATAGTTGATAATGAGCAGTCTTTATACAATGGACAAACTTTAAATGGTAAAGTCTTAATGACATTTATAAGTGAGAATATAAGAAGATTTTAATTATAGAATATTTTTAATACGAAGTATTAAAAATCAAGTTCTTTTTTTATAAAACTTTTTTTTATATTCTTCAAATTTATCTTCTAAAATCGACTTTCTAACTTCTCTCATAAGGTTTAAATAATAATGTAGATTGTGAATAGTTGCAAGTCTAAAGTAGCTTATCTCACGAGCACGAAATAGATGGTTTAGATATGCCCTAGTGTATCTTTGACATGTTAGACATTTACACTCAGCATCTATTGGCGTGGCGTCTTCTTTAAACTTTGCACCTTTTATATTTATACGACCAAAAGAAGTGAAAAGTGTACCATTTCTAGCATTTCTAGTTGGCATAACACAGTCAAACATATCGATGCCACGCTCAATGTTTTCTATGAGGTCTTCAGGAGTTCCAACACCCATAAGATAGCGAGGTTTATCCTCTGGCATATACTGCACTGTATGCTCAACTGTATCGTACATTTCGTTGTTTAACTCTCCAACACTAAGCCCTCCAATAGCAAAACCATCAAAGTCCATAGCACATAACTCAGTGGCACTTTTTGTACGAAATACCTTATCTGTACCGCCTTGAATAATTGCAAAAATATTTTGCTCAACACCAACGCCTTCTTTTTGTTTAGCACGAAAATACTCAATAGATTCTTTTGCCCAAGCAGTAGTTCTTTCAATAGAAGTTTTTATACGCTCTTGTGTAGCAGGTAATGCAACTAAATCATCTAAAATCATCATAATATCGCTTCCAAGATTGTGTTGAATATCTATGACTTTTATTGGTGTAAAGAAGTGTTTTGAGCCATCAATGTGAGAGCGAAATTCGATTCCGTTTTCTTTAGGTTTTGAGATGTCTGATAGTGAGAAAGCTTGAAATCCACCGCTATCTGTTAAAAAACTTTTTGGATAAGTTGTAAAACCATGAAGTTTACCCATTTTTGCAATGGTTTTATCACCTGGTCTTAAGTATGTATGGTAAGTATTTGCTAAAATTATTTCAGCACCAAGAAGATTTAATACATCGTCCATATCGAGAGCTTTTACACTTCCTAAAGTTCCAACAGGCATAAATACTGGTGTTTTTATAGTTGAATGTAAAGTTGTAATAGTACAGGCACGAGCTTTTTTACTTGTAGCATCTAAAGTGAATTTCATGAGGGTAAGTATCCTAGATAGTGTGTTATTTTTGACATTATAGCATTTGTGACTTAATGGATGTAGTTAAAAAAGATATGTAGAAGTTAGCTTCATAACATTATAAGAACCTTTATTGTAAAATTTTGTAATTATATTTTAAGGGTTTGTTAATGGCAACTATAGGAATGAGTGATATAAAAAAGAATGTTCGTCTAATAGTAGGTGAAGTACCATATAAAATTGTAGCGTTTCAACATGTAAAACCAGGGAAAGGTGCTGCCTTTGTTCGTATGAAAATGAAAAGTTTTTTAAATGGAAAAACTGTTGAAAAAACTGTTCATGCAGGAGATAAATTTGAAGTTCCTGTAATCGACTTTAAAACTATGCAGTATCTTTATGATGATGGTGATATGTATCAGTTTATGGATAACGAAACTTACGACCAACTTGGTCTTGCTTATGAACAATGTAGTGATGCTTCAAAATGGTTCAAGGATGGAATCAATGTTGATATCGTATTTTTTAGAAATAAAGCTATCTCAGTTCAAGCACCTGAAACTATGGAACTTATTATCACGCAAACTCCTCCAAACTTTAAAGGTGATACTTCAAGTGGAAGTAAAAAACCTGCAACTCTTGAAACTGGTGCTGTTGTACAGATTCCATATCATGTGCTTGAAGGTGATCTAATTAGGGTAAATACAGTTGATTGTGAGTATTTAGAGAAGATTAAATAATTTAATGCTATATTTAGCTAAATTATAACTTAAATTTAAGATTAAAACAGTATAATCGCGTTTATATTTAAAAAATGGAGAAAAAGTAACATGGGATTAACAAATAAGCAACTACCAAAACTAGGATTTTTATATTTAGACTATGTATTGAGATTTTTTGACCACTCAAACTTTAAAGGTTGGCCAAACAAAATTGAAACAGTAACTTACCATTGGAAAAATGATAAAGATAGATTTATCAAAGAGGTAAAACGCAAAAAAATCGATGTTTTGATAGGTAATATCCCTGCTACTGCTTATGAGACTTTTAGGGAGATTGCTAGAGCACTTCCTCATGTTCGTTTCATCCCATCTATGGATACTCAGTTTTCAAACAAGTCTAAAGAAAATGTAACTAGATTTGCTTGGAAATATGACCTTCCAATCCCAAAAACTTATATATATTACAAGCATGATAATGCGGACAAATTTTTGAAAAAATGTGATTATCCAAAAATCATAAAAAAATCTTATGGACCATCAAACTATGGTGGTTACTTTGTTCATAAAGTTGACTCTTACAAAGAAGCAAGAGAACTTTATGATGATAAACAATACCACCCACAATATTTCCAAGACTTTATCCCAATGGAAGCAGATATTCGCGTAATGCTTATCGGTCATAAACCTGTATGTGCTTTTTGGCGTCGTGCTCCAGAAGGTGAATGGCTTACAAATACTTCTCAAGGTGGAAGTATGGACTATATGGATGTTCCTAAAAATGTTCTTGATTTAGCTGTAAAAGTTTCAAAAGCTGCTAATGCTGAGTATTGGGCAGTTGATGTTGCTTATGGCATAGATGGAAAAGTTCGTATCTTAGAATGTGCTACCGCATTTGCAGCATTTCCATATATCAGAGATTGGATTGGTCAGTATATTATGTGGAGTTTAAGTGAAGGTAGATTTAGAAAACCTCATGCTCCTATGTTTAACTGGGAAGAGTTAGGTAAAATGGACGCATCTATACTAAGAACACTTAGACACATACACTTTGGTAATTATAATGCTAGTTATGATGGTGCATATTTTGGTAAAAAGAGAAAACTATTTGGTGAAAATGAAATCTATCTTCATGTTTTGGATAGTGAATATAAGATGCATGATGTAAAAAGAAGATGGAGTGAAGAATGGCCAAGTGAGAAGTGGAATTATCAAGATAATCTTGCGCTTAAACCATCTGCAAAATCAAAGAAAAAAGATTTTAAAAATGCACCATCTCCAACAAATGATGAATCAGCAGAATCAACTCAAGAAGAGTTTGAAATAACTAAAAAAGAGTTAAAAGAATTTTTAACTTCTATTGATGGTATTGGAAATAAAAAAGTTGATAGTATTGTAAACCACTTTGGTGATGTTAATGAAGTGATTGGCGTACTTCATCAAAATACCTCAATGCTCACAGAAGTAAAAGGCATCACAAAAAAACTTGTTTCTAAGATAACAAAAGCTTGGAGTAAACTTATAAAATAATCACTACATTATTATTTTTAGTCCCCATGTTTTGTGGGGACTTCATATTCAGTTTTAAAAAGACAACTTAATAAAGAATAAATTTATTTTTAAGTGATACTAAATTATTTTCTTTTATTTTTTTAATTAAATTTTTTAATTCAAGAGATTTCTCCTCTTCATTTGCGATAGAGCTTTTTGCCCCTAAATCAAACTTATTCATGTTCATGTCTAAATATCCCGTATCGAATTTTCCATTTTTAAAACTTTCATCTTTCGCAATCTCTCTATGGAGTTGTATATTTGTTTTGAACCCTTCTATGTGGAACTCATCCAATGCTCGTCTAGCTTTTTGAACTGCACCTTTCCAGTCAAGCGCCCAAACAATCAACTTTCCAAGCATTGAATCATAGGATGTTGGTAATTCATATCCTGAATACAAACTAGTATCAAGTCTTACTCCAGGACCACCAGGTGTTAAATATTTTTTTACCACTCCAGATGTAGGCATAAAATTATTTTGAGGATCTTCAGAATTGATTCTAAATTCTATAGCGTACCCTCTAAATTGTATTTCGCTTTGTTTATATTTTAATTTATCCCCAGAAGCTATCTCAATCATTCTTTGGATAATATCAACACCAGTCACTATCTCTGTCACGGGATGTTCAACTTGCACTCTCGTATTCATCTCTATAAAGTATGCATTATCTTTTTCATCAACTAAAAATTCAACAGTTCCTACACTCTCATACCCAAGTTCTTTCATAGCATTAACAGAAATATCACAAAGTTTTTGTCTAACTTTATCATTTAATAGCGGGGAAGGTGTTATCTCTATTACTTTTTGATGTCGTCGTTGAATAGAGCAGTCTCTTTCACCTAAATGAACTACATTTCCATATTGATCAGCAATAACTTGTATCTCTATATGTCTAGGGTTTTGAACATATTTTTCTATAAAAACATCCCCTTTACCAAAATATTTTATAGACTCATTAGTAGCAGATTCAAACATTTTAGAAAAATCATTAGCAAAATGAACAATTCTCATACCCCTTCCACCACCACCAAATGCTGCTTTAATTATAATGGGATAACCTATTTCTAAAGCAATTCTCTTACCTTCTTTTATATCAATAATAGGGCTGTTTGTCCCTTCTAATACAGGAACATTTATCTTTTTCATAGCAACTTTTGAAGCCATTTTATCTCCAAATAGTTCTATGTGTTTTGGTTTTGGTCCTATAAAAATCAAATCATTATCTATACACGCTTGTGCAAATTCAGCACTCTCTGACAAGAAACCGTAACCTGGATGGATAGCATCACAGTTTGATTTTTTTGCTAGATCAATTATTCTATCATACTTCAGATATGCATCTACAGGATTACCAAGTATAGGATAACACTCATCAGCTCGTGGCACCCATATTCCATTTACATCATCTTCGGAAAAGATAACTACCGATTTTATTTCAAGTTCTTTACATGCTCTTATAATTCTCAGAGCTATTTCTCCTCTATTGGCTACTAACACTTTAGAAATTCTTTTCATAACAAGTCCTCATATTAAATTTAAGCACTATTATAATAGATAGAGCAGTAAAAAATCTTCTTTTTTTTTGTCAATTTTTTTATTCATTAAAATAGAATAAATTGTCCATTATTGTTATTTTAATTGCTTATTTTTGCTATAATTTTTTATGCATAAAGATACACTGCAAAAAAACACTAAAATTGCTAATAGTATAATGTATTATATTTATACTCATATAGAAGTAGACATCGATATAAATGAGTTAAGTAAAAATCTTAATATTAGTAAATTTCATATGCATAAAGTTTTTAAAAAAATATTTGGAAAAAATATTTATGAGAGTATAAAATCTATAAGACTTCAAAAAGCAGCTAGTTTACTTTTAACGAATAAATACTCAACTATATCGGAAGTGGCAAACTTATGCGGATATAGTTCCCATTCTTCATTTATAAAAGCTTTTAGAAACAAATTTGAATCTTCTCCAAAAGAGTGGAGAAATGGAGCATATAAAAAATACTCGAATTCAATCTTACAAGATTCTAATATATCTACAGAAACTAGTATTGATTTTTCAAATATTATAGCTACTATTGTTGATATGCCAGAGATGAAAAGTTATTATATACGAAATAATAGCTATATAAATAATGTTAAAGAGACTTGGCAAAAACTATATACGCTGATTTTAAACAATAAAGTAAAAAAGTATCAAATGATAGCTTTATTACATGAAAATCCGACTATAACTGATCTAAATAATTACCAATATATAGCTTGTATCAAAACAGATGAGAAAGAAGATATATTAACACAGCGATTACCCAAATTCAAAATATCAAATGGTGTATACGCAAAATTTGATTTACAAGGTAAGGGTGAAGATATACTAAGGTTTATACAATGGGTATATCACGATTGGCTAGTTGATAGTGAGTATGAGACAACAACAAAGCCTTCATATATTATTTATCACAAGAATAATTATTTAAATAATGAAAATTTATTTGATATTAGTTATTACATATCAATTAAATTTTAATAAATCTTTTTAGACCAAGCTTTTCGAGGTAAGTTGTAGTTAATTTTAAAACTCATTTCATATTAAGAGAAATCCACTATAATCTCTTTAATAATTTATATACATTAGGCTTTTATTATGAGCGTACAACCTTTCACACATTTGCATCTACACACAGAGTATTCTCTCCTTGATGGAGCAAACAAACTTTCAAATTTAGTACCACGCTTAAAAGAGCTTGGAATGACTTCTGTTGCTATGACTGACCATGGAAATATGTTTGGTGCTATAGACTTTTATCAGCAGATGAAAGCAGCTGGAATAAAGCCTATTATCGGTATGGAAGGTTATATTCATAATGGTGCAACACTAGACGATAAAAGTACAAGACAGCGTTTTCATATTTGTCTTTTTGCTAAAAATCAAAAGGGTTATGAAAACCTTATGTATCTCTCTTCAAAAGCATACATAGAAGGAATGTATTACTTTCCTCGTATAAATAAAAAAGAGTTAGCTCTTCATAGTGAAGGTTTGATTTGTACTTCTGCTTGTCTTCAAGGTGAAGTAAACTGGCATCTGAACTTAGCAAATGATAGAAATGTAAGAAATGGAGCTTTAGGATATGATGGAGCAAAAGCAGTTGCATTAGAATATAAAGAAATATTTGGAGATGATTTTTACCTCGAACTTATGCGTCATGGTATTGGTGACCAACTTTTTATTGATAACAATATTTTACAAATTGCACAAGAAACAAACATTAAAATAATAGCTACAAATGATACTCACTACACTTTTCCTGGAGATGCACAGTATCATGAAGCATTTATGTGTATAGGTATGAATAAATTATATGATGATCCAAATCGTATGCGTCATTCTGTTCACGAATTTTACTTAAAATCACCAGAGCAAATGGCTAGAATTTTTGCGGATATTCCAGAAGCAATAGCCAATACTCAAGAAATAGTAGAGAAATGTCAACTTGAGCTTAAACTAGGTGACCCGATTCCTCCAAATTTTAAATTTACTCCAGAGTATGCTACGGCGGATGGTTTAGAAATAAATCACACAGATGATGAACCTTTAAGTCCAGATGCATCCCAAGAAGAAAAAAAGCTTTGGTTTAGTGCCATAGATAAAAATGATGCGGAGTATTTTACTTATAGATGCAAGGTTGGTTTAGAAGAGAGACTAAAGCATGTAGTAGAGGAAAAACATGAAAAGTATAAAGAACGCCTAGAATTTGAAATGAAGATTATAAATTCTATGAAGTTTCCAGGATATATGCTTATAGTTTGGGATTTTGTAAAGGTAGCAAAAGAGATGGGTATCGCTGTTGGTCCAGGGCGTGGTTCAGCGGCTGGTAGTTTAGTAGCATATTCTTTAGACATAACTGATATAGACCCTATGAAATATGACTTGCTTTTTGAGCGTTTTTTAAATCCTGAGCGTGTGTCAATGCCCGATATCGATATGGACTTTATGCAGGCAAGGCGTGGAGAAGTAATTGACTATGTTGTTAAAAAATATGGTCGAAATCAAGTAGCTCAAATTATAACCTTTGGTTCACTTTTAGCAAAAGGGGTTTTACGAGATGTTGCAAGAGTTCTGGATATGCCACTTTCTCAAGCCGACAAAATGGCAAAACTTATTCCTGATGAGCTTGGAATAACTTTAAATGGAAAGATGAAAAAAGGTGAGTTTATAGATGGGGCTTTTCAAAAAGAGCCTAAGATACAAGAACTTTTAAATGAAGATGCTAATGCAAAGAGAGTTTGGGAGTTTGCCAAAAAACTTGAAGGCTTAAAAAGAAACTCAGGTATTCATGCTGCTGGTGTTGTTATTTCAAATGAAGAATTATGGAAAAAAACTCCTATTTATAAACCTTCAGGAGAAGATACTTTTGTTACTCAGTATTCACTAAATTATCTTGAAGATGTTGACTTAATTAAGTTTGACTTTCTTGGTTTGAAAACTCTTGATGTCATAGACAATGCAATAAAACTTATAAAAAGAAGATATGACAAAACGGTAGACTGGCATAAAATAGATGAAAATGATGAAAAAGTATATGAAGTTATTCGTGGCGGAGATACAGTAGGAATGTTCCAAATAGAGTCTTCTGGTATGCAAGATTTGAACAAACGACTTAAACCTGATAGTTTTGAGGATTTAATTGCCGTACTTGCACTTTATAGACCTGGTCCTATGGAGTCTGGGATGCTTGATAGTTTTGTTGAGCGTAAACATGGTCGTGAGAAAATTGAGTACACTTTTGATATTATGGAACCCATTCTTAAAAATACTTATGGGGTCATCGTTTACCAAGAACAAGTTATGCAAATTGTTCAAAATGTTGGTGGATTTAGCCTTGGATATTCAGATATTATCCGTCGTGCTATGGGTAAGAAAAAAGATATGGCAACATATAATGCAGAGTTTAGCGAGGGAGCAGCAAAACAAGGACATCCCTACGATGAAGCATCAAAGCTTTTTGATTTGATAGAAAAGTTTGCAGGTTATGGTTTTAATAAATCTCACTCAGCAGCCTACGCAATGGTTACCTTTCAAACAGCATGGTTAAAAACTTACTATCCAAATGAGTTTATGGCAGCACTTTTGACATCTGATAAAGATAACATGGATAAAGTAGTTCGTTACATCGATGAAGTTAAGCGAATGGGTATAGAACTTTCTCCTCCTGATGTTAACGATTCTTACTTGGAATTTTCAGCTATAACAAAAGATGAAAAAGAGATTATTTTATTTGGTTTGGGTGCGATTAAAGGAGTTGGTGGTTCTGCTGTTGAGTCCATTATTCAAACCCGTGAAGAAGATGGAGAGTTCACTTCAATGGAGAACTTTGTAAATAGAATAGACCCATCAAAAGTAAATAAGCGTTTTATAGAGTCAAGCATAAAATCAGGTGGATTTGATAGATTTGGATTTTCGAGAAAAGCACTTCTTGACCAGCTAGAACTAATAGTAGATACAGCTAAAGATGCGTCTACTGCTAAAAAAAATGCAGTTGGAAGTTTATTTGGAGATGATGAAGAAATAACTACTGTAAAACTCTCTCTTGTAAACTCAGATGAGTATGAGTTAAAAGAAATTCTAGAGTTTGAAAAAGATACCTTAGGGTTTTATGTTTCAGGACATCCTCTTGATGAGTATAGAGAAAAACTTGATGAGTTAAACTACTCTCTATCCTCAGAACTAGAAAGCATTAAAGATGGCTCTTTTGCTATATTTATAGGAAAAGTTGAAGAGATTCAAAATAAAATATCTAAAAAAGGAAATCAGTTTGGCATAGTAAACCTGATGGATTTTCATGGAAATATAGAGATAATGCTCTTTAGCGATAAGTTAGAACAGCTAAAAGAAATGAACCTTGATGAACCTGTTGCTTTTAAAGTGAAAATCACACATACTGAGATGTTTACACGAATAGGTGTTACTAAGATAATGACACTCCAAGATGCTAAAAAAGAGTGTAAAAAAATAAAGACAGAAGTCAGAGAAGCTCCTCCTGAGCCTATATCTTTAGCTGTTAAATTAGATAGCGATACAAATGTTTTAGACAACTTATATACACTGATAAGACTAAACCCAGGGAGAAGACCTCTAAAACTAACAATCATCTCTAAACTTCAAAATGTTGTAATAGATTCAGCAATAAGAGTAGATACTAGTATTCTAATGGCTTTAGAAGGTAATGAAGCAGTGGATATTTTATGATAAGTGCTAGTTTGAAATCCTCTAAATTGTATAAAAGCTAACTCTTGTCCAGCTTATTATTCTGATGAGATTAACTCTATTTATTAGAGATTTAATGTAACAAGAATACAAAGATACAGCAAACTGTTTTTGTTACTTTTTAGATTGTGGTAGAATTGTATAATTTAAAATTATTTATATGAAGTAAGATAGATTTTTAGAAGTACTCATATGAATGTAAAAGGGTTAAAATGCCATTTAAACTAACTAATTTAAAAGAACATAATTCTGAACTGTTAAATCTTTTAACGCAACATCTTCCAGATATGTTTTGGGTTAAGGATTTAGAAGGAATTTATTTATATGCTAACAAAGCTATCTGTGATGGTTTACTAATGGCAAAAAATATAAATGAGCCGATAGGGAAGGGTGATGTGTTTTTTGCTCTTCGTGAGAGAAATGCACATAAAGATAAACCTGATTGGCATACTTTTGGAGAACTTTGTTTTAATAGTGACCTAGATGTTATAGAACAAGATAAGGCTATGAAATTTGAAGAGTATGGCAATGTAAAAGGTAAACTTATGTATTTAGAAGTATATAAGGCTCCTTTTTACGATAAAGATGGAAAGGCTATTGGAACTGTTGGAGCATGTCGTGATATAACCAAGCTTAAAAAGATACAAATGGATTTAGAAAAAAGTCTTAGAAGCCTTGATGAACAAAGAGAACAGCTAGAATACCAAGCTAATCATGACTATTTAACAGATTTACCAAATCGTATTTTATTTGTTGATAGATTAAAGCAGTCAATTAGTTTGGCAGATAGATATGATAAAAAAATAGCACTTTTGTTTATAGATTTAGATTATTTTAAAGAGATAAATGATTCGTTAGGTCATCATATTGGGGATATGATTTTAGTTGAATTTGCAAATAGAATGAAAAATGAAATACGAAAATCAGATACTATTTCTAGATTTGGTGGAGATGAATTTTGTATTATTTTAAATGACATCTCAAATGTTGATTTTATATCAAACTTTATTACACAATGTATGAAGATTGTTAAAAAACCTTTTATTACTAATAAGCAAAAATTTCATATTAGTATGAGTGTTGGTGTTGCATTCTATCCAAATGATGGAGATACTCCTAATACACTTCTTAAAAATGCAGATGCTGCCATGTATAAAGCAAAAGATAGTGGTAGAAGTACCTACTGTTTTTATGATGAAAATATGACTAAAAAAGCTTTAGATAGAATTTCTCTCGAAACAGAATTAAGAAGTGCATTGGAAAATGATGAACTAGTAGTTTTTTTTCAACCACAGATGGATGTAAAAATAAATAAATTAGTAGGAATGGAGGCTCTCGTCCGTTGGAAACACCCAACCTTAGGTCTTGTTTTTCCAGATAAGTTTATACCACTCGCTGAACTAACCGGTATGATTGTAGAGTTAGATAGATTTGTAATGAAACAAGCTATTAGAACATTTAAAGGATGGGATAAAGCAGGTTTAAACCCAGGTAAATTATCCATGAATTTAGCAATCAAACAGTTAGAAAGTGGTGATTTTATTGAGTTTATGAATAGCTTATTAAATAGTGAAGATTTTTATTATCATAACCTTGAACTAGAAGTTACTGAAAGTGAAATTATGAAAAATCCAGATAAATCTATAGAAGTTCTTAAAACCCTTGATAAGATGGGAATTTCTATTGCTATTGATGACTTTGGAACAGGATACTCATCTCTAGCATATTTAACAAAATTACCAATAAAAAAACTAAAAATAGATAAATCTTTTATAGACGGCATTATTGATAATCAAGAGGACTCCGTAATAACAATCGCAGTTATTAATTTATGTATAAGTTTAAATTTAAAAGTAATTGCTGAGGGTGTAGAGACAAAGGAACAAGAAAGTTTTTTACTAGAAAATGGATGTAAGTTTGTACAAGGTTATTTATACTCTAAGCCATTGTCTGCAAAAAATATGACAAATTTTTTGCAAGAAAGAGCCAAAGGATAAAAATGAACAAAGAAGATTTTAATGAAGGACTTTTAGGCTTTTTAGATGCTTCTCCTACGCCATTTCATGCTACAAAAAATATGTCACAGATGTTTGAAAATGCTGGATTTTTAAAGCTTGAAGAAGAGCAAAAGTGGGAACTTAAAAGGGGTGAAAAGTATTTTGTAACTCGTAATGATTCTAGTATTATTGCTTTTACATATCCAGATGCAAGTGATTATATTATGGTTGGTTCTCATACAGATTCCCCGAATTTAAAATTAAAACCAAAACCTGTGATAAAAGAGCATGGAGTTGTAAAATTTGGAGTTGAATCTTATGGAGGTTTACTTTTAAATCCTTGGTTTGATAGAGATTTGTCTATTGCAGGGCGTATTTCATACTTAAACTCAAAAGATGAAATAAAAGATGCACTTATAGATGTAAAAAAAGCTATCGCAGTTATCCCGTCTTTAGCGATACACCTTGATAATAAAGCGAACAAAGAAAGAACTGTAAACAAACAAACAGATATCTGTCCAATACTAACAACAAATGAAGATTTTGAATTTAATGAATTTTTAAAATGGCAACTTTCAAAGTTAGAAATTTTAGATGTAGAAGAACTTTACGCAAATGAGCTTAGTTTTTATGATACTCAAAAAGCTTCTTTTGTAGGTTTAAATAATGACTTTATAGCAAGTGCAAGACTCGATAATCTTCTTAGTTGTTATGTTGGTATGCTTAGTATTTGTAGTGTAGATGACAACAAGCCTATGCTTTTTATTGCAAGTGACCACGAGGAGGTAGGAAGTGAGTCAACAAGTGGAGCAGGGGGTAGTTTTTTAGAAAATACTTTAAAAAGAATGTTTAGTGATTATGATGAATATATGGGTATGCTAAGAACTTCTTTGATGATTTCGTGCGATAATGCTCATGCTATTCATCCAAACTATGCGTCTAAGCATGATTCCAAGCATACTCCTCACATTAACAAAGGTGTTGTCATTAAGGTAAATGCAAATCAAAGATATGCTTCTAACTCTAAAACAATTTCAAAGTTTATGCATGTTGCATCTTCTATAAATGAGTCTTATCAGGAGTTTGTTACTCGTAGTGATATGGGATGTGGCTCTACTATTGGTCCCATAACGGCTACAAGACTTGGTGTAGATACTTTAGATATAGGGATTCCAACTTTTGCGATGCACTCTATAAGAGAATTAGCAGGAAGTGAAGATGCTCATTCACTTTACAAAATTTTAGTAAAATTTGGGATGAAATAACGGAGAAAATTTATGTCAAATCAAGCAGTTGTAACACCAGAAGAGTTAAATCTTTTAATTGAGCAAACATATAAGGTTGAAAATGAGTTTAATGAACTTAAATCTTCTTATGCTCATTTACAAGATACTGTTGAAAAGGTTGTTGAGTTTTTACCAAATGCTATTTGGATTGTAAATCATGACAATACAGTATTCTTACAAAACTCAAAAGCTAGGGATTTATTGGAATTACTAAAACTTTTGGAATTTAAAGATGAGGATTATGAGATAAAGTTTAACTCTCTTTCGTATCTTGTAAAAACTTCAAACTACAAAGATAAAACTATGTTTAGTGTTATTGATATAACTGAACAAAAACGAAAAGAAAATTTAGCAACAATGGGACAAATGGCAGCGCATCTCTCTCACGAGATAAGAAATCCGATAGGTTCAATCTCTTTACTTAGTTCAACTCTCAAAAAGCGTGTTATTCCTGAAAACATCCCCATAGTAGAAGAGATACAAAAATCAGTATATAGAATAGATAGAATAATTAAAGCAACTTTGATGTTTAGCAAGGGTGTTGAAGTTACAAAAACATCTTTTATGTGGAGTGATTTAAAGAGTTCTCTTGATATGTCTATTGGTTATTATGGTTATTCTAAAGAAATATCTTTTATATTCCCTCAAGATGATTTTAACATAAGCGCAGATAAAGACCTACTAGAGATGCTTTTTTCTAATTTTATAGTAAATGCCATAGATGCCATAGAACTTGATGACAATGAAGATGGTGTTATTGAAATGATTTATAAATGTGATGAAAAGTATCATAAATTTTATATTTATGATACAGGGGTAGATATAGAGAGTAAACAAGATTTATTTGAGGCTTTTAAGAGTACAAAATTGAAAGGTAACGGCTTAGGCTTGATACTATCTAGACAAATTGCTGAGGCTCATAATGGTTCAGTAAACCTACTTGATAGTCAAAAAAAATGTTTTGAAATAAAAATATCTATTTAATTAAGTTTGGCATAATAATTGCTTTTATTAAATATAATTTAATATAAGGTTCTTAACAATGTCAATAAACCATAAAGATGTAACTCCTCTTTTAGAGTTTATAAAAATTGATAGATTTTATGTAGTTTGTCATTTTAGATGTAAAATAACAAATAAGACTATTATTTCAACTGTTCCATTTGAACCTTATGATGGAAAAATAGAAATATCATGGCAAGAAATATTAATGCACCCAATAGATACATATAATAGGTATTACCATACTTCTATAACAATTTATGATAATAATTCTCATGATACAATCGTTATAAAAGCTTTTGAAAAAATTTTAAAATACTTTGAATGGAGTAATAGTTATAATAGTTATATATATACAGCAAAAAGGGTTTGAGTTTTGAATAAAAAGTTAGTTGAATTAGAAGGAGCAACACTCCAGTTTAAGTCTTTTGAAGAAGATGGACTTGTATTTTACGAGTATGATGCAAGAGAGTGTCAGCCACCAGAACCAATGGTAAATACTATTAGAGGTTTGAGTCTTTTAAAAAACAAAACAGATAGATTGGTTGGTTTTTTCTTTCATGAGCCTTTCCCGCTTTATCAAAGAATACCTCTTACTATTTCTCATAGAGCAGAGGAGTTAGAAGATGGAGATTTTAAAATCACTTTTAAACTAGAGAGTTAAATACTATTTTAAACTCTGCTCCTTTTTTGTTGTTTGCAACAGACAAGGTTCCTCCTACGGTTTGTTCTATTATCATTTTTGACATATAAAGTCCCATTCCTGTTCCTTTTCCTTGCTCTTTAGTTGTAAAGTATGGCTCAAAAATTCTATTTATAACTTTTTTATCAATACCACCAGCATTATCGCTAACTGTAATTATATTTTGTTGTAAACTAATAAATATTTTTCCATTAGATGTTTTGTTCTCTATTAAAGCGTCTTTTGCATTTGTTATTAAGTTCAGTATAACTTGCAAAAATTCACTTTCAATAGTAGTTAGTTTAAAATCTTCTCCTAAAACTTTTATAGATATATTTAAATTATTTAGTTGAGCTGATTGAATTGAAATTGTAGTAAAAATGGCCTCTTTAACACTAAATGTCTTTTTGATTTTATCTATTCTAAAAAAGTTTCTAAAATCATCTATCGTTTTGCTCATAAAGTTCATTGTTTTTGTTTGCTTAATTATAAAAGAGTCTAAAAATTCAGCATCTATTAGCCCATCTACATAGTCATCATCTAAGTTTTGTATATTTATATTTAATGAGTTTAGAGGTTGCCTCCATTGGTGTGCGATTGCTCCAACCATCTCTCCCATTGCTGCAAGTTTTGATTGTTCTTGCATAATTTTATCTTTTTGAATAAGTTCATTTGTTTGTTTCTTTACTTCTTCTTCAAGATAATCTTTTGTTGTTATAATCCTATACAATAAAAATAGTATTATTGAGAAAATAATGAATGATAAAAAGTTAATAAGTTGATACCGTAAAAGAATATTTATGATATGTTGTGAATCGGTATATGAAACTATATATGCTGATGTACTTTTATTTTTTATGCTTTGAATAGGTAAAAATGCTAAAATTAGTGCTTTGTGTTTATATACACTGAAAAATGCAAATTTTTTCTGATCATTCATATTTTTTTTAATTAATTTTTTATTAGGTTTAATTATGTATTCTGCTAAGTTATCTATAGTTATTTTATCTTTATGGTGTGTAGATGTAAATATATAACTATTATTTTCTATACTTTGCTTATAGTCTAAATATAGATAACTTTTGCTCCATTTTTTAGTATTATATATATTCTTTTTTATAAGAAAGTGAGAGTATATTTTATTTACATTTGTTAAATTATTTTGCATTAGTTTGGAACTAAAAGATATCTCATAACACCCTATATATTTTTTATTTACATCAAAAAGAGGAAAAACATTTCTAAAAGAGTGTGTAGTTTTCCCTTGTTCAAATCCAGAACTTGCCTTATGTGTTTTATTGGTATAAACTAAAGTATATCTAACTTGGCTAAGATTATCTCCAAACTCATCAACTCTGTGCATTCTTAAAAATACCGTATTATCTGGAAGTGTGAACTGAAATTGAAGAACACCTTTCATCTTCATCGATTTATATTTTTTGAATAGATGATTGTAAAGAATTTTTCTTAATTTTACTCTTTGTTGTTCATTCGCTATTGTCGCTTTTGATATGATATCAATAATTTTTGGATCACTTTTGAAAAGGTAATTCATGGCATTAGCATCTATTGCGTTATAGTTGATGGTTATGTCAAAGTTAGTTTGTAGTACTTTTAAAGCTTCATTTCGTTCATTTTGTATAAGAGATTCACGATTGAGATTATTTATATAGTACATAAAAAACATTAAAACAGTAAAAACTAAAAAAAATTTTATTTTTAGTTTCAAACAACACTTCTTAAGCAGTTTCTACCACTATGTTTTGCTTCATAAAGTGCTTCATCTGCTCTTTTGAAAATCGACTCTTTGGTGTCACCTTTTTTGTACGAACTTAGTCCAAAACTAGCTGTTACTTTACCTGCTGATTTATGCTGTATGTTTTGTATTATTTTTCTAAAGTTTTCAGTAAGTTTTGTGGCAATTTCTAAGTTTGTATTTGTGAAAAGTATAACAAACTCTTCTCCTCCCCATCTTGCAAAAAAGTCACTTTCTCTTTTATTTTGCTCTATGCTTTGACTAAGTATTGTTAATATTTCATCTCCTATAAGGTGACCAAACATATCATTAAATTTTTTAAAATGATCTATATCTAAAATTACAAGAGAGAACTTTCTATTGTATCTTTTTGATTGAGTAAGTTCATATTCAAAAACTTCTTCAAATTTTTCTCTATTACTTATACCTGTAAGAGAATCTTTATATACTTTTTTTTCGGTAGCTTCTTTTTCTTGGCTTAATTTTGTTATATCTGTAAAATTTATTAGATAATTTATATCATTTATTTTTGATACATTGATAAAAAATGATTTATAAATATTTTTACTATTTTTTAATTTTACTACTCTTAAAGTTTCGTCTATAGCTTGTATGCAGTCGTAAAAATCTTTGCCATTTCTTATATTTTGTAATATATTTTCTTTGTTTATAATGTTATTTTCATTATTGAAAATATCTAAAAAAGTATAAAATTTAGTATGAAATTCTTCTATAGATGAGACACAAAAAAAGTTTAAAAAAGAGGTACTAACAAATGAGATATTGGTTGTATCGGTAATCACCGTTATACTGTTTTCGGAATCAATAATATATTGAAGTATGTCTCTTTGTTCTTTGTTTTGCTTTTCTAGCATAATTCTATATGATAATTTTTGTATTAAAGTTTGAAGTGACTTTTTTTGTACAGGCTTAAGTAAAAAACCTTCGACATGTAGTTCGATAGCTTCTAAAAGATACGCACTTTCACTGTGAGCAGTAGTAAAGACTATATTTGCATCTGCATCTATCTCTTTTATTTTTTTTGCCATGTCTATGCCATTCATTATTGGCATTTGTATATCGGTGACTATTATATTTGGAAGGTATTTTTTATAAAGTTCTAAACCTTCAAGACCATTGCTTGCAGTATAAAGTTTTTTTGAAATTCTACTAAGTGCTTTTGCATATCCATCTAAAATATCTTGCTCATCTTCAACATAAAGAATTGTTACTGTGTCGGTATATTTGTTCATAATGCTCCCTGTCACTTATTTTACATCAACTATTTTTAACTACAAATAAAATAAACTTATTAAAATTATTTTTTATCTATCTTCATGATTAAAAGTATCGAAATAAAAATGATAACTACTCCTGCTATGACCATAATATCTACATTTTTATCAAATAGTAACCATGAAATAAATACAGCACTTACAGGCATAAGATAAAAAATAGAGGATACTTTGGAGACTGCTCCTTTTTCTATCATAATATAGAGTAATGATAATGCTCCTATACTCACACCCACACTCATATATGATAAGGCTATGATAAAATCACTATTAAAATTCATATGAATATCTTCAAAAAATAAAAAAGGAATCACTAAAATTGTAGAAGACAATGTTTGTATCGCTCCCCCTGAAAAAAGATTCATATTTACACAGTATTTTTTTTGATATAAATTACCAAAACTTAAACCAAATAACGCAACAAAAGAAAACAATATCCCAAATATCTCTGTCATAGAAAAACTCATAGAAGAGATAATAACCAAACAAACACCTGTAAACCCAGTAATAAGACCAATAACTACATATTTGCTTACATTTTCACCTAAAAATTTCATTGCAAAATAAGTTACTACAATTGGTTGTAAAGCTATAACTAAAGCATTTAATGAAGCACTTACACCATAAGAAATTGATAAAAATACACCAATAGAAAAAGTACCTACAGTTAAACTTCCTGCTATACAGATATGTAAAAACTCTTTTATAGTTTTTGGCCAAGAAGATTTTAAATAGTATGCAATAGTAAGTAAAATAATAAAAGCAATGAAAAATCTTAAAGCCAAAAATGCCATAGGTGATGCATTTTCTAATCCAAACTGAGTAAATACAAATCCACTTCCATAAAGGAGTACAAAACCAATCGCTAAAAAACTACCTTCTATTGATTTTTTTATCTTATATTTATACATATAACTAATCCTCCTATATAACACTTGACTAATTAGTCAAGTGTGAGTGTATCAGAAAGTTGACTGATTAGTCAATAGTGTCTACTTGATATAGCTTTATTATTTTTTGAATTTTAGTGAATTTAAGAAAAGTTCTAATTGAGAAATACAGTTATTAAATATACCAGCATCATGAGATTTTTTGGCAGTGATTAAACAACCCTCTATAGATGCTACAACAAATATAGCTAAGGATTTAACATTATTGTGTTGTATCTCTTTATTTTGGATAGCTTTTGAAAGTACATCTTCTATGATTTTTTCAAATCTAAAATATACTGTCTCTAAAGCAGATTTAAATTCTTTGTCTTTTGATGATAGTTCTTGAACTAAGTTATTTACTTTACACCCTGATACAAAATCAAAGTTTTTTCTATCTTTTATTAGTTTTAAAAGTTCTTCTATAATATTAGTGTCATATTGTAAAAGAACTGAATATTTATTTTCTATATAATCATGCACTCGCTCTTTTATGACAGCAAGTCCCAACTCTTTTTTAGATTTAAAGAAGTGATATATAGAACCTTTATTCATATTGGCTTGTTTTAAAATTTTATCTATAGAAGTAGAATAGTAACCATTATAATAAAACTCATCAAAGGCTACATCTAAAAGTTTTTCTCTTGAACTACCCATGCTAAATTACTCCTATTATTATGACTTCTCAAATAATATCCTAAATCTATTTTAAAGTTAATTAGTTATATTATTTAAAGGATTTTTTATGAGTAAAGTTTTAATTTTAACAGGAGCAGGCATAAGTGCTGAGTCTGGCATCTCTACTTTTAGAGATAGTGATGGACTTTGGGAAAACCACCGCATTGAAGATGTTTGTACTGCTGGATGTTTAGATACAAATGAAGAAGCAACAAAAAAGTTTTATGATGCAAGACGGGAAGATATAAAAGATAAAAAACCAAACTATGCTCATCAACTCATAGTAGAACTAAAGCAAAAATATCCTCAAGAGATAGCAGTGCTTACTCAAAATGTAGATGATTTATTTGAAAAGGCTGGTATGAAAAGTGATGAAATTGTACATCTTCATGGTTTTTTAAAAGAACTTAGATGTAGAGGTTGTGATGAGATATTTGATATTGCTTATAAAGCACAAGATTCTTTTGCCAATTTATGTGAATCTTGTGGCTCACAACTTAGACCAAATATAGTATTCTTTGGTGAAGCAGCACCTAAATACCAGATACTTACTCAAAAACTAAATGAGTGTGAATTAATAGTAATAATTGGAACTAGTGGAAATGTTTTAGATGTAACATACTTTGCACAACTTACAGATAAATCAATACTTAATAATTTAGAAAAAAGTTCAGCTATAGATGATAGTTGTTTTACTAAAGTATATTACGCTAAAGCAACAGATGCAATAGCCGAAATAGCTGAATATATAGAGGATTTTTTAGAAGAGTTGTAATTCTTAATCCTCCATTATCTTATTTTAACTAAAATAGCTTTTTAATTTAAAGGCTATTTTATGAAACAACTATTTTCTCTTTTTGGTTCTATGAAAACTATGGCAGTTCTCATGTCCCTCTTCGCTTTAGCTATTGGCTATGCAACATTTATAGAAAATGATTATGGAACTATAACTGCTAAAGCAGATGTTTATAACGCTAGATGGTTTGAAGTTTTAATGCTTTTTTTAACCATAAACCTTATGTTAAATATTTACAATTATAAAATGTATACTATAAAGAAAGCTTCTATATTTATGTTTCACATTTCTTTTATTGTTATACTTATTGGTGCAGCAATTACTCGTTATGTTGGATATGAAGGAACTATGCATATTCGTGAAGGTGCTACTTCTTCGACTATGATAAGTTCAGATACTTACTTTAGAGTAGATGCAAAAGTAGGAGATAAACATATTATTTCAGAACAATCATTATACCTCTCCAAACGACTTATTAACAATGTAAATGCTTCCCTTGAAATCGAAGGTAAAAAAGTTAGTGTTGAGATGATAGAGTATATTCCAGATGCGGTTGAGACAACAGTTGAGTCGAAAACTGGCAAGGCTATGGCATCTATGATGGTTACTGGTAGTGGAAAAGGTGAGCCAATCACGCTTATCGAAGGTGAGTTTTATTCGAGTGAAAACTTCGTTTTAGATTTTGGCTCAGGAAAATCATTTGATAAGATGACAATATCTGTTTTTGTTCAAGATGATAAATTTTTTATGAAACATGATATGCCTCTTACATTTTTAAAGATGGATGATAATTCAAAAGGTGTTTTAGATGCAAATGATAAACAGCCATTTACGACAAGAACACTTTTTTCTACTGCTGGTGGCGGATTTGTTCTTCGTAATTTTTATGCTCATGCACAGAAAAAAATTGTTTCAAATCCGAATGCATCTGCACAAAGACCAGGTATAGATGCACTTAGATTTAATGTAAAAGTAGGAGATGTTTCAAAAAATGTTCTTATATATGGACAATCTGGAAGAATGGCAAAAGAACATCACAATGAGATAAACGGTGTTGATGTTCATTTGTCTTATGGTTCAAAAAGACTTACTCTTCCTTTTGAGGTAAAACTTTTAGACTTTGAGTTAGACAGATATCCTGGGTCAATGAGTCCAGCATCTTATGCTAGTGAAGTTATTTTAATCGATAAAGAGCAAAATATAGAGATGCCATATAGAATTTACATGAATAATATTTTAGAGCATCGTGGTTATAGATTTTTTCAATCATCTTATGACAGAGATGAAAAAGGAACTGTTCTTTCTGTCAACAATGATCCAGGAACACTCCCTACCTATATAGGTTATTTTCTTTTATCTTTAGGTATGGTTTGGTCTTTATTTTCTAGAAAAAATAGATTTGCACAGTTGGCAAAACGAGCAAAAAAAGCGGCTGATGAAAAAGCACTTGGAAGCTTAATCGCTCTAGCTTTAGTATTTAGTATTTCTCCATCGTTTGCAGAGGACTTAAATCCAACTATTAAAACTATTATGTCTTTTGATAAGGCACATGCTAAAAAATTTGGAGAGTTAGTTATACAAGATAGTGGCGGTAGGATGAAGCCTATGGATACTCTATCAACTGAAATATTAGCAAAAATATATAGAGGCTCACATGTTAATGTAGGTGAGTATAAATTAGACTCAAACCAAGTAATATTAGGAATGATGGTAAAGCCAGATGCTTATCGTGATATAAAAATTATCTATACAAAAAATGAAGAGATAAATAAAATTATTGGTACAAGTATAGATGCCAAGTATGCCTCTTTCGCTCAGTTTTTTTCAGACCCAGATAAAATGAGTGGTTATAAGTTAGCACAGATTGTAGATGAAGCAGTTAGAAAAGAGCCAAAACATAGAAATATGTTAGATAAAGCTGCTTTAAAAGTTGATGAAAGAGTAAATATTTCTTACTCTGTTTATACAGGTTCTTTGATGAGAATTTGGCCAAAACCAAATGATGTAAGTAATAAATGGTACCCAACAATAGAAGCACTTCAGACATTTACGCCAGTTGATGGTGAAAGATTGAGAATTATAGCGGTAGAGTATTTTACAGCGATTGATAAAGCATTACAAAATTCTGATTGGAGTGATGCAAACAAAGCGATTGTTAAATTAGCAAAATATCAAAGCTTTTATGGTGGAGAAGTTTACCCATCTCTTGATAGAGTTCGAGCAGAAGTTTTTTATAATAAAGCTAATATCTTTGAATCACTTTATCCTTTTTATTTTATATTAGGTTTTATACTTTTAGTTCTAAGTTTTGTAAAAATTATTAAACCAAAGTTCAACTTAGCAATTTATTCAAAAATTATACTAGGTCTTTTAGTGGTATTTTTTATAGCTCATACTTTTGGACTTGGTTTGAGATGGTATATTTCAGGTCATGCTCCTTGGTCAAATGGCTACGAGTCTATGATATATATAGGTTGGGCAACACTTTTAGCAGGTTTTATTTTTTCAAAACGCTCATCTATAACTATGGCATCTACAGCTATTTTAACAGGTTTGATTTTATTTGTGGCACATCTAAACTGGATGGATCCTCAAGTTACAAATATTGTTCCTGTTTTAAATTCTTACTGGTTAAGTATTCATGTCGCTGTAATTACTGCTAGTTATGGTTTCTTAGGTCTAGGTGCTCTTTTAGGCTTTATTGTTATTTTATTATTTATGATTAAAACAACCAACAATGAAAAGCATATAGGTTTATCTATAAAAGAGTTGAACTCTATAAGTGAGATGAGTTTAATGGCTGGGCTTGTTCTGCTAACTATTGGAAACTTTTTAGGTGGTGTTTGGGCAAATGAGTCTTGGGGTAGATACTGGGGTTGGGATCCAAAAGAAACATGGGCATTAGTAACGATTTTGATTTACGCTATTGTTGTGCATCTAAGGTTTATTAAGTTAATTTATAGTGAATTTAATTTTGCAGTTATCTCACTTTTATCTTATTCTTCAGTCATCATGACTTACTTCGGAGTAAATTACTATCTTGCTGGACTTCACTCTTATGCAAAAGGTGACCCAGTTCCTGTTCCTGATTTTGTGCCTATAACTTATGCTGTAATATTTGTTTTCGTTTTAATAGCTTTTAGAAATAGAAAGATAGCTTAGGCTAAGAAAAATGGACTTTAAAGGTTTTAGTAAAAAAACTCTTCCCTTTTTAGAGTCTATCCGTAAAAACAATGATAAAGAGTGGTTTGAAGCACATAGAAGTGAGTATGAAGAGTTTATCTTGAATCCTTCACGAGCTTTTGTAGAGGAGTTTGGTGAGCATCTCCAAGCTCTAGAACCAACTATAAACTTTTCTCCTAAAATAAACAAATCACTCTTTCGCATCTATCGAGATACAAGAAGAATGGGTGCGATAAAAGTACCTCTCAAACATCGAATTGGTATAATATTTTGGCAAGGAAATGGAAGTCGTATGCAGACTTCATCTTTTTATCTTCATTTTTCTCCTGATGAACTTTTTGTAGCAGTTGGTGTTAGATGGTTCGAAAAACCTATGCTAGATGCTTATAGAGAGTACATAAAAGATGACAAAAGAAGAGAATATCTAAGTACCTTACTTAAAAGTATAGATGCTAAAGGCTATAAAGTCATAGAAAAAGGCTACAAAAGATACCCAAGAGGTTTTAATGCCAAAATGCCAGATGCTCATCTTAGTTTGTTCAAAGGTATGGCAACATACAAAATATTAGATCCAAAACTTATAATAGATGGCGATAAATTTATAAGTACACTTTATAGCATATATGAAGATATGTTAGAGTTACAGCAAGTTGTTTATGAGATTAGTTTGAGAGTTCAAGAGGAAAATAGTTGAAAGAAGCAGTAATACTACTAAATATGGGTGGACCAAACAATCTTGATGAAGTTGAGATGTTTTTAAAAAATATGTTTGCTGATAAGAATATATTGACAATGAAGAGTTCTCTATTGAGAAAGTTTATTGGTGGAATGATAACTTTTTCAAGGGCTGAAAAATCACAAGATATTTATCGTAAACTTGGCGGAAAATCCCCCATAGTAGGACATACTAAAAGTCTTGTAAAAAAGTTGCAACAAAGACTTGGTAATGATGTTATAGTTGATTTTGTTATGAGGTATACTCCTCCATTTGCATCTGAAGTGATAAAAAAAATAAATAAAGAAGAAGTTGAGAAAATATACCTGATTCCATTATATCCTCAGTTTTCTACAACTACAACAAAGTCATCATTAGATGACTTTGAAGAGCATTATCACACCGAAGGTGGAGATGCTACTTTAGTAGAGATAAAGCATTTTTTTGAAAATGAAAGCTATAATAAAGCAATTGTAGAGAGAATTAAAGAGAAGATGGCAGATGCACAGTATGAAGATTTTGACATGATTTTTTCTGCTCATGGACTTCCTCAAAAAATCATAGATGCTGGAGATGTTTATCAGCGTCATATTGAGAAACATGTAAAGATATTAAAAAAGATTTTAACAGATGAAAAGATGAAATTTCATGAGATTCATTTGGCATACCAATCCAAAGTTGGACCTATGAAATGGCTTCAACCATCACTGGGGGACAAACTTAAAAGTGTTAGAAATAGGGGAGTGATTATTTTTCCTTTGGCTTTTACGATTGATAATTCTGAAACAGATTTTGAACTAGAGATTGAGTATAGAGAAATAGCAGATGAACTGGGTTTTAAAGAGTACAGAGTATGTAGATGTCCAAATGACAGTGAACATTTTATAGATGCATTAGAAAATATATACAATAAAATGAGGTAACTAAATGTTAAAAAAAACTATAAATAAACATAGTGCTTCTGAAGATACTATTAAATGAAAATAGTTATATTTGATATGGATGGGACACTTATAGACTCTAAAAAAGATATAACTATTTCTGTGAATTATATAAGAAACATGCACTATAATCTTGCTCCTTTAAGTGAGGAGTTTGTTGTTAAAGCAATTAATATGAGAGAAAGAAACCTACCAAAACTTTTTTATGAGACTGATATTTATCATGAAAGAGACAAAGATGTTTTTGAAATTCATTATGCTACTCAATGTACTAAAAACCCATATTTATATGATGGCATACTAGAGATGTTAAGTAGTCTTGTAAATTCAGGAGTAAAAATTTCCTTAGCCACAAATGCTCCAACTCCTTTTGCTTTAAGAATGTTAGAGCATTTAGGAGTAGATTATATGTTTGATGTAATTATTGGTGCTGATAAAGTTAGTACTTCAAAACCTGACCCAGAGATGATAAATGAAATACTGAATCATTATAATTTTGATAAAAATATAGATGAAGCATGGATGATAGGAGATAGTTCAAAAGATACAGATAGTGCCTTAAATGCTGGAATAAGTTCTATGTTTGTAACTTGGGGTTTTTCAAAAGAGTCAAAACATGAAGTGGTTGTGAGTGAACCAAAAGAAATTTTAGATATAGTTTTATAATAATTTATGATAAAATAACTCTAATTTTTAAAGTAAAGGGGTTTACGGTGTTTGATAACGATTTACTTTTAGCCTTCGGAGTTATGGCGATTTTATTTTTAAGACAAATTTCCATACTTAAACACCCAAACAAAATAAACTATGCACCTCTTATGATAGGTATAGGTGCTATTAGTAGTGTCGTTCATTTTATTATTCACCCTGATATTACTGATGTTATTTTACTTTTAAGAGAATCTTTTTTACCACTTCTTGTAGCCCTACTACTTTATATTGTTATGAATATATTACATCAAACACAACAGACACAAAGCGCAAGAGCGCAAGATAAATTTGCAAAAGTTATAACTACTCAAGTAAGTGAGCTTAAAGAGTTTATAACTGAGTTAGAATCAAGAATGATTTTATCTCAACAAGAAGATAGAAATGTACAAGTAGAAGTCCGTGAAAAATTCAAACAAGATATACAAGCATTAGATGCTATAAAAATAAATCAAAATAAATTTTTAGATAAGTTTGAGGAAATGGATTCTTGGCATCAAGGTGTTACAAAATCATTTGATAATTTTACAGATGTTCAGCTGCCAGAACTTGATAATGTTGTTCATAAGCATTTAGATATTTTAAGAGTTGCAGAACAAGACCATTACAATCAAGTTAAGTTGATTTTGGATAAAGCAGTTGATAGTAGGCATGATATTTCTGAAGATATGGAACAGTTAAAAGAAAGTCTAATAAGTATGAAGTCAATAGCAGATACAGTAGCACAGGCTATTGTTAAAAAAACGATAACAGAATTATCAGGTGTAACAAAAGCTTTTGAACAACAGCTAGGGTCTTTAAAGTCACATACAGAAGGTTTAAGTATAACTTTATATGAGAGTGAAAACAAATTAGGTTCTATTGGAGAGCAAAGTGAGTTGATTATGAAACAGATGATTTTATCATCTAAAAAAATGAATGATTTGGAATCTCAAAATAGTGGACTACATAATCTTTATACAACTATTAAAAGTCTAGTAAAAGAGGTTGAAGTCATAAAATCTGATTATGTGAAATCTCAATCACAACTTAGTTTGATTGCAAAAGAGTTAAATTCAACACAAGAACAACAAATAGTTTCTTTAATTCAAACTCTTAGTAAAAAAATAGATGATTCTTTGGAAAAACTACATGAACACTATCATATAGCATCTGATGATATAACTCAAAGCGTACAAATATTAACAAAAAAAGCCCAGCTAAAAAAAGGTTATTCTGATTAAGAATTTAAATCTTTTTTTAAGCTGAAAACGAAAGAATTTTAGTTAGTTTTAAACTCATCAAGCTGTGACTTTAGATCAGATGTCACCTTACTTAAATATGAAGAAGCTGTTGTCATTTCATCAATACTCTTTAAATTTTGAGAAGAAATATTATTTATATTGGATATATCACTAGCGATTTCAGAAGTTTCAACTGAAAGTTGTTCTGAATCTTTCATGATTTTTGAAGATGTATTCAACGCTTCTTGCATTATATTATTAGAATCATGTATAGCAGTCTCAACATCATTTGAAACATCAACAAGTTCTACAACTATCTTTGCATTTTTATTCATCTGTCCACTAGCATCTAAGATAGATTGAACTATCACGCTTATAGATGCATTTATTTCAAATAGTGATTTTTGTGTATTTTCAGCAAGTTTTCTAACTTCATCTGCAACTACAGCAAAACCTCGTCCATGTTCACCTGCACGAGCTGCTTCAATGGCAGCATTAAGAGCAAGTAAGTTCGTTTGATCTGCAATATCACCGATAACTGTTAAGACATCTTTAACATCTGTTGCATTTTTACTTAACTCTTCAAGTTTAGTAGCTAACTCTTGTTCTGTTTCACTAGTCTCATTAATTTGCTTGCTTAACTTTTCTATTTTAATATTGGCATCTACTAAGTTTGCACTTGCTTTTTCCATCTGTTTATAATTAGAACCTGCATCATCTACACTTTCGTGAAGACTTGAACTTATTTTTACAACATCAGTTGTGGCTTTTTGTACTACTTCACTCTCATGTGAGATATTGCCTTTAACACTTTCAATAGAACCATAAAGTTCTTCAGCAATAGAAACATTTTCCATACTGCCTTGTTTAACTAAATCAACTGTTATTTGAACTTTTTCAATAAACTTATTTATCTCTTTAGCCACATCACCAACTTCATCTTCAGAAGTAATTACAAGTCTTTTGGTTAAATCCCCATCTCCTGAGCTTAAATCTTTTGCAGTATTTAAAATACTAATTAGAGATTTGGTAATAAAAATAGAAATTATAAAAGCAAAAAATGCTGATATCAAAATTGAAATCAAACCAAAAATAATCAGCATTACTAAGTTACTTGATTCACTATCTATTATTTCATTTATATGACTTATTAAATCAACAGACAATTTATCTTCAATTTTTTTAAGTAAATTTATTTTTTTTGAAATTTTATCAAACCAAGCAGAAGCTTCAATTCCAAACCCACCAACCGTTGATGTATTTAAAGCAATATTTCTCATCTCTTGCACATCTTTGAAAACTTTTGAAGATACATGCTTATGATAAAATTTTAAAATATTTGCATTTGCATTTGCTTTAAAAGAGTCTAAATAAGTTGACTGTTGTGTTATAAGCTTCACGAACTCAACTTTCATATTATCTTCGAATTGATTTTTTGAGAATGCAGCTGCTAAGACAGCTCTTTCAATTCCTGCTTTTTCTTTTGACATTAAAAACGAATAGTAAGTGTTTAAATTTTTAGCATCTTTTGCTTTAGTTGTTGAGCTTATTAGCCTTGATGTTGCGTTTAACATTGCATTGTTTGATTGAGTGTAAAATAAGATAGCATCTTTTAGTGATATGCTTTGTATTTTCACATCTGTTCTTATTTTTTTCAAAGATTTCAGATTATTAAGTATTTTTTTAATAGACTTTTTGAAAAGTAATTCATTATTAGATGTATCTAAATTTTGTATTTTTAATTTGAATATTTTTATTTTATAGTCTGTTGATTTTCTTTGTTTTATTAAAACATCATCAAATTTTGCACCTTTACTAGCCAAGTATAGAGCTGTAATACCTCTTTCTTTTTGAGATTCATGTAGTACATTATTTAAAGAAATCAATATGTTTATTGATTTTTTAAACATTTTTGAACTTGGAGTGAACTGAGTGGTTATATAATCTTCAATTTTTTTAAGTTTAGTTATTTTGTTACTTATAGTATCAAACCAAAGTGAAGCATCTACATTAAAGCCTCCAATATTTTTAGAATTTAGTAAAACATCTCTCATCATTTGAACATCATCTATAACTTTACCACGCATTATATCTTCATAAAAAGTCACTTCTTTATCACTCTCTAATATTTTAAAACTTTTAATATAACTATTTTGTTCTGCTATAAGATTGTTAAACTTTATACGAGCAGATGAAGAGATGCTATCGCTTGAAAAGGCTGCAGCACCTACCGCCCTTTCAATTCCAGCTTTTTCCTTTGAATATAAAAAATTAACATAAGAGTTTAATTCTTTTACTATATCCGAGTCCTGTGAAAGCTTTGCTAATTCACCAATCGAATCTAAAAATAGAGTATTTGAATTTGTATAAAATGATATAGCTTTAGACTTATCTATAGACAAAGAATTTACTTGACTTCTAATATTTCCAATGCTATTTAAATTTAATAAAGCATTATTTAATTTACTTATATAAAGAGATGGCAATACACTTAAGTCTGAGACTTTTAAAAGTGATTTTAATTCTTGTAGTTTTACATCTGTAGATGCTATTTGAGTTTTAAGCGTTGAAGCAAATTTTTTTCCTCTTGAGCCAAGATACCCAGCAGTTGCACCTCTTTCTTTTTGTACTTCATGCACGAAAGAACTAACCTTAGTTGCAATTTCAACTGAAATAGCTAAAATACTTTCTTCTTGGATAATAGTTTTTTTATCTATAATATTTGAAGCAATTTGAAAAGTCAGAGCTAACGCAGGAATAATAAAAATCATAAATAACTTGATTCTTATACTTAAATTATTGATTTTGTTCACAATATATACCTTTATTACTAAATTAATATTAATTATGACTAAAGTTTTATTATTTAATGTTTAAAAGTGGCTCATCTATATAATAACCTTGAGAATAATCGATTTTCATCTCTTTTACCCTATCTAAAATCGTACTTGAATGAACATACTCAGCAATTGTCTTTATGCCTAACTTATTTGCAAAATCTACTATCGTTTCTACTACTAAAAGTGAATTTTTATTAATATCTATATCTTTTATAAGTGATCCATCAATTTTTAAATAATCAACTTTCATTCTAGTTAAGTAAGAAAAATTTGAGTAACCATCCCCAAAATCATCTATTGCTATTTTTGCGCCATATCTTTTTATCTCATTAATAAAGCGTGCTATTTTGTTGAAATCTTGTATGGCTTCTGATTCTACTATCTCAAATATTACTCTCTTTGAAGCACTACTTGATTTTAATTTATCAATAATAAAGTTAAAAATTCCACTATTCAAAATATCTTCCATTGATAAGTTGATACTAAATTCATACTTGTTCTCTTCAAATACCTCAAAAGCTTTTTCTATAATGGTTTTTGTTATATGATTATATACTTTAATGCGCTTTGTTATTGGGATAAATATTGTCGGTGACATGATTCTACCATTATCATCAATTAAACGAGCGAGGCACTCATACTTGGATATTTTAAGTGTTTTATTGTCTATAATAGGTTGAAAATATGGAACAATCTTAGAATCTTCTACAGCGCGTCTTACAACATTTGAAACACTTAAATTTTTTTCATATTCATTTTCAAAATTCATTCTATCTTCATAAATCCAAAATGGCATTCTGTTGTCTTTTGCATATTTTAGAGCCATGGAAACTTTTGAGAAAAGATTTTCTTGATTGTAGTTTGCACATGATGCAAGTGTTAAACTAACATTTATCTCATAATTTTGATAAATCACTAAAATATTACTAACTTTATCATATAGCTTAACAAGATACTTTTTCAAGTCATAAAAACCTAAGTCTTCTTTTAGATATAGAGTGAATTCTGTACCAGAAACTCTATATATTCTGTTATTTACATTTTGAATAAGATACTTTCCAACTTGCTCTATTATATAGTCACCAACCATGTAGCCGTAAAAATTATTTATAGTCGCAAAGTCATCTATTGCTATTGAAACAAGGGCATATTCTTCATTGTCATGTAAATCTTTTCTAAGTTGATACATATTTGGAAAACTAGTTAAATGATCTGTGAAATATCTACTTAGTAGTTGTCTCTTCACATTTTGTAAGTCTTGTGTTTTTTCATTATCTAAAAGTTGAATCTTTTGTAATATAACATCGCTTATATCTCCAGTATTAAAAATGTCATTTAAGCTATAAATAATTAAAGAAGTTTTAGTCTTATTATCATGTTTAAACATAACAATTTTTGCGTCTGAAAGTGTTTTTTGTAGCTCTAGCTTTAAATTTTGAACTAAAACTGTGTTGTGCATAAAAGAAGAAATATGGATAAGCAAATTTTTATAATTAAGTTCGCAAATAGCTCTAACGACGCTACCAACCTCGCTTGAAGAGCTTAATGAAAAACTATAAATATTTAAATTTTTATTTTTGTGATTCAAAGATATCCTTTTGTTGCGACATTCTAACATAAAATCATTATCAAAGTAGAATTTAATCACTCTTTAACTATACTCTCCAAACTAGTTAAAGCCCAAGGTAATAAATGAAGTCTTTTCAAAACTTACTACTTCTTCAAAATCTTTATCGCCAAAAAACTCTTGGATTTGAATACATAGATCCTTTTTCTGTAAATATAAAAACTTCAAATATAAAACCAAATACATTAAATGAACTTAATCAAAATATTTCTTCTTGTCATCTATGTGATTTAAGCAAATCAAGAAAACAAAGTATGGAAGGTTTTGGAAACCCAAATGCAAATCTCATGATAGTTGACTTTAGCGTTTCATTAAGTGAAGACTCTAGCAACTCATACTTTGTTGGTAATAGCGGTAATAGTTTAACAAACATGATAAATAATGTTTTAAAACTTGAAATCTCTGATATTTATTTTACACATGCCATAAAATGTAAACCATTAAATTCAAATACTCCATCTGCATCTGAATGGGATTCATGTAAATCTTATCTTTTTTCTCAAATAGAATTTATAAAACCAAAAATAATTGTTACTCTTGGTGAACAAAGTTACTATAAACTAACAAATGAAGACAAAGATTTCCAAAGTGTAAGAGGACATGTGATAGACTTCAAAAAGTATAAATTAATTCCAATATATCACCCTCAGCATCTACTGAGAAATCCTGAACTAAAAAAAATCACTTTAAATGATTTAAAAACTATAAAGAGTTGCCTATGAAAAAAAAACTGTTACTAACTATGTTGCTTCCTCTATCTCTATTTGCGCAGAGTTACCTAATATCAAATATTCCATTACCAAAAACATATATTCAGAACTTAGACCCTTATCCATGTGAAGAAAGTTGTATGCAAGAATATCTAGATAACGATATGATTTTTTCATTTCTCTCTCATGCTCAAACTAAACTTAATAATGAAGAGCAAGATGAAGTGAGAATGATGAATATTTCTATCTTAAACATTGGCTCACAAATTATAAATTATAAACTTCATATTGCTCTACTCTTACCATATAAAATTATAGGTAGATATGCTTCTTCAACAACAAATGCTTCATTTGCTTACCTCATATCTAAAAACCATTCTTTTGAGTTAAAGAGTTATAAAATACAAAGTGAAAGTGAAAAAGATATAAAAGAAGCTCTTTTAAAAATCAGTGCAGATGGTTTTAATTATGTAATTGCTCCCCTTACACGAAAAGGTGCGCAAACAGTTGCAGAAATAGATCCTGATATGAATATATTTTTTCCAACAATTAATAAAAAAGATATTAATACAACTTCTTCTTATTTAATTTATGGAGGCATAAATTATAAAGCACAAAGTGACTTACTACTTAAAGAAGCGGTTTCACCTTTAGTTGTCTTTTATGACCGTTCAAAAATAGGTAAAGAGTTAAGCATTTATGAAAAAAATAGATTTATATATGGTGTTTCAATGGACAACAACCTAAGTGTGGAAGAATCAAAAGCTCAAATACTAGATGCAAATAGAAGTGTTGTTAAGTTTTCTATACCAAAAAGGACTACAAATTTAGAGAGATATTTGAGTGAAAACGAAGATATTGTAGAAAGTTCATTTTTTATAAATACTCCTATTGTTAAAACAGGTATGATTATGTCGCAGCTAACACTTTATGATACGAATGCAACAAATATTTTGTCTACTCAAATCAACTATGATCCTCTTATCCTTTCAATAACCCAATATCAAGACAGAAAGAATATGATTATTGCAAATTCTATCACTAACAATAATAATATTTTTATAGAAAGTAACTCTCTTTTAGGAAATGACATTGTTTATGATTGGATTAACTATACGACTACTGTTGGGGTTGATTACTTTTTTTCTCTTGCTACAAGAGAAGACAGAGAATATAAAATAACTATAGAGGAAAATCAAATGATTTATCCTATTGAGCTGCTTAAACCTGCTAAATATAGGTTTATTAAATACAACTCAATCGAAGAGTGATATAACTAACTTTTTTGTGTCTTCATCTAGCTTTTGAGGTTTTCCATCAAATGTAATATATGCTAAAGTAATATCTAAATCAAAGATTTTTTCTGAATTTTTATATATTGTTTGTTGTATTACAAATGAAGCCGCTTTCATCTTCATTAGTTTATTTTGCACTTCTAATACATCGCCAAGTTTTGCACTTTTATAATACTGTGCTGTTAATTTTTTTGCAACAAAGTGACCATTTTCAAGCTGTGGTGTCATTCCTATTTTAAAAAACGCTTCACTTCTAGCTCTTTCACAAAAGTTAAGATAATTAGAATGATAAACTACACCACCAGTGTCAGTATCTTCATAATATACTCTAATTAGCATTTTCACACCCCTTATTCTTGGGCTTTAAGCCTTGTTGGATTATCGCTTGTGCCAAATATGTGCCATTATTTTATGAATAGAGGCTCGTACTTAAATATCTTTCACCTGTGTCACAAAGAATAGTAACTATTACTTTTCCTTTGTTTTGGGCTTTTGAGGCTACTTGCGTGGCAGCCCAAATATTTGCACCAGATGAGATACCTACAAGTAATCCATCTGTTTTAGCCAGTTCTCTTGACGATTCAAAAGCATCTTCATCATCTACTTTTATAATCTCATCGATAATCTTTGTATTTAAAATGCTTGGAATAAATCCTGCACCTATACCTTGTATCTTATGTGGTCCAGGCTTTTCTCCTGAAATAACAGGTGAACTTGATGGTTCAACTGCTATAACTTGAATCTCTGGATTATGCTCTTTTAGTACTTCACCAATACCTGTCATAGAACCACCAGTTCCAACTGCTGCAACTAAGATGTCAATTTTCCCGTCTGTATCTTTTAAAATCTCTAAAGCTGTCGTTTCTCTATGCATTTTAGGATTTGCAGGATTGTTAAACTGTTGAGGCATAAAAGTATTTTTCGTATTTTCATTTAACTCTGTTGCTCTGTCTATCGCACCTTTCATACCTTTTGCTGCTGGAGTTAAGTCTAGTTTCGCTCCTAAAGCACTAAGTAGTTGTCGTCTTTCAAGACTCATAGATTCTGGCATCGTTAAAAGAAGGTCAAGCCCTTTTGCTGCACAAACAGTAGCTAATCCTATCCCTGTATTTCCACTTGTAGGCTCTATAATTAAAGTACCTTCTTTTATATCTCCATTTTCGATACCTGCATTTATCATAGCTAAAGCAATTCTATCTTTAACAGAAGAAGATGGGTTTAAAAATTCACATTTACCCAAGATTGTAGCACCTGTTGTGTCTGATAGTTTATTTATTTTAATTAATGGTGTATTTCCAATTAACTCAGTTACATCTTTTGCAATATTCATTTTTTATCCTTCAAATATAATATGTGAAATTTTCAGAACTTTTTTGTAAAAATTCATCTAGTTCATTCAGGGTTAGTAAAAAAATCTCTTCTATTTTATTTTGAGAATCATCCCAAAATGGTTGAAGAAGAGAGTTTCTAGTTTTTATATCTGTTTGTGCAAAACTACTCTCAAGTGAGTTTAGAATTTCCAAAACAGTTATATTGTTGGCGTTTTTAGATAGTCTGTATCCACCACTAGCCCCTCGAATGCTCTCAACAATGCCACTCTTTTTCAAAGTAACAAGTATTTGTTCGAGGTAGTTTTGCGGAATATCGCCTTTGGATGCAATCTCTTTGATTTGTAAAAGCTTCTGTTCATTTTCTTTCGCTAAAATAACCATTGCTGTTAAACCATAGATGCCTTTAGTTGATACTATTGCCACATTAAAACCTTTTTCTTTAAATAACTGAAAAAATTATATCAAATTAAAAATATAATGTCAAGTAACTCTATCGATTTACTATAGAATAAACTGTAAACTCATCTCCTTCTATTAAATCTTTTAAAAACAATCCTAAATATTTTTTAGAACTTTTTATATATGCATCAATTATATTTGCAACTGTATGATTTACATTTTGTGGTGCAATTTTTAACTTCATCTTCTTTCCTAATGTTGATTTATTTCCCTCTAAGTTCCCACCTAAAACTAACTCGAATCCTGTGATAGTTTCTCCATGTTTATTTTTAAACTTCGTTCCAACTAGACCAATATCCACAATATCTGGATGCCCACATGAGTTTGGACAACCATTTAAAGATAGAGATACTCTCTCATCAAAGTCAGGGAACTCATTATTTAAATACTCTGCTAACTCAATAGCTTTGTCTTTTGTTTCTGTGACTCCAAATTTACAGTATTTTGAACCTGTACAAGATAGAGTTCTTGCTTTAAATGGGTTTGGATTAGCATCTATGTTTATGCTTAACAACTCTTTTGATAAATCCTCAGCATTCTCAGTTGGCACATCAGCAACAACAAAATTTTGCGTTGTTGTTGTTCTGATAGATGCTGCTCCATGCTTGTGTAAGATGTCTGCTAAAGAAGCTAATCCCACTGAGCCAATATATCCACCATTTACAGCACAACCAATATATGATTTACCATCTTGCTTAGAAGCATGAATACCAAAGTGTTCTCTTTTAGAATAAGGAGTATATTCTTGAATTAGATCACTTATAAAGTTAAAACCAAGACTTTTTTGTACTTCATCTTTAAACTTACTTAATCCCCAACTATTTATAAGATGACCAAGTCTAGCTTTTCTTCTACTCTGTCTAAGTCCTTTATCTCTGTAAAGGATAGAAACAGCTTTTAAAACATCTAAAACTTGTTCATCTTTTACATAGCCAAGATGCAAAGCAAACTGTTTATTAGAAGCCAATCCACCACCAGCACTTACATCAAATAAAACTTCGCCATTAGCTGTTAGTACTGCAGTAAAAGAAAGGTCTTGTATCTCATGTCCCATACAGTGTTTAGAACAGCCACTAATCCCAACCTTATATTTTCTCGGAAGATTAACTAGCTCTTTATTTCCATCAAGATATGCATTTAACTCTAACGCTAATGCACTAACATCATAGATTTCGCTTTTGTCGATGCTAGATACTGGACAAGTAGTGATATTTCTAGGAACATCACCTGCTGCATAAAGACTACTTAAACCAACGCTTTTTAATCTGAAAAAGATTTCAGGTAAGTCAGCAACTCTTATAAAGTGAAACTGTACCGCTTGTCTTGTTGTAAAGTTCGCAGTTCCTCTTGCAAACTCTTTAGAAATTCCAGATAAAACTTTTAACTGTTCTATATTTATAGATCCAAGAACAAGCTTAACTCTTAACATGAAGTAAAGAGTTTCATCCATCTCAGCTTGTAAATTTTTGTTTTGAGTGTAGAGTCCATACCATTTAAATCTATCTATGTCTTCTGGGTCTACCTCTTTGTTATAAATAGCATACTCATGTATATCTTTAAGTACATCTATTCCACTTTTTTCTTTTTTTATGCGCTCAACTCTTTGTGCAGGGTTCTCTTTTTTTGTTGCTTGTGTCATGTCATCTCCTACAAAATTTCTTTAGCTTCCCAATGAGGAAAGTGTTTTCTTACAAGAGCGTTAAACTCAACTTCAAACTCTGAATGCTCATGTATAACAGTTTTAGTGCTTGTATCAGACTTTTTAACAATCATTCCCGCACCAACAGTGTTGTTCGTGATTCTATCTATGATAATAAATGAACCCATTGCTTTTATATGCTCATATGCATCAAAGGCTATCTTTTGATTTAAAGATAGTTTTGCATGACCAATCTCATTTAAGTTGAGTAGTTTTGCACTTTGTTGCTCCAGTGTATTTACATCAGTTTTATGATAAAAAGACTCTATCGTTCCTGTTGTTACAGTTGAAGCTCTTTTTATAAAATACTGCTTGCCTTTAGTTAAAGGTTGCTCATCCATCCAAACTATGTTTACATCAAAGTCACTTGCTATATCAGGTTGTTCATCACTTTTTACTAAAATATCTCCACGAGAGATATCTATCTCATCATTTAGAGTAAGAGTAATAGCTTGTTGAGCATATGCATGTTCTAAATTTCCATCATAAGTTACGATCTCTTTAACTGTAGAACTTTTACCAGATGGAAGAACTGTTATAGAATCTCCAACACTGATAATTCCTGCTGCAATAGTCCCACAAAAACCTCTAAAATCAAGGTTAGGTCTATTTACATACTGAACAGGCATTCTAAAGTGAGTTAAATCTCTGTCTGATGAAATCTCAATATTTTCTATTGTATTCATCAAAGTCTCACCCTCATACCAAGGTGATTTAGAACTTCTGTTTACAACATTATCTCCATCTAGTGCAGATAAAGGTATAAAAGTAAGATCAGAAGTTAAACCTAACTCTTTTGCAAATTCTAAATAATCTGCAGTAATCTCTTCATATCTTTCTTTTGAAAAATCAACCAAATCCATTTTGTTAACAGCAATTACTAGATGCTTAATACCTAACATCTTTGTAATAAAAGAGTGTCTTCTAGTCTGTGTTTGAACACCATATCTAGCATCTATCAAGATAATAGCTAAGTCTGCTGTTGAAGCACCTGTCGCCATATTTCTAGTGTACTGCTCATGTCCGGGAGTATCTGCAATAATAAACTTTCTTTTATCAGTTGCAAAGTATCTGTAAGCAACATCAATAGTTATACCTTGCTCTCTTTCACTTTGCAATCCATCAACTAAAAGAGATAAGTCAAACTTTTCTCCAGTTGTACCACTTTTTTTACTATCTTTTTTTATAGATGCTAGTTGGTCTTCAAAAATCATTTTAGAATCATGTAATAGTCTTCCTATTAGAGTACTTTTTCCATCATCAACACTACCACAAGTTATAAATCTTAGTAGTTGTTTGTTTTCATGCTCTTTTAAATAACTCTGAATATCATCAGCTATTTTTTTATCTAATATTGACATCTTAAAAGTACCCCTCTATTTTTTTCTTTTCCATTGATCCTGCGGAGTCATTATCTATAACTCTACCTTGACGCTCACTTGTTTTTGTTAGTAGCATCTCTTGAATAATTTCAGGAAGTGTTGCTGCCTCTGATTCTACTGCACCAGTAAGAGGGTAACAACCAAGTGTTCTAAATCTTACACTTTCCATAGTTGGTACTTCACCTTCTCTTAATGGTAATCTATCATCATCAACTAAAATCTTAACTCCATCACGAACTACAACAGGTCTTTTTTTAGCTAAGTAAAGAGGAACAATAGGAATCCCTTCAAGATAAATATATTGCCAAATATCAAGTTCCGTCCAGTTTGAAAGTGGGAAAACTCTAATACTTTCACCTTTTTTAACTCTTGAATTGTAAACATTCCATAGTTCTGGTCTTTGATTTTTTGGATTCCATCTATGCTTTTCATCACGAAAAGAATAAATTCTCTCTTTTGCACGAGATTTTTCTTCATCTCTTCTTGCTCCACCAAAAACAGCATCAAACTTATACTTGTTAAGTGCTTGTTTTAAACCTTGTGTTTTCATAATATCTGTATGAACAGCACTTCCATGAGTAAATGGTCCTATATCTTGCTCTATTCCATCGGGATTTGTATGAACTAAAAGTTCAAACCCGAGTTTTTTAGCCATCTCATCACGAAAAGCTAACATCTCTTTAAATTTCCATCTAGTATCTACATGAAGCAGGGGAAATGGTAATTTTGCAGGAAAAAAAGCTTTTTGGGCTAAGTGCAACATAACTGCTGAATCTTTACCAACAGAGTAAAGCATTGCAGGGTTTTCAAACTCCGCTACAACTTCTCTCATGATGTGCATAGACTCGGCTTCTAGTTGTTTTAAATGTGTTAATCGCTCTGTACTTATCATTCTTTTTCTCCTTTTTATTTTGTGTGTAGTCCACACTCTTTATGTTCTGGGTTTTCCCACCACCATCTACCGCTTCTTACATAATCTCCATCTTTAATGGCTCTTGTACAAGGAGCACAACCAATACTTGGAAAGCCCTCGTCATGAAGTGAGTTATATGGAACTTTGTTTTCTTTTATATAAGTCCATACATCTTCTTCACTCCATAGAAGCAAAGGGTTTACTTTAATTACTTTGTTCACTTTATCAAACTCAATAATATTAAGTTCTTCTCTTGTTACGCTCTGAGTAGCTCTAAGTCCTGTTATCCAAATAGACAATTCTCCTAAAGCTCTTTGAAGAGGCTCTATCTTTCTAACATAACAACATGATTTTCTATTTTCTATAGACTCATAAAAACCATTTACACCCTGTTCTTGATAGAGTTTTTGAACTTCATCAGTTTTAGGAAAAAAGACATTTACTTTAACACCGTATTTTAGGTTTGTTGCATCCATTACACTATATGTTTGAGGATGAAGTCTTCCTGTATCGAGTGTAAATATATTTGCCTTTTTATCAAGTTTAAGCAACATATCTGTTATAACTTGGTCTTCAGCACCAAAACTACTCGATAACGCTGCTTTAGTTCCGTACTTTTTTAAAAAATACTCTAAAATCTCTTGAGGTGATAAGTTCTTAAATCTTTTATTTAAGTTAGTTGTGTCCATTTTCTTTTCCTATATCTGATAATCTGAAGTAGTTTTTACTATTCCAAAAGATGACTTACTCCAAGCTCTTTCATGAAAATAATAAAGCCCCATTTTCGTAAATAGCTCAATGGCTCCAATAGATGCAGCCATTTTAAGATTTCCAGTTATAAAGTAAGAAATAATCATAGTGTCCATTGTCCCAAGTGCTCTCCAAGAGATAGTTTTTACAATGCTTCTAAAAGGCTTTTCATGCATCTTTTGCTCCAAATTTGTTTATCTATCGATTTAGTATAGATTGAATCTTAGGTGCAATAATAGAGTAATTTTATTCTATTGTCAAGTAAATATATAAGTTTAGTAGGGAATTAATAAAAAGTAAAAATAAAGAGCTTAGATTGAGGCTAGATGCCTCAATCTATTAGTTTGTTAGAATAATATTTTTTAACTCATCAGCAGAGTTTATTGTTCTTATAGATGTTATAATTTTATTTTCTAGATATACAATAACTATTTTTTCAACATCAACACCGCTTCTAAAAGATGCAGCAATTTTTTTGTCATCTAAGATTAGAACTGTGTGTTTAAAATCTTTTAATCCGGGAAGTATAAAAATACTACGAATCAAAGATGGAGCGGCACTAACATCTGCAATAAATTGAGTTTTGTTTTCACTTAAGTAAGTTGGTTCTTGAGTTACAAAATAATCATTACAAGTATGAGCAACATCTTTTGAAAATGCAAAAATAACTTTTTTTGTATTAGCATCTATGGTTTGTGGTTTTTCAAATTGGTCATTAATTACTATAGCATCTAAGCTTTTTCCAACAACAAGTTTTGGTTCCACAACTACTTCTTCTGAACCTTTAGAACTACAACCTATAAATAAAAAGGCTATCATAAGCCCTACGATAATTTTTTTCATTTTTTCTCCATAATATTTTTGAAAATAATACTATTCTAATATTTGGATAAGGTAAAAAGAGATAATTAGTTTAACAATTCAGGTTTGTAAAGTATAATTATCAAATTATACCCTCAAGGGGTACCTCGTAATTTATAGGATTCAAACAATATGAACAAACTTACACTTGAAACACTTGAACGATGGCTATGGGATAGTGCTGACTTGATGAGAGGGCATATTGATAGTTCAGATTTTAAAAACTATATCTTTGGACTACTGTTCTTAAAAAGAGCAAATGACCAATTTATAGAAGAAGCAAACCAAGCTGTTAAAGATGATGGTGTAAGTTTTAAAGTTGCTCTCCTTGATGAAGATTATCACCAATTTTTTATTCCTCGTGATGCTTATTGGTCTGAGCTAACTAAAAAGACTGAAAACATTGGTCAAGCACTTGACAAAGCTTTTTCACTCATAGAAGAGAATAACTCACAACTTGAGGGTGTTATGACTGCTGTTCATTTTGGAGATACTGAGAAACTTCCTGATAGCTTACTTTCAAGATTACTACAACATTTTAATAAATACTCTCTTGCTAATGAACATCTTGATAATCCAGATATTCTTGGATCGGCTTATGAGTATCTAATCCGTGAATTTGCTGATGATGGTGGAAAAAAAGGTGGAGAGTTCTACACTCCAAAAGAGGTAGTGAAACTTGTTGTAAGCCTCATAAAACCAGAAGCTGGGAATAGTGTTTATGACCCTACTTGTGGAAGTGGCGGCATGTTAATACAAAGTGCTTCGTACATTAAAGCTAATGGTGGAACTGTTGGTAAGTTTGTAGATGCCAAGCTTTATGGTCAAGAGAAGAACCTTGGAACTTGGGCTATTTGTAAGATAAATATGATTGTGCATGGCTTTAAAGATGCTGATATAAAAAAGGGTGACACTCTAGCAAATCCAAAGCATGAGCAAAACAACGAACTAAGAAACTTTGACCGTGTAATCGCAAATCCACCATTTAGCTTAAAGAAATGGTGGGCAAGTACCGAGATAGATGTTAAGAGTGATGATAATGGTAAAGAGATAGCACCAAAGTATAACTCTGTTGTTTGTGATGAGTATGGAAGATTTAAGTATGGCATACCACCAAGAGGTTATGGAGATTTAGCATTTGTTCAGCATATGATAAGTGTTCTTAAAAATGATGGTCGTATGGGTGTTGTATTACCACACGGTATTTTATTTCGTGGTGGAACTGAGGGTAAAATACGAGAGGGATTTCTTAAAGATGACATCATTGAAGCTATTGTTGGACTTCCTGAAAAGTTGTTTTACAACACTGGCATCCCTGCATCTATCATCATCATAAACAAAAGCAAAGCTCAAAATCTAAAAAACAAAGTTGTGTTTATAGATGCTTCAAGTGAATACAAAAATGGTAAAAATCAAAACACTCTGACAAACGAGAACATTAAAAAAATAGTTGATGGCTATGATGGACTTACAGAGATAGATAAATTTATGAGAGTTGTCGATATGAGTGAGATAAAAGAGAACGATTACAACTTAAATATTTCACGATACATAGATACAAGTGATGAAGAGGTTATTATTGACATCAAATCTACAATGCTAGATATTAGTGATTTAGAAGTAAAAGAACAAGAGATAGATAGTAAGTTAAATGGTTATTTAAAAAGTTTGGGTTTTTAATATGTATGATAAATCTCTAAAATTAAACAGTTGGAATGATGTCAAACAAAATACTCAAAAAATAGATAAAAAAGTATATTTTAAAGAGAGAGATATTTTTTGGTTAAAAATTGGTGAAAATATTGGTTTTGAACAAAATGGAAAAGGCGATAAGTTTCAAAGACCTGTTTTGGTTTTAAAAAGATACACCAACGATATGTTTTTAGGTATCCCACTTTCAACAACTTTAAGAGAGGGGAGTTTTTACTTTCAGTTTAAATTTTTAGATGAAAAGATAAGTACGGCATTGCTTGTTCAACATAAACTTTTTAGTTCTAAAAGATTTATCAAAAAAATAGGCAAAATAAATGAGAATGATTTTAGATGTTTAAAAAAGAAATTACATAATTTAATATTTGAAGAAGATTTTTGCCCCTCTAAAAAAGAAGGGACGATCCCGAAGGAAAATTGTATAGATATTGTAGCAGAAAGTACTTTAGAAGTAAAGAACTGAAAAATGACTAAGATAAAAGATGGTTATAAGGATAGTGAGATAGGGGTTATTCCTGTTGAGTGGGATGTTGTAAAAGTCGGTGAAATATTAAATGTTAAAACTGGAAAGATGAATGCCCAAGACCAAGTAGGTGGTGGAGAATATCCTTTTTTTACTCGTTCTGTTGATGTTCAAACTATTGATACTTATGCTTTTGATGCAGAAGCTTTGTTTATAGCTGGTGAAGGTAATTTCAAAGTTAAATATTACAATGGAAAGTTCAATTGTCATCAACGAACTTATATGCTAACTTCAATAAATGGTAATAATATGAAGTTTCTATTAAATGCTATTCAACCAAAAGTTAATAAACTAATCGCTACTTCTGTTGGTTCTACTGTTCAATCACTACGAAAGCCAATTATAGAAGCTCTTAAAATCCCACTTCCACCACTAAAAGAACAAGAGAAAATAGCTAATATTTTATCAACTGCTGATGATAAGATAGATGCTATTGCTACTCAGATAGAAAAAGCCCAAACACTTAAAAAAGGGCTACTACAAAAGCTACTAAGTGATGGTATAAATCATTGTGAGTTTAAGGATAGTGAGCTTGGGAAGATACCTGAGAGTTGGGAGATAGATAAATTAGAAAACCTTACAACTAAAATTGGAGATGGCTTACATGGAACACCAAAGTATCTTAAACAATCTGATTATTATTTTATCAACGGAAATAATTTGAATGGCAAAAGTATTGAAATTATAGAAAATACTAAATGTATAAGTGAAGAAGAATATAATAAGAACAAAAAAATATTAGATGATACTACTGTTTTACTATCAATAAATGGAACAATTGGAAGTCTTGCTTATTATAGTAATGAAACTGTTATGCTTGGTAAAAGTGTGGCATATATAAACTCAAATAATAGAATATCAAAACAATTTTTATTCTATCTTTTAAGGTCAAGTCATATTCTTGATTATTTTATGTTAGAACTAACTGGAACTACAATTAAAAACTTATCATTAAAGACAATTAGAAATACAAAAATTCCACTCCCACCACTCAAAGAACAAAAACAAATAGCCGACATCTTATTAACTGCTGATGAAAAGTTAGAAGTTCTTAGAACTAAAAAAGAGAAATATCAAACACTTAAAAAAGGTTTATTACAGAAGCTTTTAAGTGGAGAAATTCGTACTGTTTGACTTATGTATATAAATAGTATATAATTTAAGATATAAAAATACTAAAAGGATTTTACTATGCACTCACTAGCAAAACTTCAAAAACAACAAGTAGGGCTTAGACTTCCCGTTTATTTGGTAGAGCAGATAGATGAATTTACAAAAGAGTATAACTTAAATAGAACAGATATTATTATAGAGTCTATCAAGTCTTATATGGCAGAGCAAAAGGCACAGGAGTTTTACAAAAGTTTTGATGAAGGATGTAAACAACTCAAAGAGATACTAGATGACCCAAAGAAAGCTGATGAACTAGAAACACTTGATGAGTTTTTAGATGCACTTTAATGTTATTCCATTAGATAGCTTTAAACAAAATTTTAAAGCATTACAAAAAAAATATAGAAATATAAAAAATGATTTTAAAAAATTGACTAAAGAGTTAGAGAATAATTCACAAGCAAGAATTGCTTTAGGACATAATTGTTATAAATTGAGGGTAGTAAATTCATCTATTCCTACAGGTAAAAGTGGAGGCTTTAGAACTATTTATTATTTTATAGGTGAGCATAATACTGTTTATCTCATAGCTATTTATTCTAAAACACAAAAAGAAAGTATCAACGAAAGTGAACTATTGGTACTTTTAAAACTTAATGGTTTAGAAAAATGAGTGAATACCTACAAAGTGAACTCCCAGCGATAGAGCTTTTTAAAAAGCTAAAATACGATTACTTAGATGCCAAAGGCGAAATGTATGAAGTTGTTCTTGAAGATAGATTAATAAACTCACTTAAAAGAATAAACCCTTGGCTAAATGAAAATAACTTACAAAAAATAATCCGTAAAATCTTAGCTGTAAGTGGTAGCTCACTTATGGAGATAAACTCCCAAATTCATAAGCTCATAACTCGTGCGGATGCACTATCACTTAAACCTACGACCGATGCAAAACCAAGAACTGTAAAGTTTATAGACTATGAAAATCTTCAAAACAATGAGTATTTGATAGTAAATCAAATGAAGTTCAAGGGAGAAAGAGCTAACTCTATCCCTGATTTAGTTGTGTTTATAAATGGACTACCATTAGCAGTCATAGAAGCAAAAAATCAAAAGGTAGATATATCTGATATTGCTGATTTAGACTACTACCAAGCTAACTCTGTAAAACTATTTTACTACAACCAAATCATAGGGGCTATTAATCGTATAAGTGGATTATATGGAACTATAGAAGCAGATATGAAGTTCTACTCAAAATATAATGAAGTTGCATCTGATGAACTCATAAAACTTCTTGAGAATGAACCAACACCACAAGATATTTTAATCTATAACCTTTTTGAAAAAAGAAAATTTCTTGACATCATCAAATACTTTGTAATTTTTGAAGTTGTTGAGGGTAGAACAATCAAAAAGCTACCAAGATACCAACAACTTAGAGCTGTAAATAAAATAGTAGATAGACTTAAAAATGAAAACCGTGGTGGTGTTGTATGGCATACACAAGGAAGTGGTAAATCTATTACTATGATATACCTTGCTACTAAGTTAAGAGCTGCTACAAGTGGGTTTGATAATCCTACTATTTTAGTTCTAACAGATAGAACAGATTTAGATAATCAAATCAGAAGTACTTTTAACAGAGTTGGTTTCTCAAATGTTCATCAAGCAAATTCAATCTCACACTTAAAGACACTACTCAAAGATAGCTATGGTAAAACTTTAACTTCTACTATTCAAAAGTTTCAAGAGAGAGCTGAGGAAAAGAAAGAAGTAGAAGTATTAAGTGAGAAAGAGAATATATTTGTTCTTATAGATGAAGCTCATAGAAGTCAATACGGACTAACTGCTTCATATATGCGACAATCATTGCCAAATGCTAAGTTTATAGCTTTTACGGGAACACCAATAGACAAAGAAAACAAATCAACACTTCACGAGTTTTATGGTGGCGATTACATAGACAAGTACACTATAAAACAATCAGTAGCAGATGGTAATACGCTACCAATTTTATATGAAACAGGACTAAGTAAGTTCTTCATTGAAAAAGAGCTTTTAGATGCTGAGTTTGCTAAGTCGTTTGGAAATGAAAGTGCTAAAAAACAAGCGATACTAAAAACCAAAGCAACGAGCCTTGATAAAAATGCTACTCGTAGAGTCCAAGAGATAGCAAAAAGCATTGTAGAACACTATAAAAATAAGAGCTATTTGGACGGTTTCAAGGCGATGATAGTTTGTCACAATAGATACCAAGCAATAGCTTATAAAAAAGCATTTAATAAATTGGCTGAGCAAGGTGTTAATAATTTTCAATCAAAAGTTATAATGAGTTTTGATACAAAGAAAGACCCACAAGAGTTTTATGATTTAGCCTCGTCCCAAGCAGATACAAAAAAAGCGATAGAAGATTTCAAACTACCATTTGGAGATGAGAACGATAAAAGCCGTGGAGGTAAAAGACAGTTTGACAATACTGCTTTTCTAATCGTAAGTGATATGCTACTAACGGGATATGATGCTCCAATACTTCAAACTCTTTATGTTGATAAGATACTTCGTGAGCATAATCTACTTCAAGCAATAGCAAGAGTGAATAGAACTCGTAAAGGTAAAAATGCTGGGTATGTAGTTGATTTTGTAGGAATAACTAAATACCTCGTAGATGCTCTTGAAATATTTAGTGGAGATTTAAAGCCGTGTGAGGTAATGGCAGATATAGAGAGTGAGAAAACTACACTTGAAAATAGACACACAAAGATGGTTGATTATTTTAAATCAGTTAAGAAAAATAGAGAAAATGAAAGAGATGATTTTATACTTCAAGCAATAAAGCACTTGAAACCACAAGATATAAAAGATAAATTCAAAGAGCTTGTAAGTGATTTTAACAAATCAATGAACATAGTTCTTCCAGACCCTTTTGCTTCAAGATATGATTATGACTTCAAACTGTTCAATGAAATAAAGATGATGGTTAGAGATTCTAAAGAGAAGATTACTCGTGAAGATTCTAAGAAGTTACAAATGATTTTAGATGAACACCTTAGAGCTAATGGGATAGAATATCTACTTAAAGCACCTATTGATATTACAGACTATAGACAGTTTCAAGCAGAACTTACAAGAGAGGGAAAACATAACCCACTTGATAAAGCAAAAGCAATTATAAAAGCAAATGAAGAAAAAAATCCAGCGTTAGCACTTGAACTTTCAGAGTTATTGGAGAGAAAATTAATAGATGCTAAGGTAGACCGAAAGCAGGCTGTTATAGATTTGTTTAATGATATGCAAGTGATAATCAATCGCCATAAAAATAGACATAGTAATAGTGGTTTAAGTGATGAGAAGCAACTTGTAGTTTATGACTTAGTTAAAAAGTTAAGTGATGAAGCAACTGAGCTAACACTTGAAATATTTGATACTCTTGATGAGTGGTTAAATAAAAAAGCAATACTGACTCAAAGTGATGCTCAAAAAGAGATGAGGAATTCTATCAAGCCGATACTTGCTAAGTATAAAGTGGATAAAAAACTCTCAAAAGATATAGTGGCTAAGTTGGTAGAAACAAATGTATAGTGTAGAGTATGGCACTAAAAATATTGTATTTTATATAAAGAGAAAAACTAAACTAAAAAATACATATATTCATGTTGATACTGATGGAGTGCTTGTCAAAACAAATGATACTACCCCCATAGAAGATATAAACAAGATGGTTAAAAATAAATCAGCTTGGATAGGTAGGAAGCTTGATATATTCAGATCAATAGCAGTTAATGAAGATATAACAACTGGCTCAAGGCTTTACTATATGGGTAAGAGCTACTATGTAAATATGCTTAAAGATGAAGATGCGGACACTATTGCTATAAACTTCACTCACTCCAAGTTTCATATAATGACACCATTAAAATGTAGTGATGTTGAGCTTCATAATGCTATTGAAAACTTTTACAAGCAAAAAGCGATAGAGAAAATAATACCACTAACAAAAAAGTGGGCTAAGACTATGCAAGTTCTACCAGAACACATAAGTTTTAGATACTCAAAAAATAGATGGGGAAGTTGTAGTTCAACTAATCGTATCTCATTTAACTACCATCTTGTAAAACTATCTTCATCGTTAATTGAGTATGTTGTTATACATGAATTAGCTCATATCGTATATCAAAATCACTCCAAAGAATTTTGGAGGTTGGTTCATAAACAACTACCAGATTACAAGATTAAAGAAGAAAAAATTAGAGTGTTTGAAAAGTTGATATAAGGAGAAAAAATGTTAGAAAAAAATTATCAACTTTTTTACGACAATATTATAAAAATAATTTCTGATGAGTTTGTCTTTACACAGAAATTGCATCTACTCGCCTTCGGCACAGATGCTTCCTTTTATAGGCTTATACCAAAGATAGTTATCAAGGCTCAAAATAGTGAAGATGTTGCTAATATTTTAATATTAGCAACAAAGTACAAACTAAGTGTGACCTTTAGAGCTGCTGGAACATCTCTTAGTGGTCAGGCAATAAGTGATTCTATACTTGTTGTAACTGCACGAACTTTTAATAATATTAGAATTAGCGAAGACAAATCAGAAGTGAGTTTAGAACCTTCAGTCATAGGTGCAGATGCAAATCTTTTCTTAGCGCCGTATCTTAAAAAAATAGGTCCAGACCCAGCAAGTATAAATACAGCGATGATAGGTGGAATAGCTGCAAATAATGCAAGTGGAATGTGTTGTGGTGTAGCTGATAACTCATACAATACTCTTAGTAGCATGAAGATTCTTTTTTATGATGGAACTCTTTTAGATACTTCATCTCAAAAGAGTAAGCAAGAGTTCTCTTTATCCCATAAATATTTTTTACAAAGCCTAGATGCTTACGCAAAAGAGATAAAAGCAGATGAAGTTTTAAAAGCAAAAATCATCAAAAAGTTTAAAATAAAAAATACTTGTGGATATTCTCTTAATTCTTTTGTAGATTTTGATGATGTTTTTGAAATCTTAGAGCATCTAATCATCGGAAGTGAAGGAACTTTAGCTTTTATAAAAGAAATAACTTATAAAACTGTACAAGATTATCCTCACAAAGCTAGTTCTTTAGTCTTTTTTGAAGATATAAATGAAGCTTGTAAAGCAGTTGCTTTGTTAAAACTTTCTTCAAAGGTAAGAGTAGATGCTGTTGAGTTGATGGATAGAAAAGCTTTGAGTAGTGTTGAGAACAAAAAAGGAATGCCCTCTTATTTAAAAACACTTCATAAAGATGTAGCGACACTTTTAATAGAAACAAGAGCATCTAACAAAGAAGATTTGTCAGCTCAAATAGAATCTATAAAAGAGCTACTAAAAACTGCAAAAACAATTCAAGATATAGAATTTACAGATAAAGAAGAAGAATACTCTCTTTTTTGGAAGATAAGAAAGGGTCTGTTTCCTGCTGTAGGAGCGGCAAGAGAGATTGGTACTACTGTAATTATAGAAGATGTTGCTTTTCATATTGAGCATCTAGCAGAGGCAACTTTGAAGCTTCAAAATCTTTTTTTAAAATACAACTATGATGAAGCTTTGATATTTGGTCATGCCCTAGATGGAAACCTTCACTTTGTTTTTACACAAAATTTTTCAGAAAAACAAGAGATAGATAGATATAAAAAATTCATGGACGAAGTGGTAGAACTTGTAGTTAGTTACGATGGAAGTTTAAAAGCAGAACATGGAACAGGTAGAAATATGTCACCATTTGTTGAGTTAGAGTGGGGAGTGGAAGCTTATGCAATGATGAAAAAAATAAAAAAACTTTTTGATCCTTTAAATATTTTAAATAAGGGAGTTATTATAAATGATGACTCCGAAGCACATATAAAAAATCTTAAACCGATGCCCCAAACTCATGAGTTAGTAGATAAATGTATAGAGTGTGGTTTTTGTGAGAGTGTCTGTCCATCTAATGTAATCACTTTTACTCCAAGACAAAGAATAGTATCAAATAGAGAGATAAGTGCTTTTAAGCGTGTAAATAAGCGTGATGAAGCATTAGAACTTGAAAAAGAGTACCAATATGCTGGTTTAGACACTTGTGCCACCTGTTCGCTTTGCTCGACTCTTTGTCCTGTTGATATCGATACGGGTGCATTTACAAAATATTTAAGAGAAAAACAGATAACTAGCTTTGATAACAAAATGGCAAATCTAATAACAAATAATTTTTCTACTACCTTAAAGTTTATGAAAGTAGGGCTAATGGCAGCAGATGTCATTCACTCTATAATCGGTACAAATCTTATGAGAAAAATCCCAAAATGGTTGCCAACTCTTTCAAAACCAATAAGTATAGATGCCAATAGGCCTAGTATCAAAAGTCAAAACAAAGTAGTCTATTTTCCATCTTGTGTAAGTAGAACAATGGGTGATACTTTGTTTGATGTTACTTTTTCTCTACTAGAAAAAGCTGGTTATGAAGTAATATTGCCAAAAAATTTAGAAAATCTTTGCTGTGGTATGCCATTTTCTAGTAAAGGTTTTAGTTCTCAAGCAAAGATGAAAGCTAGGGAGTTAGAAAATAGTTTGAAAATTGCTACTAAAGATGGAGAATATCCTTTACTTTGTGACACAAGTCCTTGTACGAAAAAAATGATAGAGAGTTTTAAAGGTAATTTAAAACTATATGAACCAATAGAGTTTAGTTTAGAATTTTTAGTACCAAAGCTAAAAATAACTAAAGTTGATGAGCCTATTGTAATTCACTCAACTTGTAGTACTCGAAAGATGGGACTTCACTCTAAGTTTATAGAACTTGCAAAATTATGCTCAAATGAGGTAATAATTCCAAAAGATATAAAATGTTGTGGTTTTGCAGGAGATAGAGGATTTAATTTTCCTGAGTTAAATAAGTCTGCACTTAGAACTTTAAAAGAGCAAATCTCACAAGCTACTAAACTTGCCTACTCAACAAGTAAAACTTGTGAAATTGGGCTTAGTGAGCATAGTGAGATAGACTATAATTCTATACTTTACTTAGTGCATAGATGCTCTAAGTAAGTTACTCACCTTTTTTTAAAATAAGGGTTGTAGATTTGTTAAAGTTAAAATATTTTTTAGCTGCATCTTGAACTTTCTTAGCTGTTACTTTTTTAATATCTTCTTCATACTCTAAAAGAGGTGTTAAATCTCCACGAACTAAATAACTTCCAAATAGATTTGCAACAGAAGTTGAACTTTCAAGAGAGTAGACGAAATCTGCTTTTGTGTTGATTTTTACTTTGTCAATTTCAGCTTTTGTTACTTTTGTACTTTTCATCAGTTCTATTTGCGATATTAGCTCTTTTTCAACATCTTCAGCTTTTACATCAGGGTTACAAGTTGCTAAAAATATAAAAAGACCTGGGTCAATATTTTCCATATTATAAGCATATATAGAGTTTACAAGGCGTTTTTTATCAACTAACTCTTTGTAAAGTCTTGAACTTTTTCCAGAAAAAAGAATTTCAGAGATTACATTTAGAGTTACTTGGTCTTTGTCTTTAAAATCAGGAATATGAAAAGTAATAGCTAGCATTTCTACTTCACTATCTCTGTAAATAGTTACTCTTTTGGGTCCATCTTGCTCAGGCTCTACAAATTTAAATTTTGGTATTTTAGCTTTGTTTTTGATGCCTCCAAAAGCTTTTTTCGCCTTCTTGAAAACTTCTTTTGCCTCAACATCTCCTGTAACCATTAAAATTGCATTGCTTGGTTGGTAGTAAATTTTATGAAAATCTTTTATATCATCAATAGTCCAAGTTTGTATATCATTCATAAAACCAATAGGCGTCCAATGGTAAGGATGATAAACATAAGCGTTATTAAAAAGTGCAAAGTAAAGATAACCTAGTGGAGAGTTTTCTGTTCTCCAGCGTCGCTCTTCTGCAACCACATCGCGTTCTGGTTGAAACTCTTCATCTTTAAGATTTAGATTTTGCATAAGTTCAGCATATAGAGTTAGAGACTTATTAAGATTATCTGTACTTGATTTTATGTAGTAGTGAGTATAGTCAAAACTTGTAGATGCATTGTTTACGCCACCTATGCTTTTAACTTCTTTGTCAAACTCTCCAGCTGGTAAGTTTTTTGTAGATTTAAAGTTCATATGCTCTAACATATGAGCAATCCCTGTTTTACCCATAATCTCGTTTCTACTTCCAACCTTGTAAAAGATGTCAGTAGATATAACATTCGTAGAGTTTTTTAAAGGAATTACAACTATTTGTAAACCATTTTTTAAAGTTTTTGTTTCGTATGTTGGTAATGAAGATGCCATTAGTGTTCCTATAATTAGTGTAAGTATTAGTAAGTATTTCATGCTTTTCTATCTGCCCCGATGGCTTCAGTTATGTTTTTATAGCCATCTGCTTTTATAAGTTTTGTTAACTCATTATTTATATTCATAATCATATCTGGACCATGAAATACAAGTCCGCTAAGGATTTGAACAAGAGATGCACCTGCTTTTATGCGTTTGTATGCTTCTTCTGCTGAGTCAATTCCACCAACTGAAATAAGCACAGTTTTTCCATAAAGTTCTTTTGCGATTGCTTCAAATATTTTAAAACTTTTCTCTTTTAAAACTGCTCCACTTATACCGCCAATTTTTTTAGGCTCTTTTACTAGTGAATAATCTACGGTTGTATTTGTCGCAATGATTCCATCTGCACCTTTTTCAACTGCCATTTTAGTAAGTGCTACAGCATCTTTTATTTCCATATCGGGGGCAATTTTTAAAAGGATTGGCATTTTGGTTAGTTTTTTAGCTTGTGTGAATAGTTCTGATATAAACTCTTCATTTTGTAAATCTCTTAAACCAGGGGTATTTGGAGATGAGATATTTATAACAAAGTAATCTCCCCAGCCGTTAAAAGTATCGATAAGTGAGATGTAATCATTTATAGCTTGATCATCAGGAGTTGTTTTGTTCTTCCCGATATTTATACCAATCGGAGTCTCGTAAGGAAACCTTTGCTTTAACATATTAACAATTTTTGGAGCACCATGATTGTTAAAACCCATAGCATTTTGAATAGATTTTTCTTCAATATGACGGAACATTCTTGGTTTTGGATTTCCCTCTTGTGGTTTTGGTGTTACCGTTCCAATTTCTGTAAAACCAAAACCTAATGTTCTGATACCTTTTATCATAGTTGCATTTTTATCAAACCCAGCTCCAAGTCCAACAGGGTTAGAAAATGTACGACCAAAAAGTTCTTGAGTTAAGACACTGTTATCCACAAAATGAGATTTTAAAAATGGTTTAAATGGGATTTCACAAAGGTTTGTAAGTCTAAGTACACACTCTGCTAAATGATGTGCATCTTCGGGTTCTAGTTTAAAAAGCCAAGGTTTTATTGCTTCATAATTTATCATAATATTAAAGTTGCCTTTTATTTTTTATGAGATTATACTAGAATTAAACAAATGATTTGATAAGAGGAATTCAACATGTTAAATAAATTTATATTAGTTTTATTTTTTTGCTCAAGTGTACTTTTTAGTTTTGATTTTGGAAGTTTTATGAGTGATGTCGTTAAGAGTGTTTCAGAACCAACTACATCTTTTTCTTCAAAAAGCACACTAAGTAGTGATACTATCTCTAATGGACTTAAAGAAGCCCTTAATGTAGGAGCAAAGTATGCAGTAAAAGAACTTGGTAAAAAAGATGGTTATCTTAGTAATGCATCTGTGAAAATTCCACTTCCAAAAAGTATAAAAAAAGCAAAAGATATCATACGCGGTTTTGGTGGAGATAAGTATGTAGATGATTTTATAAAGTCAATGAATTCTGCGGCAACAGATGCTGCACCTAAAACAATAGGTATATTTTTACATGCTATACAAAAAATGACAATCGATGATGCAAGAACAATCTTATCTGGCAATGAAGATGGAGCAACTGAGTATTTTAAAACACACACAACTAACTCTTTAACTAAGTTAATACTGCCTATTATTAAAAAAACTATGGAAACAAATAATGTAACGGCTTATTATAAAAAAGCAAATAGTTTTTATAAGTCAGATATAAAGAGTAGAGCAGTAGAATACGGTATAGGTTCATTCTTACCAAAAGAGAATGATGAAAATTTAGATGAATATGTAACTTCAAAAGCGATAGAGGGGTTGTTCAAAATAATAGCTCAAAAAGAGACAGAGATAAGAAAAGACCCTCTTGCTCAAACAACATCACTTTTGAAAAAAGTATTTGGAAACTAATTTAATGAAAATTTTTCCTATAAAGCAATAACTTTGTTTCTTCCATTATTTTTAGCTTCATAGAGTGCTTTATCCGCTCTCATGAAGGTGTCTTCTTTCTTATCATTTTTATCGTATTGGGCTACTCCAATACTACAAGTTAAATAGCCTATCTCTCTAAAACTAAAGTTTTCAATATTTTTTCGTATCTTTTGAGCAAAGATTTCAGTTTCTTTTAGATTTGTTTCAGGGCAGATAATTAAAAACTCTTCTCCTCCCCAGCGTCCTAAAATATCGACATTTCTTTTACTATTATTCAAAATATTTGCAAATTCAATTAAGATATTATCTCCAATTTTATGTCCATAAGTATCATTGATTTTCTTAAAAAAATCTATATCTATAAGCATAATAGATAGATTATTATTATATCTAATAGAGCGTTTTTGTTCGCATTCATAGTTGTTATCAAGATATAGCCTATTTGGTATTTGCGTTAATGTATCAGTTATTGAAAGTTTTTCTAATTGTTTTTTAGTTGTAATATCTTGGCTTATCGCATGATTTCCATTAAGTTGATTATTTGCATCAAGGATAGGAGTAATTGTCACATATACCCAGTAATGACTTCCATCTTTTTTTAAGTTTTTAATTTCTCCTTCCCATTTTTTTCCTTTAATGATACTTTTGTGTAAGTTAATAAATGTAGTGGTAGGTGTGTCTGGATGTCTTAAGGTACTGGTGTGTTTTCCTATTAACTCTTCTTTTTTGTAGCCAGATAGTTTCGATAGCGCTTCACTAATATCAGTAATTATACCTTTTTTATCACTTGATGAAATTAGAACATTTTTATTTATAATTTTTAATTGTATCGCTAGTTTTTTGTTATAAGTTTGTAATATTATATATCTGTACAATGAAAATATAGATACAAGTGTAAAAATAGCAAAAATTTTAATAAAAAAAGAGTAGTCAAATTCTTGTTCATATTTTATTGGGATATGTTTATTTAAAATATTTTGCTTTATTTTAGGTGTTAAGTTTTCTATGATTTTGTTAAAAATATTTAAAAGAATCAAGTCATCATTTCTTACACCAACTCCTAATTTTAGAGTAATATTAAATTTACCAGTAATTTTTAGGTTGTTTGAATAGTTCGCTTGAAGTTCATTTGAAATAACAGGTATAGTGTCTATAAATCCAAATATTTCTCCGCTTTGTACTTGCTGAAAACCATCTGTAATGTTTTGTACTTCTATTATAGTTATATCTGGATATTTTACTTTTATTATTTCGGCAATGCCGTAATCTTTCACAATACCGATTTTTACATCCTTTAAGCCATTGAAATTATCTATAAATGATATGTTTTTATTTGTTGCAAGTCCTATTGGTGCTTCTAAATATTTTTTAGAAAAATTCAAATATTTACTATTTTCTTTTGTTTGCATTGTTAAAGATAAGATGTCGCACTTTCTTTCTTTTGCAAATTCTAGTGACTGTGTCCAGTTATGTGTATCAATCAATTTTATGGGTATGCCTATTTCTTTTTTAAATATTTTAAAGTAAGAAGCAGATATCCCAATATATTTTCCATTATTTACACTTTCAAATGGCATCCACGCAGGATCTATGCACATAGTAATTTGTTTTTTATTTTTTAGATATTTTTTTTCTTTTAGAGTTAGTTCTTTTACTTTTACATCTGGAGTTATAAAAAACCATTTTTGCTTTAGTCTTATTCTTTCATGATGAGAGATAGTTGATAATCCTTTGTTTAAAATACTTATGGCTTTTGGCCAATCTTTTCTTATGCTAAAAACCAAGTCTAATTTATGTTTAAGTGGATAAGCAAAGTCTAGGTAAGGAAGTCCCATTTTACTGAGCATATAACTTGTTGAGCCATTTCCAAAGGTAGCATCTGCTTCTCCATATATAACTTCATTTAGCATTTGTTTTATACTATTTTTAAATATAATTTTTGAATTTTTAAACTTTTTTGCGATTCTTGCATCAACAAGATTTCCTTTGTTTATAACAATAGTTTTGCCATCTAAATCTTTGTTAGATTTTATATTTTTAGGATTCCTATGTTTTACTAGTACCATTTTCTCTAAAGAAATATAAATATTTGAAAAATTAAACCATTTTTTTCTCTCTTGAGATACGGCTATAGTACTAAGACCATCAATTTCTTTGTTTTTTGCTTTTGTCTGCATCTCTGCCCAGTTTCCTGTAACTTGAATAAAGTTTGCTCCAGTAGCTTTATTTACGCGGTTTAAAATATCATTATCGTAGCCAACCATTTTACCATTTACATCTTTCATGATATAAGGATCCCAATTATCTCCAGTCCCTAAAACTATTGTAGGATGTTTTTTTAAAAAAGTTTTTTCTTTTTGTGTGAGAGATACTGTATGTGCATGGATAGAAATAATTAATAATAAAACAATAAAAATAATTTTTTTCATTATAAATTATTATATCATTTATTTAATGATTTATCTCTGAAATACATTATTTAAAACAAATAAATCTTTTGAGTTTTCTTCTAAGTTGTTTTGTATGTCAGAGAATTTTATTTATACTCTCTTACTTAGTTATAGCTTTTCCCAAAAAGTACCTTGAGCTGTATCCATAATACTAATTCCAAAAGCTAAAATCTCGTCACGAAGTTTGTCAGAGGCTTCAAAGTTTTTCTCTTTTTTGGCTTCATTTCTTAAAGTTATGAGTTCATCTATTTTTTGTTTAGTTTTTTCATCTATACCAAATTGAAAATATTCAAATGGATTTTTAACTCCAAAACCTAAAATTTCTTCAATAAAAAAGAGATTTGAAATAGTTTCTTTTTTTAGAAGTTTATGCTTTCCAACAGTGTCTAAAGCTTCGTTCGTGCTTGAAACAAACGCTTCTATAAGAGCAAGAGCAGAAGACACATTCATGTCATCGCTTAGAGCTTTTAGTAAAGCTTCTTTAAATGGAGTAGCATCTGTGTTGTAAGAGAGTCCAAAAAGTCTCTTTTTAAGTCTGTATATTTTGTCAAGTCTCTTTTTAGCACTAGCTAAGTCTTCAGTATTGAAGTTGAAATTACTTCTGTAGTGAGTGCTTAAAAGATAAAAGCGTAAAACTTCCCCATCATACTCTTTTAGTGCATCTTTTAAGAAGAAGCTGTTTCCTAAACTTTTAGACATTTTTTCGCCATTAATGTTTACAAAACCATTATGCATCCAGTAGTTTGCAAGTGCGTGATTAGTTCCGCATCTAGTCTGTGCAGCTTCGTTTTCATGGTGAGGGAAAAGTAAGTCAGCCCCACCGCCATGAATATCAACTGCAAAAGGAGCATCTGTAGATGCTAGATGTTTCTCTATCATTGCTGAACACTCTAGATGCCAACCAGGACGACCTTTTCCAAAGGGAGAGTTAAAAGTTATACTTCCATCTTTTACACTCTTCCAAAGAGCAAAATCAGCACTATTTTTTTTACTTGTTGAACTTTGAATTCTTTGTTGTTTGTCCTCTTCATCTTGAACTCTAGCAGAAAGCTTTAGGTATTGGTTATCGCTTGAAGTATCGAAGTATACATCACCTTCTGGAGTGGTATAAGCATGATTTGTATCTATGAGTTTTTGTATAAGTTTATACATAGCATCTAGACTTTGTGTAGCCTTAGGTTCTATATCTGGTCGAGCAACTCCTATGGCTTGCATCTCTTTGTGAAATGCATTTGTATAAAAATCAGTTATCTCTTTTATATCTTTCTTTTGTTCTATGGCCTTTTTGATGATTTTATCATCTATATCTGTAATATTTCTAGCATAAGTGACATCGAAACCATTTGCTTTAAAAATGCGAGTTAAAAGGTCAAAAACTAAAGCACTTTTTGCATGACCTAGATGTGCATCATCATAAACAGTTGGTCCACAAACATAAAGAGAAATTTTTCCCTCTTGCATTGGAGTAAACTTTCGTTTTATTTTTTGTACTGAATCGTATATATACATTTAAGTTTTTCCTATATATTTTGTAAATATTTATTATTTTATCAAAATTTTAGTGAATTTTACTTAAGTTTTATTTCTTTCACTTTTTAACTTTAATTCCTTTTATAGCATTAAGAAGTATACCGACTGTTGTACCATTATGCAAAACAGCTGTTGTAATAGGATTAATATACCCCATGGTAGCTGAGGCTAAAATAGCACTGTTTGCAGCTACTGTAATATTGAAATTTGATTTTATAAGTTTCATAGTATCTTGTGCTAATTCTAAAGCATTACTAATACAAGCAATATCATCTTTAAGTAAAGAAATATCAGCAGATGCTTTTGCAATCTGAGCACCTTTACTCATACTTATGCCAACATTTGCTTCAACTAAAGCAGGTGCATCATTTATTCCATCTCCAACAAAAACAACTTTCTTGCCATTAGCGACCAGTTCTTTTACAATGTCTGCTTTTTGAGTAGGAAGAAGTTGGGCAAAAACTGTATCAATTCCGATTTCTTTAGCTACTTCATCTGCTTTTTGTTGCTTATCTCCAGTTAGCATAATAATTTCTTTAATTCCTAACTTGTGAAGTTTATCAATAGTTGTTTTAGTATTATGCCGAACTGTATCTATCATTGTTATCATACCGAGAAGTTTATAATCATATCCGATACAAAGGATAGTTTTACCTTCATCTTCATGTTTTTGTATAGTAGGAATATGACCATTGAAGTCTATACCTTCATCATCTTCTAAGAAGTGTTGAGAGCCTATATGGACTTTCTTACCAGCCACTTCAGTGATTACTCCATGTGCAACAATAAATTCTACTTCTTCATGATGAATATGTTCAAATGATTGCTCATTTGCGGCTCTTACTACGGCTTCTGCAACAGGATGAAAGTAATGCTCCTCTGTTGAAGCTGCAAGTGATAAAATTTTATTTTCATCCCATTCATCATTAAAGGATATTACATCTGAAACATATAACTCCCCTTTAGTAAGTGTGCCTGTTTTGTCAAATATAACCGTATCTGCTTCACTTAAATTTTCTAATGCTTGAGCATTTTTAATCATAATGCCATTTTTTCCAGCTTTATGAAGAGAACTTTTAAATGCAACAGGGGTAGCAAGTTTTAAAGCACAAGAATAATCAGCTTGTAATACAGCAGCAACTCTCTCCCAGTCTTTAGTAGTAATATATGCAAAAGCACTCAATCCTAGTGTTAAAGGAACTAGCTTATCTGCTAGTTTTAGAGCCTTAAGTGCAGAAGAAGATTTAGATGAGAGTGACTCTTCTATATATTTAGTAACTTGAGCAGCCGAGGTATCATCTCCGACATGTTCAGCCCAAATTTTTATTCGTCCCTCTTCCACTATCGTTCCAGCCATTACTCTATCGCCATAGGCTTTAGTGACAGATACGCTTTCTCCTGTCATACTAGATTGATTTATCAATGCTTCGCCTTGTATGATATGCCCATCAACACTTATCATATCTCCAACAGCGACAATAACAATATCACCTATTTTCACAAGCTTATAACTAATTTTTTCTTCAATTCCATTTTTTTCAATCCAGACCTCTTCTACATTAGGACGAATTAGTTCACGAAGTAAGTTATCAGAGCGATCGGATGTACTTTCTTCTATATATTCACCAGCTTCAAGTAAAAGACTTGTAAAATTAGCTGCAGTGTAATCTTTTCTTAAAAGAGATACTCCGACAGCTAAGGATTCTAAAACATGAGAAGTAATTCCATTTTTGTATAAATCTTTTAATCCTGATATCATCATTGGTGTGTTAGTCGCTATGCTTAGCGGTGCATTAACAATATTTGGTAGAATAAAACCAGCACCAGTAACACTAGCTATAGTTATAAGCCCTTGTTTGGAAATATGAACTTCACCTCTCTCAACTCTACAACTTGAATCACACTTAGTTGTTTTGAAATCAGTTATAATTTTTTCAATTTCTTTTTGAATTTGAGAGTTGGTTATTTCTATTATTAAACTTTTTGCTCTAATATTTACTCTAGCATTTTTAACACCTTCACACTTTTGAATACTTTCTATTAATGGTCTTGCATCATTTTTAGATGATATATCAAATATCTTGTATCTTAATCGGTTTGGGAGTTTATGAACTAAATTAAATTTATTCATTAAGCTTCTTTTGCTGCTTCATGTTCTGCTTTGGCATCTTCGAAACGCTCTTTCATTTCATCCATTCCACCAGTGATAACATCACCCATAGACACCATACCTTTAAAGATAGTTTTTTGAACATTCTCATTTGTTAGTATATAGGTAGCTGCTGCACCAATTAAAAGACCTGCTAATACTTCTGAAGTGCTAAATCCCATGCTGTTTTTATTTAAATATGGGTTTTGATTATTCATATTATTTGAGTTTTGCATCTGCTTGTTTGCTCTATTACCTCTGTTACTCATATTACCTTGAATATTGCTATTATTCATATATGGATTACTATCGTTTGTTTGGTATTTTTTCATTATTTCTCTCCATCAGTAATAAGTTTATTTTTTTGATATATTGCGCTTTTTTCTATCGTATATATAGCTCCTGCACCTAAAACTAAAGAACCAATAGTCTGAAAAAATGATTTTCTAGGATCACCTAGATTATTTGCAACTGATATAGCAGTTGCAGTTGCAATTCCACCAATAAGAGAGTCTTTTAGTGTATCTCTTATGGCCTCGGTTTTATCTTTTTCATTCTCTTTAACTTTTTTTGCATTACCTATTGCAGAGATAACTCCAACAGCAACAGCACCACTTACTCCATGACCAACTACATGTCTTGGAGTACCTGTTTGTACAGTAAAGTTACTTATCATTAGCAACTTCTTTTTTAGTTGTTGCTTTTTTGGTGGTAGTCTTACTTACTTTAGCAGTAGCTGTTTTTCGTGCATCTTTTTTTTCTTGATTTTTTTCTTTTATAGTTTCTACTGTAGATTTTACAGTATCAACAGTTGTTATTGCTACTTCATTAACAGCTTCTGCACCACTCTTTACGCTATCTGTTACAACACTAACGAAAGTTTTTTCTTTATTTTTTCTTTTTATATAAAGTGTTACGCCTGCGCCTATTGCTGCGCCTATTAAATATGGTATCATGATTTATCCTTATCATTAAAAATTTTATCAAATACATCTTTTGATGCATCTGAACTTAGTGCCATCGCTATTGCAGCACCTGCTGCCATGCCTAACATCATATCTCTGCTTCCCAAAGAAGCAAGTGTTTGTGTGATTTTAGTACTGTCTATTTCACCCTTCATTAAACCTTGAACCATATTATATATATCATGGTGTTGAGGATTGTTCTCTTGATTACTTTGAGAGCATGCTTGAAAAGCAGGTAGATGATTATTATAAGAAGCTGCTTGTTCTCTATAAAAGACATCTCTTATATCATCTTGTGTAACAAAAGGTAAAAGATTGTCATACATCTCTATGTTTGCCATTTCAGCATCTGCTCCATCTTGACAACATTCAGCTAGGCTAGAGCCTATTTGAATTTTGTCATACCAATCATTTATTGGTGGCGTAACATCATAGTTTTTACATAGTTGCTCTAATGCAGTGTAGTGTCTTACCTCTGCTTGAACAATGTTTGAAAAAGGTATAACTGAGCCATAAGTATCTATGACTTTTTGGTAATAAGCATTTGCTTTATACTCATCATAACAAGCGATGCGTAATAACTGTTCTACAACATTAGCATTCACATCTACTTGTTGAGATAGTAGTTGTTCTTCATCTGGATTCATTAATCCTCCTTAATTTGAGATTGTAGTTTATTGATTAACTCAATGTTCTCATCTATGTTTACACCATCTATAATATCATTCCAAATAGTTGGTGCAAAAATTGAAGCATCATAAAGTATAGTAGCTGTTGCCATTATTTTATTAACTTTCACATCTTTTAGTCCATCAATATATTTAGGTAAAGAGTGAATATCATCAAGTGATATATTTTTAACTTCATCTAAAATTGCCTTATCGATTTTAACTCTTAATCTACCAGGCGTATGATGGATTTTAGAAAAATATGAGGATATTTTCAATATATCTTCAGTTTTAATCATCTACTGTCCTTTATTTCTTTATAATAGTAGTGTATTTATTAGATACATTTTATAATTTTTACTAATTATCAATATCACATTTCTCACATAAGCCATAAAGTGCTATATCTAGTTTATTAGTTTTAAAATTCTTTTTAATTGCTAGACTATCAATAAGCTCAATTAATTCAGAGTCAGAAAATTCTACATGTTCACAGCATCTTGAACAAATAAGATGATAATGGTCATTTCCTCTAGTAAGCTCATAAAAAATATTTTTATTAGATGTTTGCTTTGTGATTATTTTATATGATAGAAGAAGTTTTAAAGTTGAATAAACTGATTGTTTAGATGCTTTTACTTGATTCAAAATTTCTTCAATACTAAGATGCCCACTTTTAAAAAAAGCTCTTAAAATATCTTGTCGAATAGGTGTACATTTTAATTTGTCACTTTTTAGCATTGAACAAAAAAGATCAATGTATCGTTCAGTACTTTCAAGAGGCATCTATGCTACTTGTGTTTAAAGTGACGAAAACGATTGATTTCTCCTTTAGCAGAGTCCATCACTATTTTTAATACTAAGGCATCGTCAACCCAACCCATTAATGGGATAAAATCAGGTACAACATCAGTAGGAAGTACAACATAAGCCAAGGCTCCACCGACACTAAGCATAGTTGTTGATTGAAGCTTAAAGCTACTATCAGTCATCATTGAAAAAAGTAGCTTGAAATCACTGTACCAAGATTTATTTTCATGTTGTTGTACAGCAACAGCAGTTTGATTTGCATTATATGTGTTAGAAAGTTCGGAAATAGAATCTAAATCAGGAGGATTGGAACTCATAATGATTACCTTTATCAAAATATAATAGAAGTATAGTACAATATTAAAGCTTAAGATATATTGAGAGTTGTTATCAGTATCATATATATTTAGTATTTAAAATAAATTTATATTTCCACAAAAATTGTGGAAATATAGTTAATCAATAAAATATGGTGTAATTTGTTTTACCCAAGTACTGACGCGTTCATCACTTAAATCGGATTGGTTGTCCTCATCAAGTGCCAAGCCAATAAATTTGCCATCTCTTATAGCATTTGATTCATCGTGTTCATAACCATCTGTTGACCATGAACCTACAACTGTAGCCTCTTGTTTAACAACTTCATCATATAAAGTTCCCATAGCATCTACAAAATTATCACAATATTCTTCTTGATCACCAAGACCAAAAAATGCAACAGTTTTTGAAGAGAAATCAGTTGCAGAAATATTAGAAAAGAAATCTTCCCAATCATCTTGAAGATCTCCTTCTCCCCATGTAGAAGTTCCCATAATTATAAACTTATATTGCTCCATTGCATTGTCTGTACAATCTGCTACATTATGTAGCTCTATTTGGGCTTCTGACATTTTATCTTTAATCAAAGAAGCTATATCTTGTGTATTTCCAGTTGAGCTAGCATAAAATACTCCTATTTTTGACATTGTTTAATCCTTTTATTTTTATTTCTATTACAAAATGTAAATGAATATGGAATCATCTTCAGTTGATTTGATGATTCTCCTTTAACCAGTATATGGCGCTTAAAATTATTTGTCTTTGGATAAACCAAATAGCATTTATCAATCTCCTCATTATTTAATTGTGCAAAACCATCATTTATATCTTTATATCTTTTATGTAGGTTTTTTGGGTCGATATGTTTCCATCTAGGGTATAGTCTTGTTCGTATTCCATCTTGGTCTATATGAATATATGGAGCATCAAGGGAAACAGTTTTATTTTTCTCTTGTTTAATACGACGATAAATAGTCTTCGTAAATATTTCGTTCAAATCAAGCATCATTTCAATTTCTTTGCCATTAAAGATTAGTTGAATTAAATCTGAGGCTGGATGTGCATAGTTAAAGAAGGCGTGAAAATCTGATTTACAGTGCGTATGTTTAGCAAAATATTTCATTTTAAGATTTTTACTATGTTTAAAGTAATTATTAAAAAGTATAGAATCATGAGCATAAATACGAACTATTTTTTGGCTTTTCTCAGGTTTTAGCTTGTTAATTTGAAAAAATGATTCTATTTTGTTATCAAACATAGAAAGAAGATTGTTTTCAAATAGAAGTGCTTTTTTAAGAGAAAATTGTGCTTCCTTACAAAGAAATTCATTTATCATAGTACAAAACATTTTTCGTTGGGATTGCTTGTCATTAACTTGATAAGTTTTTGGTAAAATCTCTTTAGTTTTATTTTTATACTGCGTAAAGCCTATTTTTCTCACAGCTAATCCTTAGTTGATAATTAATATCACAATTGTATGCTAATAAGTCTTAATAGTATATTAATAATCATTATCATAATAAATTAAGCTTCATTTTTGTATTATTTCTTTAAAAATGGAGTTTGGATGCATCTGAACAATAATATTATTACAACAATAATGGCTAATGGAGATTATGGAATTTGTTACGAGCCAATTATTTGCGTAGAAGATATGCAGATAATTGGCTACGAAGCCTTAAGTAGATTTAAATTTTTTGAAAGATTAGTATCTCCTGATGACTTTTTTAAAAGCATTCATAGTGATAAAGAACTTTTTTTTTATGTGGAAACAATTTTAAAAAAATTTCAGTTAGACAATAGACCATGTGATAAAAAGCTTTTTTTAAATTTAGATCCGGATGTAGCCATTGATTCTAATCATATAGCTTTTTGGGTTAAATTATTTAATACAAGTGAAAAAATTATTATAGAAATTATAGAAAATTCTGATGAAGAAAGTGCAGAAGATATTGAATATTTTATGGACTGGTTAGATGAGTATAATATTCATTATGCTTATGATGACTATGCAAAACCAAATAGTATGTTTTTTACTTCTCTCTTGCACAGAGCAGATACTATAAAATTAGATATAGATTTTCTAAGAACTATTAAAGAAAATAATGCTTACATAGAAATTGCGAAAGGTGTAGTTAATTATGCTAAATTAACACAAAAACATACAGTTTTAGAAGGGGTTGAAACTAAGTCAGATTTAGAGTTGGCAAAAGAAATAGGTGTAGATTTTGTTCAGGGTTATTTATTTAAACAAGAATTTATTACAGTATGGAAAAATTAGATTTAAAGTAAATTTTTTTAGGCTGAATAATTATTTTTTCTTATAGTTTAATAAATAATCATCAACCATTTTTAACTTCAAGCTTTTGCTTAATCCTCTGTGGATTTTAATGAGTATTTTCAATGGAGAAAAAGTTCCACCATCGAGAGTATTTGTTGTGTTTGGAATCTTGAAATTTATACTACCCCAATATGTCAAGACAACTTTTTCAAAAATCTAATTCCCTAAATACCTGTTACCCTATGCTACATTTTCACTAGATTTAGTGTAATTCTCATCATTGATTTTTAAACTATCATAATAAACATTCATAGGTTTTTTATATTTCAATGTCTCATGAAATCTTCTATGATTATAAAATTCTATATAATCCTTAACATCACTTTTGAGAATTGATACTCTCTCATATTCATTGAGGTATATTTTTTCAACTTTAGCACTTCTCCAGAACCTCTCAATACAAATATTATCTGTTGCTCTACCTTTACCATCCATAGAGATAATTATGTCATTATCTTTTAATGTTTGAGTGTGGATACAGCTTGTATATTGTGACCCTTGATCAGTATTAAATATCTCAGGCTTACCATAGAGTGCGAGTGCTTCATCTAGTACACCCATGACTAAATCTGTATCCATTGTGTTGGATATTCGCCAAGATAATATTGCTTTAGAATACCAATCAATTATGGCAGCCATATAGACCATACCACCTTTAATTTTAATATAGGTTATATCTGTTGACCATACTTGGTTTGCTCTTACGATATCTAATCCTCTTATTTTGTAAGAGTATTTATGATGTTGCTTGTCCGCCCAGCTTGTATTTGGTGGTCTTACAGCTAAAACAGCCTGTAAACCTAACTCTCTACGGTATGCCAGCACTGTGTTGGGACTGACACGAAAACCATCCTCTAGTAGTTGATGATACACTTTCATATAGCCATAGCTTGGTATCTCTTCAAATACTTTTTCTATATGTTTTTTAATATACTACCCCAATATGTCAAGACAACTTTTTCAAAAATCTAATTCCCTAAATACCTGTTACCCTATGCTACATTTTCACTAGATTTAGTGTAATTCTCATCATTTATTTTTAAACTATCATAATAAACATTCATAGGTTTTTTATATTTCAATGTCTCATGAAATCTTCTGTGATTATAAAATTCTATATAATCCTTAACATCACTTTTGAGAATTGATACTCTCTCATATTCATTGAGGTATATTTTTTCAACTTTAGCACTTCTCCAGAATCTCTCGATACAGATATTATCTGTTGCTCTTCCTTTACCATCCATAGAGATAATTATGTCATTATCTTTTAATGTTTGAGTGTGGATACAGCTTGTATATTGTGACCCTTGATCAGTATTAAATATCTCAGGCTTACCATAGAGTGCGAGTGCTTCATCTAGTACACCCATGACTAAATCTGTATCCATTGTGTTGGATATTCGCCAAGATAATATTGCTTTAGAATACCAATCAATTATGGCAGCCATATAGACCATACCACCTTTAATTTTAATATAGGTTATATCTGTTGACCATACTTGGTTTGCTCTTACGATATCTAATCCTCTTATTTTGTAAGAGTATTTATGATGTTGCTTGTCCGCCCAGCTTGTATTTGGTGGTCTTACAGCTAAAACAGCCTGTAAACCTAACTCTCTACGGTATGCCAGCACTGTGTTGGGACTGACACGAAAACCATCCTCTAGTAGTTGATGATACACTTTCATATAGCCATAGCTTGGTATCTCTTCAAATACTTTTTCTATATGTTTTTTAATTACATTTTTAGCAAGATTTACCATTGGTGCATAGAACAAATTACTTCTGTTATAGTTAATAAGATTACATTGTTTTACAACTGATAATGCCTTATTTTCATCTCTATCAATCAACTCCTTTTTATAGCTAGAGTCCAAGCTGCTTAACTTTCCCACCGCCCAGTCCTTCTCTACTGTTAGTTGACCTACAACCTTTGCATATTCATCAAGTTTAGCTTGTAATCTTACATTCTCTTCTTTGTACTCTTTAATTACTTTTGCAGGTTCCATCGCAACTTCTGCATTTTCCAAAAATATCTTCTTCCAATTTTGTAAGTTTTTTGGTGTGATATTATTTACACTTGCTATTTCATTTAGTGTCTTATCTTCTTTTAAAACTTCTAAAACTAACTTTGTCTTGAATTCTGCTGTATATGTTGTTCTTTTTCGACTCATAAGATTACCTTCTATTTTTATTGTTTAATTTTACTCTTTTAAGAATTAAACTTTAGAAATAGTTGTTTGATTTTCTTGGGGTAGTATATTTTTATATTTATTTCTTGTAAAAAGATATGAAAGATTAGCTCTTAAACTTCTATATGCAGCTCTAACTTTTTGATGAGTGTAATATGATTTACCAGTATCATTATTGATACTTTTTTCTTCTATAAAATTTTTATATGTTTCATACCATTCATCAAGCTTTTTAGTAAATTTTTTTTCATTAGTTTGAGTGAGTCGATACATGATTTTCTTCAAATCTTTTCCAGCTTGTAGTCTTGGTCTTTTAGTTATATATCTTCTCACAGTCTTTGCCTGATGGAAGTGACACATTTGTAGTGGAAAGTCTTTAAAAACCTTTTGTAAGCCTCTTTTGCCATCTATTGTGACTGATAGAACTGTATAGCCAAGCTCTAAAAGTTGATTGAGTAATAGTTTATAGTCAGCTGATAGTTCACTTTGAATATGTTTGGATAAAAGTATCTCTTTGGTAATGTCATCTTTAAAAACTAGCGTTCCAAGTTTATCTTTGCGTTTGCCATAAAAAGTAGCATCACAGATAAGAACTATCGCTCTAGGTTTATGATATTTTATATTTGGTTCATATTCAAATATTTGCTTCTGAACCCATCGAGAACTTTTCTTATATTCCTCTGCTAAATCACTTAGTGTTTGTCTCTTATAAATATACTTTTTAAAAATAATTTCTTGTAATTTATCTGGTCGTCTTTTTGATGAAAAATAACTATTACAACTTGAGCATTTATATCTCTGAATTCCACCTAATTTACCATTTTTTTTAGTCTTTTTTGATGTACAGTGTGGACAGATTTTTGCATTTTTTTACAGCTCATTGTAAATAAAACCTTTTTAACCATTACTATACAGTAGTTTCAAGCACTTTTCAGCCTAAAAAATTTTACTTTAAATCAAAAATTAAGGCTTTACTCTTTTGAAGATATTAGATAATAATTATCTTCTCCCAAAAATCTTCCCTTAAATGTTTCAAATACTTTTTTAATTGGTTTTTTAGAAGTTATTTCATAATATGCACGACTTTGTTTATAGTAAGTGGAACTATCTTTATAATAGTTGTCAAAGACTGTTGTGTTTAAGTTATTTTTTAATATATTTATAGACCTATTACTAAATATTATTCTGTCAGTAGTTTTTATCTTTGATATTATTTGCTCAATTGGTGATATATTTACTCGGTATGATAAAGTATATGTTAGATTAAAGCAGACAAGTATGTATAGCATTAGTTTTTGATTTTGTAAGATAGTGGATAAGAGTATATTTGCTATGAAAACAAGAGGAACTAAGTGTCTTGTATTATCTGGATTTTGTGCTAATAAAATCCATAATAAATATGAAAAAAAAAGAATGTATAAAAGTGAATATTTTTCTTTGTGTTTTAGAAAAAAGGTTTTAAAGAAAAAGATTAAAAAGGTAAAAGGAAAGTTTTCTATTATAAAAATTCTATTTAGCCATGACAATTCACTATATTGTCCTGTCCCCCAAATGCCAAAATGTCCTATAATAAATCTTTTTGCTTCGTAAAAATATAGCATCCCATTTGATAGATAAATGAAAATTAGAAATAAAATAGCTGTGAAGATATAAGGTATGAGAACATCTTTTATAGAATCTTTTTTATAAAAATATAAATATGCTAAACCAGCTAAATAGAAAATTAAATAAGATGGACGGGCAAAAAAAGCCACTGCTAATATAATTCCTGATAGTTTATACTTTTGTACTTCTAAAAGGTATAAGGATAAAAAGAAAAAGAATAATCCTACACTCTCACTTAACATACTTAAAGATATATTTAGTAAATATACTGAACTAATGCTTAGTAGAAAAGTAAAAAAAGCTACCTTTATATTTTTAATAGTTTTAACATATAAGAATAAAATTATAGGTAGTAAAATTCCTGCTCCAGCACTTAAGGCAAATAATGAATATTTATGATTATCAAAAAAAAAGTTTAAAGCTTTTCCTAAAATTATAATAGTTGGATAGCCAGGAAATTGCGGAGAAAAATCTACGACAGAAAAGTTTAAAATTCCATTTGCTAAAAATAGAGAGTCATCATTAAAGTATGATGGAGGATATGAGAATATAAATAGACCATAGATAAGAGTAACTATGGCTATTGAGATATTATAAAAACTGAATGACTTCAATTATAATTTTTTGATTTTTGATATAGTCATTTTTGTTTGCAGGTTTACTTCCAACACCAAAAAGTCCAGGATTTCCTATGGCCCTAATACAATTATTTATAGCGGACTCTAATCTTTTGTTAGTTTTATTATCTAAACTTACTGCTAAGAGATTATAAAACTTTTTAGCTTTTAGTACCATCACTTTTGCTACATTATAAGTTTTAATGTTTTGTAAACCACCGTCTATTCTTCTTTGTATTTCAGCGGCTAAGGATAGTTCAAGATACTTCATCGTCTTTTTTTTATCTTTATTTTGTATTGATATCTCTAAACCATTGTAGAGTGATGGAATAAATTCTTTTGTAAGATATTTATAATTTTTTTCATTTTCTTTAAATATCTTCAATGCTTCTTTGAAATTATCTTCATTCAGAGCTTTTGTTATTTGCTCTTTTGCATCTATTGTTGGCTCTTTTCCTGCTGCTGCATAAGAGTACGCTTGTAAATTAGTTATAGCAAAAAGCATAACCATTATTAGTATTGTTTTTTTCATTTTATTCTCCTATATTATTTGTTTCGATAACAATTTTTTCATTTCTGTGATTGTATATTTGTTCTTTTGTTATATTTTTACCTAATACTAAATCAGCTGCCATTAGTCCAGTTTCCATCGCAGTATCAAGAAAAATATATCTAAAAGTACCCTGTCTTCCTGCCATTATTAGGTTTTTGAATTTATTTAAATACTTTATGGTTTCATCTCTTTTTTTATTATAATTGATATCCATCATAGTATAAGCATGTTGTGTTGTAAAAGAAAAATAATCAATTATCTTATCTTCAACATCAAAATTTAGTTTTTTTAAATCTTTTTTTACTATCTCTAAAAGTTTCTCATCGTTCATTTTCCAAATTTCATCATCTTTATTGCATGGAATTTCAAGCATAATAGAACTTTCACCAGATGGAGCCATAAAAGGTGACCTTCTCTTTGGTTCTTGTATCCTTGTAGGAAGTAAGTTATAGTCACTTACATACTGCCAAGTATGAGGTGAAAAATCTTTAATACTAAGCCCTAAACATAAAAATCTTAAACTTCTAAACCCTAAACCTGAATTAAATCTAAGTTTAGTTGACATTTCATTTAGTGGCATTGTAGAGATGATTTTGTTTGCTTTGAAAGTATGATTAGTTGTTCGGATAGTATCTATATTATTATCCATAACTACAAAACTTAAGACTTCTTCATTTACAAATATTTTACCACCAAGTTTTTCAAACTCTTCTGCCATTTTAAGTGGTAGTTGACCAAAGCCATACTTTGGATATCTATAACTTTTTGCATAAGTTCTAGCAGTTTTTTTACTTTTTGCAAATAGTTTTTTAACTACATCTTTTAAATCTATCAATGATATTCTTTGTCCTGCCCAGTCGGCACTTAAAAGCTCTGGTTTGATTCCCCAAAGTTTTTTAGTATATGGAGCAAAAAAATGTTCATATAATGATTTTCCAAATCTTGAACTTATCCAAGTTTTAAAGTTTGTGTCATCTCTTGGAGTGATTTTAAGTATTATTTTTATAGTATCAAAAGAAGCACCGATTAAAAGTTTTATAGGTGCTACTCTCAAAAGATTTTTAAGATTTAAAGGGTACTCATAAACTCTATTTTGGTGTAATATCACTGAACTTCTTTGAGATGTTAGTAAGTCATCATCAAGTATCTCCTCAACAAAATTTAAAAGTTTTTGATTGTTTGTTATAAATCTATGACCACCATAATCAAACCTAAACTCTTTGTCACCTACTTTTAATACTTCTGTTTTACATTGTCCACCAACAGTTGACTCTTTTTCTAAAATTGTAACTGATTTGCCACTTTTAATTAGCTCAATGCCAGCAATTAATCCTGCGACACCGCCACCAATTATAACTATATCACTATTTTGCACTGTAAGTTTTTCTCCATAAATAAATAGCACCTACCATATAAGCACTCCATGAAAGCAGGTGAAGTAGGGTGGGTGATGAGTTGTAGCCAAATAAAGCTCTTAAAAATGTTCCAAATAAACCTCTGTCATCGAGTATGCTTGAGATATCATAAACCATAGGCACAAAAGTAGGGAGCAGTTCACTCGCTTGCATCATAGAAACTGCACTACCAAAAAGTCCACCTGCTATGATAAGTATAAGTAGTCCAGTCCATTTAAAAAATTCTCTAAGAGGTATGTTTTTTGCACCTTTCATAATTAGATAGACTAATATAACAGATAAAACAAGTCCTAAACCACCACCTATAGCACCATCTTGCATCGTGATATTTTGACTTAAGCTTAAACTTGAGAAAAATAATACAGTTTCAAAGCCTTCTCGTAATACGGCAAGAAATGCTAAAAAAACCATTCCTAAGATATTTCCAGTAGTTACAAGATTATTTAAATTTTCTTCAATTTCACCTTTAATATTTTTTGATTGATTCGCCATCCAAACAACCATGTATGATAAAACAATTGTTGCAAAAAGTAAAATACCTATCATTAAATAGTGTTTTAAATTTGCATCATCAATCCCAAGTAATACTACTTGAAAAATATAAGCGATAATAAGAGATACTATTACTCCTAGTGTTACTCCAAGATAAATATATTTATTATATTTAGTGGCTTGTAATTTTCCTAGATAAGAAATGATGATTCCTACTATTAAAAACGCTTCTAGTCCTTCTCTAAATGTGATTAAAAAACTTGCTAACATTAATTAAATTCCTTTATGATTTTTTCTAGTTCAATAACTGGTGGATTTGGTAATTTTGGATATGCTTTTCGTACAGCATCTGTTACCCATTGCGGATATACTCTAAAGTTTAACTTGACTTCTACAGTTAATGGGTACTTTAGTGATTTGATATTTGGTATGTCATAACTCTCAACTCTTGTTTCTCCCGCGGGAATTCTGCTATCACTTAAAAGTTTTTTATATTTCCAAAATAAAAGTCCAACAGGTTTGCCATCTTCATCTCCAAAAACCTTCATGAAAGGTCTTGCATCAGAACCTAGGTTTCCATCTTCTTTTAATTTTCCACTTTCAAAAATAATATTTGAGTTTCTATCTTTAAGTGTTATATCAAGCCATAGCTCCCTAAAATCTGCAACACCTGTAGGAAGATGATGACCAGCACCAACATTTGTAACAAATACTTTTACTTGGTTGTCTTTTATGTCAACTCCAAGTTTTGCTGAAGTTCTTAGTAGTTGTATTGTTTGGTCTTCATGTACTTTGTTTTTGAGTCCTGATAAGAAATGATTTGAACCACTAAAATAATGTACTTTTACATCTTTTTTTATTTTTCCGCCATCAGTTGAACGACCAACCAACGGTGAATATTTACCATCACTCATATTAGTCATATGACAATCTATACAAGTTCTATGTAAAGTTGGATCATCTGGATTGTTAAATGGTGAGTTTTGCCACTCTTTATAGGTTGATACTATCTTACTACCTTTACCAGGAGAAAATTCATCATGACAACTAGCGCAATAAACAGGATCTTTATATATCGGTTTCATATAACTCTCTAAATGTTCTTTTGGTTTAGAATTTATAAATTTCTCACTTAGCCACTGTCCTATGTCTGAATCACTATCTTCTAAAGCGTACTTCCGTCGCTCGGTTAGGTTTAATGTATATGCAGCATTCCCACCAGCATCTTCAATTTTTGTAATTCTGTGACAAGCTACACAGCTAACACCTTCTTCAAGTTTTGTATTTCCGTATTTTTTTAGTTCATCTATTAATGTAGTCGCACCACTTTGAAAAAGATTTTCCATTGTGTCGGTAGTATGAGAGAGCCCTGTGGTTACACCAGATGGATTATGACAACTCATGCACCATTTTCTAAAGCCCTCTCCTTCAACTTGTGCAGCTACATTTTCAAGTACCATGTAGTATGGGTTTGTTCCTACTAAATTTTTATGATTTGAATCTGCCCATTGATTGAAAATTTCATTATGGCAAGACTTACATTTTGCAGAATTTGTCCAATCCTCTACATGGTATTCTTCTACATCATCTTCAAGTTTTATCCAAGAAGACAAGTATCGTAGGTTCTCTTTACTTGTTACATATTTATGTAAATTTTTCATCTTTTTTTCTAGTTCTTTACCCATGTTTTTAGGGTCAACTAAAGGTAGTTTTGCTTTTTTGTCAAACCCCATTCCACCTTGTGCATCTGTTGCAAATCTTATATAGTCAGCTAATGGTGCTTTTGATACAAACCCATCTAGTCTGTCATGTCCAACATTTGCTTTTTTACTTTTGTCTTTTAATTTTGTAGCTTCAAAAAGATATCCATTTGTAAAATTAAATCCTTCAAAATGACAAGAGTTACAGCTCATCCAAAAATCTCCAGTCATAGGTGTAGATTTATGAGTGTTTGTATTTGCATTGTTAAATAACATCTTTCCTTGTCGTAAATCTTTTTCCAATGGATCATTCATAACAAGCTGTGCAAATTTGTCTTTTTTCAAAGTTACTCTTGCAAAAGGATGTTCGCCACCACTATCTAATAGTGTCATGTCAAGTCTTGAAGCATTTTGAATATATAGATTGTCGTTTATTGGGTTAGATAGTATATATTTTGGGTTTGTATTGTTAGGGTATGCTCTATATATTTGTGTAACTTTTGCCCCATTGCCTTTTCTTTTACCTCTTTTTCTATGAAGTTTTTTATTTTTTCTACCGCTACTTCTTCCTATATTAAAAACCATTACATCTTCACTGCCGCTTAGTGTAACAAAAGCTTTAGTTCCATCTTTATTAAAGGCTATATCAAAAGGGTTTGACACAATCATTGTTTTATTATCATTAGTAAGTATATTTATCTCTTTAAAGAGATTTTTTCGTTTTTTATCTAACTCTTTTTCATCGCCTTTTTTTAATGAGATAATAGAAATTGTTGGGAAAACTGTTGACTGAAATTGAAATGGATGGTCAAAATTCCATAAAATGTGTGGAATCCAAGCTTCACTTCCATCCGGTTTTATCTTTATGTTATCTAGATATTTTGGCAGTCCTTGTGATATAAACTCATCATCATTTTTTGTGGATTGTAAGGAAATACTTTTTAGTTTTATAAATGTTCTACTATCATAGATACTCACTTCACCTATCATCGCATGAGTTACTAAAAGCCTACCATCATCAGTCAGAGCCATTCCTCTTGGTGTTTTTGCAGTTTTTAATGTTTTAATAATTTTAAAATTTTTATCATCTATAATTAAAAGCTCATTATCCTCAAAAATAGTTACAAAAAAGTATCTATTTTTTTTATCATAAATTATGGCGTAAGGTCTATTTTTTGTTTTAATAGTTTTAATAATTTTATTTTTTTTGTTTAAAAATATTATTTTATTTTGCTTGTAATTTGTAATGCCATATACAGATTCATCATCATTAAAGGCAATAGTTCTTACATCTTCTCCGAGAATTTTTTCGAATATTCTTTTTCCTGTTTGAGCGTCTATTTTAGTTACGCTTCCTCCATCACCGTTTGCACTATAAATATACTTGTTATCATTTGTTAAATATAAAGCTGAACTACTAACTGATGAATATAGATAAGCTGGAAAAAGTAGTCCTAAAATAAACAGACTAACAGCAATAGATTGTAGCTTAGCTCTGTTTTGGGCTGATTTCTTTTTTCTTCGTTTATTTGCTCTTGAAAAAGCAGTGTGATACCATAGAAAAAATAGTAAAACAAATGAACCGTAAAGATGGACTAAAAACGCGTAGTTACCAATAGTGTCACCACCACGATTTCCAATAAAAAATAGATACCCACCACTTAAAATTATGAGAAAAAGTGTCAGACCAAGTATCATACCATTCGTAGCATTTCTTCTATTAGCCAATATATTGTTTCTATACTTATATAGATGCATATTTACAAACGGAATAATAAGAAGAACAGATACAAAAACAGAACTTATAATATGGATAACTTGTAGCGTTGTAAAATATTCCCATTGTAAATTTATGATATCCCATTGGAGAATACCTGTAAAAAACATAACTATGACTGATATCTCTATATAGATACTCTTCAAACACAATCCTTTTATAAATAATAAATAATAATCAATATCAATTATATTAAAAGAATGTTTATTTTCTACTTAAAATATTGAAAATCACTATCAAAATATGCTATTAAGTCAAAGATACAAAAAATTCTTGTTCTGTATGAAAAGAATCATAGTCAAATACAATAAAAGGATATTGTTTTTTATTTACTTCTAGGTCTATATACAATTCATAATATTCACCTCTAAAAATAGCGTGATTTAATTTGGCTTTATACATACCTTTTTGTTTACTTAAAGATATTTGATTTAATCTATAACACTCTTCATCAATAAAATTTGCAATACCAAAAAATGAGGCTAGTGCTTTTGACTTAGGTTGATAGTAAATGTTTTGAGGTGTGTCATACTGGATAATCTCACCATTTTGGATAAATGCAATTTTATCACTTATAGCCATAGCCTCTTTGGGGTCATGTGTAACAAATATAGCAGTCTTAGCACTCTTTTTAATAAGTGCCAATAACTCCTTTTCTATTTGTGCTTTTAAGAGTGTGTCAACACTGGAAAAAGGTTCATCTAAAAGAATAATATCAGGGTCAGTTGCCAACACCCTTGCTAAACTAACTCGTTGTTGTTCTCCTCCACTTAACTCATGAGGATACTTCTTTTCATATCCTTTTAAGTCAATCATCTCTAGGAGTTCTTTAACTAATGACTTCTTTTCTTTTCTCTTTTTATCTTTAACGCCAAACAAAAGGTTTTTCTCTACATTTAAGTGAGGAAAAAGAGCATAGTTTTGAAAAACAAAACCAATATTGCGATCTTCTGGTTGGGTATTTGTCTTTTTGTCAAAAATAGTCTCACCATTAATATGCAACGAACCACTCTTTGCACTCTCAAAACCTGCTATAACATTAAGCAGAGTCGATTTTCCACTTCCACTTTTTCCAAGTATGGAAATAATCTGACCTTGTTCAATCTCTAAGTTAATATCTTTGAGTACAGGTTTATCAAAACTCTTATTTAACTGTTTTAACTCTAAAATCATTTCTCGGCCTTTAATATTATAATACTTAAGGGAATAATTGAAATCACTATAATACTTAGGGCGTATATAGATGCTTCTTGTAACATTTGTGCATTAGCTAGGGTATATGTCTTAGTTGCCAATGTTTCGTAGTTAAATGGGCGTAAAACTAAAGTTATAGGCAATTCTTTTATGGCAGAGATAAAGACCAATATAAAACCAAACAGAAGAGCATTTCTCATTAAAGGAAGTTCAACCTTAAACATGGTTTTAAAATAGTTGTAGCCTAGTGATCTAGACGCATTGTTTAGGTTAATACTTACTCTTTCTAAGTTTGACTCAACACTATATATACCTATGGCAGTAAAACGAACTATGTAACCAAATATAAGAGCGAACAGTGAACCGCTTAAGAATAAAGTAGTTGTAAAATAGTGCTCTATTAACCATTTGTCAATATCTGCAAATAGTATAATAATACCTATAACAATAACAGCACCTGGCATAGTAAAGCCGAGTGAGATGATTTTGCTAAGGTACTTATTTATAGTGATTGGGTAAATACGAGCTGTATAACTAATAAAAAAAGCTAATACCATAATGATAAAAGCACTTAAACCTGAAGAAAAGAAACTGTTTGAAAGAATATTTAAAAACTTTTCATCTAACATGTTAGAAGCATATTCAAATGAATAGACCCCAATCCAAATAAGAGGAATAATAAAGCCAAAAATAACAGGCATAGAGATAAAAAAGTAGGTTAAGTAGAGTTTGTAACCTTTTAAAGTTAGCTTTTTAACTTTTGTATTTGAGTTTTCTATTTTATATTTGGCTTTACCTCTACTATATTTTTCTATGCTTAAAACAGTTAAAACCATTATCATCGCAATTACAGCCATATATGCAGCACTCCCCGAGTCATGTAAGCCAAACCATGTATTAAATATAGCTACTGTTAGGGTCTTGATATTATAGTACTCAGTTACACCATACTCACTAATAGTCTCCATGACAACTAGTGCGAGAGAACCAATAATAGCAGGACGAGACAGAGGAAGAATAATTTTAAAAAATAATTTTTTTCGAGAACTGCCTAAGCTCAGGGCAGGGTTTAGCAGAGCACTTTTACTTTTTTCAAATGAAGCTTTTACAATTAAATAAACATAAGGGTAGAGTGCTAAACTCATAAAAATAATGACAGAGTAAATATTTAAAACATTAAAATACTCTTTTATTCCAATAGAGCGTAAAAAAAGATGAAAATAATTAAAGTAGCCAAATATATCAGAATAAATATAACCCATGATATAGGTAGGAATCATAAAAGGTAAAGCTAAAGCAAATACAAAAAAACTAACAAACTTAAAATGATAAAATGTAGTTATATATGCAGTTCCTACCCCTAAAATAAGTGTTAAAAAGCCCACACTAAAAACCAGTATCAAAGTATCGGTTATATACCCTAGCAGCACTGTTTCTTTTAGATGCTGCATAGTATTTGTTTCACTGCCAAAAGAGTGATTTATTACAAATATAATAGGTAGCAGAATAATAAAAGTTAAGATATAACTAAAAGATGACCAACGATTAATCAAGTTACTGCCACCCAACCTCATTAAATATTTTTACTGCCTTAGCATTGTTCTGACCGAGTTTATAAAGCTCAATATCATCTTCTTTAAAACTACCCCATGATTGTAATAGTTTTGAAGGGCTTACATTTTTATTAACAGGATACTCATAGTTAAGTGATGAAAAGACTTTTTGCGACTCCTCTGAACATAAAAATTCTATAAACTTTATAGCATTATCTCTATTTTTTGCATATTTTGTCACACCAATACCGGAGATGTTTATATGTGCACCTCTCTCATTCTCACCTTGATTTGGAAAAAATATTCCTATGTTTTTGGCAACTTCTCTATCGCTAAACTTATCAGAATTAAGCAAGTTACCAACATAGTAGGTATTTACAATAGCGATGTCAGCTATTCCAGCAGCTAAAGCTCTCATTTGGTCACGATCACTACCAGTTGGTTTTCTAGCAAAGTTTTCCTTTATACCTTTTGCCCAAGCCTTAGCCTCTTTTTCACCTTTGTGAGCGATGATAGATGCTAGTAAAGACTGGTTGTAAATATTAGTAGAGCTTCGTGTTAAAATAGAACCCTTGTACTCTTTACTGGATAAGGCTTCATAAGTTGATAATGACTTAGGATCAACAGTGTTTACATTGTACACAATAACTCTCGCACGCTTAGTCACACCAAACCAATAGCCTTCCTTATCTCTCAAATTAGAAGGTATAACTTCTTCTAAAAATTTCGACTTTATGGGTTGAAGCAGACCTTTTTCTTTAGCATAGTAAAGTCTACCAACATCTACTGTTAACAAAAGATCAGCGGGAGAGTATTTTCCCTCTTCTTCTAACCTTTTCATTATTTGATCAGCGTTGGCTTTAACTACATTAACTTTAATACCAGTTTTCTCTGTAAACTTTTTAAATAAAATTTCATCAGACGGATAGTGTCTATGTGAGTAAATATTTACTTCATTTGCATTTAATGAAATAACTAATACAACTATACTTAAAATTATTTTTACCATTTTTTTTCCTTTTAATTATGTTTTTATCTCAAGAGCAATAAATCTGTTACGCTTTTAAATTTATTTTGAGTACTTACTCCAAGTTTCATATATTTAATATTTTCAGAGTGTTTTATAGTTGAAAACAACAAGTCCCAAATACCTAAAACACCACCAAAATTATAATGACAGAATTTTACTGAATGGTGTATTTGATGTTGAAATGGTGAAAGGAATATTTTTTCAATCCATTTGAAATATTTCAACTTAATATGTGAATGTCTTAGATTTGAGCCTAAAATATTAAATACAAATACAAAAATATTAACACCTAACACATCAATAATATTTAATTGCTCACTAAAAAAGAAAATAAATATACCAACTACTATACCGATGGATAGGCTAAAACCAAATCCAAATAAAATATTTTCTATTGGGTGAACTCTATAAAATGTTATAGGCGTTAAAACCTTTGCACTATGATGTACTTTGTGAAACTCCCATAACAATGGAACTGTATGTAAAAAACGGTGTATCCAATAGAGTGTAAAGTCTCTCACTATAAATAAACTTACTGTAAAAAGAAGTATAATTTCGGGATAGATTAATCCTTCGTATGAAGAAAATACAAAATAATCATTCAACAGTGCTTGTGTAAATAAAGCAACATTATTTATACCGACTATCAATAGAGGAAGAACCAACCAAACTTTAATAAAAAATGAAACAGCAAAAAATTTATAATCTAAAGTAGCACTTGGATGCAACCATAACTTTTTACTTAAATTTATTTTTTTCTCTTTGGGATTTAATATTAGATATACAGATGCAATAAATAGAGTGGTTAATATATAAATCCAATAAATTCTATGATTTGGATTTATAAAATATTCTAAAAAATATAAGTCACTCATTATTTAGCCATCCTCACTGTTATTATCCGCCATATATTTGAGGTGAATAGGTATATCCAGAATTGATAACATTTTTACCTGAACCTTTAATTTCTGGTTTCTCTCTTATTAAATCATATTGTTCGCAACTTTTTGCATATCCTCTTTTGCAAGCGTACGCATAGAAGTTTTTTGCTCTTTTAATATCTCTATCAATACCATCCGCACCACGCTTATATATAGTTCCCAAATAATGACAAGCTTTAAGATATCTTTTTTTACAAGCTCTAACAAATAGTTTTTTTGCTTTTTTAGGATTTTCTTTTATACCATCACCAGTGAAGTAAAGAACACCTAAGTTTATACATCCGTTCATACTTCCATTATCACACGTTTTTTTATATTGAGTTGATTTTTCATTAACCTGGTTAGCTGATGAATTTACACTTAATATCAATAGCATAATTATAATAATACGAGTCATTTTTAGTCCATTTTAATATTTAAAGAACCATAATTTTAACTAAGATACTAATGAGAACAGCTTAAATTAACAGTTCTTAGTCTATTCTCAGTTGATGTTTTTGAAGTCTTGTGTATTTTAAGTTTTTATCGTAGTAGTTATTTATATTATCAAGACCAACAATTAAAACTTTTTCTTTTGTTAGTCTTTCTATTAAGTGTTAACTGACGTAACAGGCGGTGCCTGTTACTAATATTAAGTAGTTTATTTATTTTGACAGCTTAACTTTTGCTGCCATTGTCATAGCTGTATTGTTACCTGTAATTGAGGTAACATTATCTTTATCACTATTATTATCGCTTTTGTTTGCTGCATCTACAAACTCACCAGTGTCAAGTAACCATTCTGAAAGTTGAGCACCTTGTGTTGTAGAGTTTCCATTAATAACCAACTGGAACCATCTTGTAAATCTATCTGTAAGGTTTTTAAGTTCTAGTGATGGTTCACTCTCGCTACCAGTGTTTTTAAGATGTTGCATTGCATCTCTTAGTCCACCACTTGTTGCACCAATAGAATAAGGTGTGTACTCTTTAGAAGCATCTACATAAGTACCAATATCTTTATCATACATATTTTTTTCAATTGCTACCATAAGTGCTCTTGCTTCTTTTCTGTACTTTTTGTTATGAGTTGTTAAGTATGCTGATGTAAGACCTCTTACTACTGCAAACTGTGTGCCAATTGATTTAGTCTTTACTACACCTTTATTTAATATATAGCCATCATAATAAAGACCATCTCTGCACTTAAGATTGCTTATTAAGAAATTTGCTTGTGTCTTTATAAGTCTAATTGCTTTTTTACCTTCTGCTGTTTCAAGAGATGCTGCTCCTTCTCCTGAGCCATAACCAACTGGAAGTGCATCCGTAACTCTTTGAAAAATTCTTAAAGCTTCCATTGAATAAGCTGCATCAAAAGTTGTAACTCTTGCTCCTTGTTTTCCATCATATCTATCTACAAGTGTTCCAGCTTTTTTGTTAAAGTGTAAAGTTGACATATTTTGAAATAACATATTAGATAAGTTACTCGCTACTGAGAAAGCATCATCACTCTTAATATTATTTTTTGTGTTAGCATCTGTATTCTTAGAAGGTGCTTTTTTGAATGGGTCACCATCAAACACGCTTGAAAATGCTGGGTTTTGATTTTTATTGTTCTTTCTTTGGTCACTAAATGCATAAAATTCACTCATTGGCCATAGTACACCCCAAGTATCTCTTAAACTTGAGTGAGACTCAATAACTTTTAAAGTTTTAACTGATTTCGTTCCATTTCGTTTACCCTCAGTAACTGCTACTTTGTTAGCAAACCAAATTGGATTTTTCTTAGCATTATATTTAGGAGTTATTGTTACACCTAATTTTTGACCATTAAAACCAAGTTTTTCTTGCATATAAAGGATTCTTTCATGAGAAAGTTCAGTTAATATAGCACCATTCACACCATCAGCTGAAGATACACCAAGTGTATGTTTTCCATCGTGATCCATAGTAGAGCTTGAAGCTTCTACTTCTTCATCTGTTAGGGTTACATGCATGCTGCCTAAGAAATCTTGAGCCCACATAATATCTTTAAGTAAAGCACCACCAAAAGCTGCTGGATTAAAAGTTTTATCCATACCACTTTCTTTCCAAGCTAGAGTTTTATAATCTCTTAAATAAGCAGGAACAGCAGTTTTTATTTTTTTCTCTTTTCCGTGTCTAAATACTACAACTTCATCACTATTTACAGTAGTAGTATCAACTTTTGAAGCAAATTCTGGAAGACCAGAGATATACGGAAGGGCAGTAGGGTGCATATTTAAAGGAATGATTTCTGGATCATTTCCTGTGACTTTAGCAAAATGTGTGAACCTTTTTGCCAAAGATTGCATATTCCCACCTCTTTGTTTATTTAGTAGTCCATTCACTAAATGTGGTCCCATTTTTGACTGATAGTTGATAGCATACATAGCTTCCTCGCTATACTCATAACTTTCAATACCTGTTGTGTAGTCAAATTCAGTAGGTTCATTTATTGCATTTGGATCTAATGTATCAAGGTCAAGTCCTAATGCCTCAGCTAATGGTTCACCAGAGAGTTCAAATTCAGTATAAGCGAACATTGCTCCAGCAGTTTTAAATGTTTTATCTAAAACAGTAGTTTTAGTATTTGCATATGGGGTAGCCATTGCTAAAGAAGCTACCGCTAAAGAAGCTACTATAGATAATGTTAATTTTTTTTGTTTCATCATTTTAATACCTTTATTTTATAAATTTATTTAATACACAGACTTAATCAAAAGTGTCAAGATTTTTGATTAAGTAAATGTGTAAAAGAAGAATATATGCCCCGAAGGGCATGGTTTTAGAAATTGTAGTTCATTACTAGTTGCATACGATTATTATCAAAATCTGTTTTAGCAGAAGATTCTTTATCCTCTCCTATAACATAAACAAATGCTACATCAGCTTCCCCTTCATTGAATTCATATTCTAAACCTACATCTATTTCAGTTACATGAGCTTTTGCTCCTCCAGAAACAGCGTTAGCCTGATAATCTCCATAAACACCAAATATGTTTACACCAGCAATCTCGTAAGCAGCACCAATAGTGTACGAGCTACCATCACTAACACTACCATCATGAAGAGTACCTGCTGTCATAGTATCGATGTTAGTATATGAAGAACCACCACCAAATCCTTCAAAAATTTGTTTTCCATCTTTAACGCTTACGCTATCATAAGCTACCGATAAAGTTGCACCATAAATTCCAGCTTCAACCATAGCCCCTACAATACTTCCTTCAATTGTACTAGGTACACCAGCTACAATATCTTTTTCACTTTCACTAAGATATTGAGCAGCTACAACAATCTCAATATCGTCGCTAATTGCAATAGTTCCAGTTACATCTGCATATATTGCTGAAGCAGCTTTTGTTACATCATAGTACCAAGCACTAGCTTCAATAATATCATTTGAATATGTTACAGCACCCACATAAGTACCATCTTCGCCAGTTTTTGTCCATCTACGATTTGTTACATTATCGTAACCATCATCAACACCTTGCCAACTTAATACACTTCCCGCAATAAAAGATAGACCTAAATCTTTTAGCGTATAAGAAGCAATATATGCCTCAAAAGTGTGTGGAGTCATTTTAATATCATCACTATCTGCTAGTGGAGTATCTATAAGTTGACGACCACCACGAAAGTTAAAACCTTCGTAATTAAAATTAAGATAAGACTCTGCTAATTCTGTATATTGACGATTATCTGAAGTTAGTTCGTTAGTGAATGTATTATCATTAACATCGCCACTTAGGACAGGTAAAGAGTGAGAAGTATACATTGCAGCACCTAGGCTAAGACCTTTAATAGCTGCAGTCTCAAACTTTAATTGACCACCAATAGCAGCTGCTGATGTATCTTTAGCATCAGTAACCTCTGTATTATTAGCAGCATAACCTAGACGGATTTGCCCACTTGCCGTACCCTTGCTAAACATTTCTTGAATGCTATTAGCTTCTTTTGACTCTTCTGCAAATGCTGATGTGCTAATTGCTAGTGCGGCTACTAAACTTAATCTAATTAATTTATTCATTTTTTCCCTTTTTGATTATAATTTTGAAAATTAATATCATAATTGTACAAAGTAAAACTTATTATTTATTTAAAATGGTAACCATTATCATTTATATTTTTAAATTGCATTCATTACATATTTTATGAATAGTAATAAATTCTGCATCTGTAAACTCTTTTAATTCAACACTTTCATTTATTGGTAGTTTTGTGACTCTAGTGCAAGTAGTGCAGATGCAAAATAGCATCGGAGTATTTTCTTTAAGATAGTAGTAGGCTCTTTTAAAGTCATCTTGTATGACTATAACCAATTTGCATTCAATAAAAAAATTTAAATGCCTATATATAGTATTTTGAGAAAGTTTTTTTGGATATGAGGTAGAAAGTTCTTTGATGATTTGAGATACATTTAAGCATTCATCACTATTCATTAATAAAATATAAATTGCTTCTCTAACTCTTGAATGATTTGCTCGGTTTCTCTTTATGCAATTATTTAGATTATTTATACTCATCTTACCTCATTCAAATATTTTTTTAAGTAAAACTTAAAACATTATTGAATGATAATTTATTTATACTTAGTTCTCTATTAAATTAATAATTGTTATCATAATCAATTATCCTCTTAATATGATATATTTGCATGAGAAAATGATTTGAAGTGGCACTTGAATAATATTTAAGTGGATATAACCAAGAGCTATAAAGCCCTCAATTACGAGATTCAGCTACTGAGCTACAGCTATTTCTAAAGGAGTTGATTCCCAGATGCCGTGCTTTGTACAGTAAGCATGAGCTACTAGTTTTAGTCTTTTACCCATTGGTCTAATGTTAAAAGTTACTTGTGTATTAGATTTTTCATTTCCTAAAGTTCCAGAAATAAAAGAAGCTCCAGCTAATTTTGTTTCACCGTTAAAAAGACTGATACTTTCTATGTAGTGATCAAAATCATCTGGATGAGTGTATTCGTTACCCATTTTAACAATTACTGAAAGTATTTTACCTTTTTTGGCTGAACCTTCAACTGTAATAAACGGAGAGTGACGGTCGATGAAATCTTTTTTAGCTTCTCTTTCTACTGTATCAATATCTACATATTTGTTAATCTTTGGCATTTTTTTTCCTTGTATTTTTTAATTTATATAGTATTGTAGCTATATAATTATTTACATAAAAGATAAATCAGAGTTTATTTATCTTATTTAAGAAATATTTTATAAAAGCACTCTTTAACCAAAAAATAGATAAAATCGCAATAATTTAATAAAAGAGTAAAAATATGCTAAAAACGCTACTAATTGAGATAGGTGTTGAAGAACTACCTGCTGTTCCACTTTTAAAAGAACTTAAAAATATTGAAAAAAAATATGCTGATATTTTAGAAAAAAATTCACTGCTTTGTGAGTTTGAATTTTATTATACTCCTCGCCGCTTAGTAATATGGCATCGAGAATTTAAGAGTGTCCAAGAAGATAGTGAAGAAGAGTTTTTTGGTGCGCCTATGGCAGTTGCCTATAAGGATGGTGAACCTACACCCGCTGCTAATGGTTTTGCAAAAAAATGCGGAGTACAACTTAGTGAGATAGGTACAAAACAAAAGGGCAATAAAGATGTCCTTTACTATAAAAAAGATGTTAAGGGTAAAGAGTCATGTGATCTCTTAGAAGGCATTATAAGTGAATGGATAAAAAGCCTAAGCTTTGGTAAGTCTATGAGATGGGGAAGTCTTAGTGAAAGTTTTATAAGACCTATTCGCTGGGTAAATGTTATGCTTGATGATAAGCTTGTAGATTTAGAACTTTTTGGAGTTAAGTCTTCAAAAGTTACTTTTGTTCATCGTATAAGCAATTTTGAATCATTAGAAGTTAAAGGTTCAAAAGAATACTTTGAAATCTTAAAAAATGGTGGTGTTACACTTTTTTGTGAAGATAGAATGGTGCAAATTTTAAATGATTTTAAAGCTATTGAAACAGACAATGGTGTAAATATTGAAGTTGATGATGATTTACTTGATGAAGTAGTTGCAATTACAGAAAATCCAACAGCACTATTAGGCTCGTTTGATAAAGAGTTTTTAAGACTTCCTCCAGAAGTTATCATAACTTCAATGAAAGAGCATCAAAGATATTTTCCTGTTTTTAAAGATGGAAAACTAATTAACAAGTTTGTAGTTGTATCAAATGCCCTTACTGATGATTTTTCAAAAGTCATAGAAGGCAATGAGAGAGTTCTTCGTCCTCGTTTAGCAGATGGACTTTTCTTTTTTGATAATGACTTAAAAAATGGACTAAGCACAGATGGACTAGAAAAAGTTGCATTTTTTAAAGGTCTTGGAAGTGTTAAAGATAAGATAGACAGAGAAGCAAAAATAGCAAACACTCTTTTTGATATCTATAAGATAGATGCTAAGAAAGAAGATTTAAGTAGAGCAATCAACTTAGCAAAAGCTGATTTAATGAGTGAAATGGTTTATGAGTTTACAGAACTTCAAGGTCTTATGGGTGGTTATTATGCACAAGAAGCTGAGGAAAGTGAAGCGGTTATAACAGCAATAAAAGAGCAGTATTTACCAGATGGAGAAGATAGTGAACTTCCTTCAACTCCTTTAAGTGCCATAGTTGCTATGAGTATAAAACTAGACACGCTGCTGGCTCTTTTTAGTGTAAATCAAATCCCAACGGGTTCTCGTGACCCTTTTGCACTTCGTCGCGCGGTAAATGGAATCATAAGAATTACTGCGGAACATAACTTAGAGTTTGATATATCAAAAACATTAAAAGAGTTAGCATCTGGATACGCATCTATAGATATGCAAAAGTTAGAAAACTTTTTCTTAGAGCGTGTTAAGCAATACTACAAAGTAAATCCATCTGTTGTTGAAGCAGTTTTAGCATCTAAAGAAAGAGAGTTAGTTGCTATTTCTAAAAAAATACAAGCACTAGATGCCATAGTAAATAGTGAAGGTTTTTCTGAAGCATTTTCGACATTTAAGCGTGTTGCAAATATAACTAAAGATATAGATTTATCTAAGGAGTTATCAGTAGATGTAAAACTATTCCAAGAAAAAGCAGAAGAAGAATTATATACAAAATATAATAGAGTTAATGATTGTAAATATAACTCTTATGAAGAAGAACTAGATGCACTTTTAGGTTTAAAACCAAATCTTGATAAGTTTTTTGATGATGTAATGGTAAATGTTGAAGATGAAAATCTTAAAAATAATAGAAAATATTTAGTAGCATCTATATATAAAAGTATATTGAAAATTGCAGATATTAAAGAAGTAAGTGTTTAATTTAGTAGATTTTAACTACACAAATGAAGAAGATAAAAAACTAACAGAGCTTTTTTTATCGACTTCAACCTCCACAAAAAAGTACATTTTAGGTATAAATAAACTTACCAAGTCTATCTTAAAGTATGTAGAAGTTGATGGTATTATAGATGACTTTAGCAGAGTTCAACGCTCCCGTAAAAAGTCTGTTCTTAGTATCGATGATGTTAAAAAAGACTCTATAATTCTTTCAGTTTCAACTGGAAGTCCATTAGAAGTAAAAAATACTCTAGATGCTAAGGGCTTTAGTAACTTTAATTATTTGTCATTTTACAGATACTCAATGCTTGATTTAGCTGAACCTCCTTTTATACTTGACTTTGAAGAGAACTTTAAAAACCATCACAAAGAGTATGCTTACTTGTATAACTTACTTGAAGATGTGAGATCTCAAGAAGTTTTTACTAAAGTGCTTAACTTTAAAATTTCATTTGACTTTGAGTTTATGCAGGGCTTTACAAATAACCATGACGAACAGTATTTTGATAAAGATATAATTCCAAATATAAAAAATATATGTTTTGTAGATGGCGGTGCTTATGTCGGTGATACTCTTCCAAATATCATAAAAAACTTTCCTGATTTTAAAAAGATTTATGCCATAGAACCAAATAATTTGCATATAAATATAGCAAAAAGAAATTTTTCAGATACAAAAGGCATAGAGTTTATAAACTGTGGTTTGGGAGCTAAGCAAGAATTAGGTTCAACAAATGAAGATAATAATCAAAATAATTGTGACCATAACTATCAAGCAACTAATATAAATACAATCGATAATATAGTAAAAGAAAAAGTTGATTTTATAAAGCTAGACATTGAAGGTGCAGAACAAGATGCGATAGATGGTTCTAGAGAGATTATTAAGAAGTATAAACCCATTTTAGCTATTTGCATCTATCATAAAGCGGAGGACTGGTATAAAATTCCTCAAAAAGTTTTAGATATAGAGAGTGAGTATAAGGTTTATTTGCGGCACTATATGGAAGGGATATTTGAGAGTGTTCTTTATTTTATACCAAAAAAAAGATAAAATAAAATACCAACTGAAAAGGTAGAGAATGAAAAAATTATTATATATACTATTTACTATACTCCTAAGTACGAATATATTTGCAAATACTGAAGTGGAAGAATCTATAGTTAAAATATATACAGTATCAAAGACACCCAACTATATGACACCATGGAACTCTACTATAAGAAGGTCTCATGGATCAGGCAGTATTATAAATGGAAAAGGGAAAAGAATACTTACTAATGCTCATATAGTTGCAAATCAAACATTTATAGAAGTGAAGCGATATGGTTCATCTAAACGATATGAAGCAAAAGTGGATTATATTTCTCATCAAGCTGACTTGGCGATACTCACAGTTCTTGATGAATCATTTTTTAAAGGCGCTAAAAGTTTAACATTTGGCGAGTTGCCAACTATACGACAAGAGGTTACAGTTTATGGTTTTCCAATGGGTGGAGATAGTCTAAGTGCGAGTACTGGCATAGTTTCGCGAATAGAACATAATATGTATGCCCATTCTAAAGAGATATTTTTGTCTATTCAGATAGATGCCGCAGTAAATCCTGGAAATAGTGGAGGACCTGCTATAAGCGATGGAAAGATAGTTGGTGTAGTCATGCAGCAGATATCACGCTCTCAAAATCTTGGTTATTTAGTTCCTGCCGAAATAGTTAAACACTTTTTAGCTGATATAAAAGATGGAAAGTATGATGGTTTTCCTCATCTAGGAGTAAGTTCTCAAAAACTGGAAAATGAAGCACTAAGAAGTGTAAATGAGATGGATAAAGATACAACAGGTGTTTTAATAATAGATGTGGCAGAAAAATCACCTGCTTATGACAAAATCAAACCAGGTGATGTACTTCTTAGCGTAGATAATAATAAGATAGAAAATGATGGGACAGTAGAGTTTAGACATCATCAATTCACATCTTACAAATACTATATAGATAAGAAACAACTTGGTGAGAAAATTTCTATGCGTGTACTGAGAAATGGAGTGAAAAAAGAACTCTCAATAAAGCTTAACAATATAGCAAATGATAACCTTTTAGTAGATACAGTTATTTATGACAAGATGCCAAGATACTACATATATGGTGGTTATGTTTTCTCTCCACTGAGTAGAAATCTACTCCAAAATAGTCGTTCCACACTTCTTAGCCTTAGAGAAGCAGCATCTAAATGGGCAACAGAAGATAAAGATGATGTTGTTTTACTTTTGAAGGTTCTTGCATCTGATATAAGCAGAGGAGATCATGATTTTTCTCTTTGGATAATAGATAGAGTAAATTCTAAAAAGTTTAAAAATTTCAAAGAGTTTGTGAAAATACTTAAAGAGTTTGAAGGTAAGTACCTTGTTTTAGAAAATGAAGATGGTGTTAAAGTAGCTATATGCAGAGAAAAGGCTTTAAAAATTGAAAATACAATCTTAAAAAGGTATAGTATTGAAAATAATGAAAGATTTTAGATGTATGACTTAGCAATAATTGGTGCAGGAATAAACGGTGCAAGTGTAGCTTATGAGTTTGCTAAGGTTGGGAAAAAAGTTGTTATCTTTGATATGGAGGGAATTGCTAATGGGGGAAGTGGTGCTGCTGGTGCTTTTATAGCTCCTAAGTTTTCTAAAGAAGGTGAGTTAAAAGAACTTTTAAATGATGCCTTTGTTTACAGCATGGAATTTTATGAGAAAAAATTTCCACATCTTCTTAAAAAAACAAAACTTTTTCATAGTGCAACAGATGCAAAATCATCAAAAATACTTGCAAAATATAAAGAAAAAACTTCTTTGAAGCTACAAGTTGCATCTGAGACTTTTTTAAATACTTTAACTCCTTATGCAAAAGAGTATGGATATATTTGTATAGATGCTGGAGTAGTAAATGCTAAGGCTATGTGTAGTGCAATGTGTAAAAGTGCTAGGTTTGTAGAGCAAAAAGTAGAATCTATAGTTTATGATGAAGCATATTGGGTTATAAATGAGATATATAGTGCTAAAAATGTTTTACTTGCAACAGGTGCTTATGAGTCAATTATAAAAGAACCATATATAAAGTTAAGTGGTGTGTGGGGGCATCGCATTGATATTGAAACTTCAAGTGAAAATCCTTGCAGTATTCATCAAGATGTTTCTATATCTCCAAGCTTTAATGGCGAATTAGCTATCGGTGCGACACATAATGTTCACTATCATCCGCAAAAGTCTACTACTCCTTATGATTTGCAAGAAGGTAGAGCAGAATTACTTAGTAAAGCTGGTAAAACTATTAAACTGAAAGACATTAAAGTTTTGAGAGATTTTACAGGTCTTCGTTCTGGTTCTTATGATTACATGCCTATTGTTGGTGGATTAGTTATGTCTAAAGAAACATTAGCTAGTAAAAATATTAGATATGAAGTAGAGAGTTCAAATACACAAAACTACACCTACTATCCAAACTTATACATGATAAATGGAAATGGTGGTTATGGTTTTGTTTTAGCTCCATATATAGCAAAAATATTAAGTGAGCATATCTTAGAAGCTAAAGAGATAAGTAAAAGATTAAGCCCAAATAGGTTTTTTACTAGATGGGCTAAAAAATTATTTTAATTTTTGAATAGTTGGAGGGTAAGTTCTAAAAGAGTCTTTAAATGAGTTTATTCTTTTTTCTCGTATTTTACCTGCGGCTAAAGGAGAAAGAAAGTAAGCTATATCTATACACTCATCAGCATCATAGTTTTTATCATGTGTAAAATATACTTCTTTACCTAGTTTTACTGCTTGAATCGCAATATTTTTAGCATAATTTATTATCTCTTTATGATGTTTGTCATATTTGTGTCCGCTTCCAAAATAAACAAACTTACCATTTAGACTCATAGTTAAATAATCATGATAGTTTAGCTCTTTATCATAACGAGTAAATTGAGTAGAATAGTATCTATCTAAATCAGAATCTAACTCTTCTAGTATAGGAGTTGGCTCAATGTTGGCTTTGTTAAGATTAAAAAGGTACTTAATTTCTATAAGTTTACCTCTATATCCATCTCTGATTGATTTTGAAAAAATATTTATAGTGTCATTGAAGTTTAATTCTTTAAATTCACCATCATAATCAAAACCTTGCTCACTTAATGCTGAGTTGTTATCATAGCCTACTGGACTAATAGTCGGGTTATATAAAAATATAGTCCCAGCAACACTTTTACTCTTTTTTTTGAGCATTCTTTTTAAATCATTAATGTCGATTTTTATATCTTCTCTACTCTCATCTTTTTCATTGATATAGATGTAATGTTTAGTTAAATACTCGTGGTCAAAGTTTGTTGAAAAAATTCCAAATGTTTGCATATATATTTCCTCGTATAATTAGTGGAATTGTACCTATAATATTAAACATAAGCAAGTATATATCTAGTTTGTATGGGATAGTTGATATTGTTAGTTATTCTTTAGTGTAGAGTTTATTTATAAGCACTTTCCCGAGTTGTTATATGTATGATTAAAATAACTAACTTTTCTTCAAATTTTTTATATATAGCTATCTCATATTCAGAAGAAAACTTTCTATAAAATCTTTTAAAGAATCAAGAATAAAAATCTCCAAATGTTTAGCTACTTTTTTAAAATATATTTTATTTATCAGGTTCTGTTTTACTGTTATCCTTCATAATAGCTTTTACAACTACACCAATTACAGTAGAAACAAGAGCTAAAGAAATATATTCTAAATCAATATAAGCAAAACTAATTGCAGACAAAATAAGAAAAACAACTAAAGCAGTAGAATAATGAATAGCTTTTTTTGAAAGTTCATTCTGTGCATAAATAGAAAGCTCATCATTCTCTTGTTCTCTGGCAACAGCCTCGAAATACATGCTAACTTCTTTTTCTTCTACATCTACACTTTTCTCCATTATTGAAAAAAGCCTATCTACATACTCTGGATTTATTGATTCTAACTTTTCTATTTCTGAAGCAGATATTGGGGCAACGGAATGTGTATGTTCATGCTTTCCAGCTACAAGATGAAGGTTCCGAGTAGTCACCTTATCAACTTTTTGTCGTTTTATACTTTTCCTAAGACTTTTATTACTCACTTAAAGCCTCATCAGCAATCATTCTAACTCTATTTGAAGAACGCTGAATAACACTATGTCTCATTCTTGCTTTAGCAATACGAATTTCTTTTTTCGCATCAAGAGATTTAATTCTCTTGATTAAAATCTTTTTATTTGAATTGAACATAATCTCTGTTCCATTAAATACTAGTTCTAAAACTTCTGACATGACAACTCCTTTTAAGTTTATTAAGATTAATGCAAGTATACCATACAAAAAATGTAATAGTATAACAGATGTACAACAAATTTATCTAAAAGAACTTAAATATATCGACAAATATGTCAATTATATAAATAATTTTATATTTAAAGTAAAAGAATTACAGTTCTTTTTTTGCACATATAGTCATGATTCTAAAGAAAAAAAGATATTATTTTGTACCTTAAGGGTAATGTTTTTTTCGAATTTTATACTACCCCAATATGTCAAGACAACTTTTTCAAAAATCTAATTCCCTAAATACCTGTTACCCTATGCTACATTTTCACTAGATTTAGTGTAATTCTCATCATTTATTTTTAAACTATCATTATACTACCCCAAGAAAATCAAACAACTATTTCTAAAGTTTTACTCTTTTAAGAATTAAACTTTAGAAATAGTTGAACCCTCTGAACAATCAAGCAATTTAACTTAACCTCCTTCAAACCAATAATTAGCTAAAATAGATATACTAAGAAGCTAAGTTTGAGGGATAAATATGCAACTAAGTTTTTTTGACCATGCCATGAAATACCAAGGTGGTAAGAAGAGTATGAAGTTTCTAAATGAGATGAAAGAGATTATTCCATTTGAAGCAATTGAGAAAATACTTATAGAGAAAAATGTATATAAACCTAACAAAGGTAAGACAGGAAGACCATCTATCATTGCAAAGATATTAGTAGGCTCACTCTTCTTGCAGAATTGGTATGGATTGTCAGATCCAATGACACGTGTGACAGTTTCCTTACCAGAAACTGTAGAAGAGCTTATACATGACCGTATAAGCTTTAGAAAGTTTCTTGATATTAAAGATGAAGACACTATTCCAGATGAGACTACAATTTGTAAATTTAGAAACAAACTTATAAAAGAAGAGCTGCTAGGTTCAATATTTGAAGAAGTAAAAAAGATGATGGAATCTAAAAGACTTATACTCAATGAGGGAACTCTTATAGACGCTACTCTCATCCACTCAAGCGAACCAAAGAGAAAAAAAGATGACAAGGGTAAAGTTATTTCAAATAAAGCCCATGATTCTGATGCAACCTATACTTCAAAAAGAGGTCGTAAACATCATGGATTAAAGATGCATATAGCAACTGATACAAACGGTATCATCAAAAAAGTAATAGCTACAACTGCATCAACTCATGATAGTACTCAATTCGATGAACTTACTCAAGATGAAGATAAAGCTATCTTTGCAGATAGCGGCTATATGCAAAAGGCAAGAAAAGTGGCACTAAGAGCAAAAGGTATTTTTGCTGGTATAGTTGAAAGACGAGTAAGAGGTCAATCGAAACTAAGACCTAAACAATCAAGAAATAATACAAGATTCTCAAAGATAAGATGTCTCGTGGAATTACCATTCGCATTTATAAAACAACATATGAACTTCAGAAAAACCAGATATCGGGGAATAGATAAAAATCAACAACACTTTTTTATGTTGGCTGCTTGTTATAATCTGAGACGGACACCTGCACTGGTAAGGGCTAGGAACTGATACAAAAGGAACAAAATAAGGTTCTAACATGCTAATAAATAGTAGAAATATAGAAAAACAAGACAGAAACTCACTTCAAAATTGAAAGAGAATTTTTAAAATGATAGAATATTAGTATAAAGAAGAATCATCTGGCTTGTTCAGAGGGTTCAGTTGTTTGATTTTCTTGGGGTAGTATATTTCTCATTATACACAAAAATAAAACTATAACCATTTTGTAACCATAAGCACTCTAAATCATAGTAAAGTTATTACAAATATGTCCTAAATCCCTTAATCAGCGTGTTTCTTAAATTCTACTATAATTCTTCGCATGATTTACATAGCTTTTTTATTTTTTACATTTTTGATTTTAATTTATGCTTTTTATGAGTGGCAATATCATATGATTTTTACTCCAACCTTGCATAGAGAGAGTGAGCTTGACGATAAATTTGAGATGCTTAGTATAAACAATGAAGATGGAATTGAGCTTGAAGGTGTTGTTTTTACTCCAAAAGAGTTTAAAAATACGATGCTCTTTTTTGGTGGTCGTTCACACGATGTAGTAGGTTTGATTAAAAAACTATCACTTACTTACCCAACACTTAGGATTATCTCTTTTAACTACCGTTCTTATGGAAAAAGTGAGGGTGTAGCAAGTGAGAAAAATCTTTTTAAAGATTCACTTCAAATCGCTTCATTAACTCAAAAGTATTATGGTGATTTTTATATTTTAGGATTTTCTTTAGGTTCAAGTGTTGCCTCTTATGTTGCGAGTAAACACAAGAATTTGGGAGTTATTTTAGTTGGCTCTTTTGATTCCATCGCATCTGTCGCAAAAGAAAAGTTCGTACAAAGAGGTGTTTTTCCTATGATTGATTTGAGTAATGTTTTTAGATACAAATTTAGAAACTATGAACATGTTCAAAGTATAGATGCCAAGACTTATCTTTTTGTAAGTCGTGATGATGAAACAACATATATCCAAAATGCTAGAAATCTAAAAAATTATATTAAAAATTTAGCTCTTTACAAAGAAGTAGATGGATTAAGCCACAAAGAGTTACTTTGGGATGAGAAAGTAGTAGAAGAAATTAATGGAGTAATTAGATGAATGAAGTAGGATTTTTTTTAAAGAAGTTGGTTTCTTTTTTTATAGAGCCTTACGGAATGATTCTTTTACTATTTATCTTTTGGTATCTATTTTTAAAGATGAAGAAAAAAAACTTATCAACTGCTTCTTTATATCTTGCTTTTACTTTTATGTTTTTATTCTCTTACCCACCATTTTCAAATTTTTTAATCAGTAACCTAGAAGATATGCAAACAAAATATGATTATAAACGAGAGGCAAAATATATTCATGTTTTAGGAAGTGGACACAATACAGATGCTACGCAACCTCTCTCTTCACAAATCAGACCAACAGGCTTAACTAGGGTGATTGAAGGTGTTATAATTCACAAGCATTTAAAAGACTCGAAGCTTATTTTTACAGGTTATGCTAGAAAAACAGATACTTCAAATGCTTTAATGCATGCAAAAATAGCAATGGAACTTGGAGTAAATAAAGAAAATATTATAGTTGGAAGTGAGCCAAAGGATACAAAAGAAGAGGCTCTTTTTAGTAAAGATATAGTAAAAAATTCTTCTCTTATTTTAGTTACATCTGCAAGTCACATGCCTCGTGCCATAAGCCTTTTTAAAAATACTGGAATTGACGCTATATCAGCATCTACAGATTTTCAAAAAAGAGATGACATAAGTTTTTTTATGCTTCCGAGTATTGATTCTTTTGAAAATTCTCAAATAGCTATTCATGAATATTATGGTATTTTGTGGAATAAATTAAGAAGTTAATAGTAAAATTCTATAATATTTTTTATACTTTAAATAAAGAGAGTTTATTTATGTTTTTAAAACTTCCCAAAATTTTAAGATTTTTACTTGTTTTTATACCTTCTTTGACATTTCTTTATGTTTTTATGAGAGTTGTTTTTTATATAGTTTTTTCTGACCCATCTTCTCCTCTGATTTTCAATGATTATGCTCAAGCTATGTGGCTAGGTTTTAGGTTCGATTTAAGAATGGTTATTTTGATGATTGTACCTCTTTTCTTTTTGGGAGGTATTAAGTGGCTTAGTCCATTTAATGGAGGCTTTTTTAAATATTTTTGGCTTGTCTATCTAGGTTTAGTATTTGCTTTTTATTTTTTATTTTACACTATTGACTTTGGACATTTTGCATATCTTCATACAAGGGTAGATTTTACAGCTATAAGATTTTTAGAAAATTTAGATATTTCGACTCAAATGGTTTGGGAGAGTTACCCAGTTGTTTGGATATCTTTGGGTGTATTTTTAGTAAATATAATTTTTATATTTTTCACATATAGGTTAATAGTTGATATCGAAGAACAAAGAAAGATAAAAATATCTATAAATCAAGGTATAGTTTTTGGTTTTGTGGCATTTATAATTCTTCTTGTTGGAGGTTATAGTAAGTTTTCGCAGTATCCTCTTAGGTGGAGTGAAGCAGCTTTTTCAAAACATGCTTTTGCTACTCAACTAACTTACAACCCTATACACTATTTTTTTGATACTTGGAAAAATGGAAGAGTATCTTACGATAAAAAAGAAGTTAAAAAATACTACTCTTTGATGAGTGATTTTTTGGGTGTAAAAGATAAAGATGAAGAAAGTTTAAACTTTAAAAGAGAAATAACTCCAAAACACATAATAGGTAAAAAACCAAATATTGTTATAGTTATTTTAGAATCTTTTGCTTCATATAAATCTAGTGTATCAAATAATCCTATAGACCCTTCTCCTGTTATGAATGATTTAGCTAAAAATGGGTACTTCTTTAAAAACTATTTTACTCCATCAACTGGAACTGCCCGTTCTATCTATACTACAGTTACAAGTCTTCCAGATGTGGAACTAAAAGGTACATCTTCTCGTAATCCTCTTATAGTTGATCAGCATAGTATTGCTCAAGATTTTAAAGGGTATGAGAAGTCTTATTTCATCGGTGGCTCAGCTTCATGGGGAAATATTCGTGGTATGCTAACTCAATCAATGACAAACTTAAAGCTTTATGAAGAAGGAGATTACTCATCACCTCGTAATGATGTTTGGGGTATTTCAGACATAGACCTTTTTCGTGAAGCAAATAAGGTACTAGTAAAAGAAAAAGAGCCATTTTTTAGTGTGATTCAAACTTCAGGAAATCATAGACCATATACTATTCCAAATGATAGTTATGGTTTTAAAGTTAGAGATGATATAAGTGAAGAAGAAGTTGTGAAGTATGGTTTTCAATCTGTAAAGGAGTATAATTCATTTAGATTTATGGACTACTGCGTTGGTCATTATATGGAACTTGCAAGAAAAAGTGAATACTACAAAAATACTATCTTTATCTTTTGGGGAGACCACGGCATCCATGGAAGAACAGGTGAGCATACTTTTGTTGGAGAGAGTAATTCAAACCTAGGTTTAGGCTCACACAGAGTCCCTTTTGTAATCTACTCACCACTTATAAAAGAGCCAAAAGTATATGACACCGTCTTAAGTGAAATAGATGCACTCCCAACAATTGCATCTATGGCAAACATCTCATATACTGCAACAACTCTAGGTCGAGATGTCTTTGATGAAGAATTTGACAATAGTAGATATGCTTTTACAATCCAGCATAGTTCAAACCCTACAATTGGTTTAGTTGGAGAAAAATACTACTTTAGAACAAAAGCAGATGGAACAAATGAGGCTCTTTTTGATATATATAGTGATTCCCCACTAGAAGATCATTCAGACCAAAATGAAGAGTTACTACAAAAGATGAAAGATTTAACTTTTGGCATCTATGAAACTGCTAAATATATTCCTTATTTTAATAAACAAGCAGATGTTAAAAAGTAGTTAGTATTTTATTTTAGAGAGATAAAGCCCGTTGCTTGGTGCGGGTTTTATCTTAAAGTCTTTTTCGCAGTTGAGTAGAGCTATTATTTTAGATGCATCTAGTTTTAATAACGCTCCGACCATTAATCTAATTTGACTTCTTAAAAATCCATTCGCTTCAAAATTTAAGACAATATACTTCTTATGTTTATATACAGATGCTTTGTAGATAACTCTTATATTGCTTTTTGTATCACTTCCTGTTTTTTTAAAGTTTGAAAAATCATGTTCACCTAAAAAAAGTTTTATATTTTTTTGTATTTCATCAAAATTTATAGAGTTTAAAAATGTAATATAGTTTTCTTCAAAAGGGTTACTTTTTGACTCTTTCATTATGTAGCGATAAACTCTTCTTTTAGCACTATATCTTGCATGAAATTGCTCATTTACCTTTATGATATTTTTTACTTTTATACTTGGTGGTAGCATCTCATTTAAAACTTTTTTTAGTTTTTTTAAATCTGTCCAAAATGCAGGTAAATCAATATGACATACTTGTCCAGTTGCATGAACTCCTTTATCTGTTCTTCCAGATGCTATGATTTTAGAGTCTATACTAAGTTGTAAAAGAACTTTTTGTAAATTACCTAATATGGTGTTGTTTGAGCTTTTTTGAGTTTGTGAGCCTAAAAAATGAGTGCCATCATAAGACAAGGTTAATGCACAACGCATCTATAACTTAAAACCTATCTAAAATTGTTTTTTTATACATATAGTATGTTCCTGTTAACCAACTAATTATAACAAATGGAATAGTGTAGTAAACTAAAGTTTTTTGTAGTCCTAGAGTTGCTCCATAAAAAATTAAAATGCCTAAAAATAGGTATAAATATATTCTTCCTTTCTGATGACGAACATGAACTATACCAATACTCGCAACTAGAAAAAGACTTATAAGAGGAAAAAGACTCAAAAGAACATCAGTAATCATCATATGAGTTTTACTTTCTTTTCTCTCATCTGATAGCCAATATTCAATAGGTGAACGATATGTTGCAAGGTCAGTTGCCATAGTATCATTTATATACATGACTTCAAAATCAATTTGTGATAGTTTTTTTGTGGAATAACTATAGCCTTTTCCATCGGTAAGCTTTAATCTTAAAATCCCTGAATCATTAATGATTTGAGCTTTTTTTGCATTGATAATAATCTCTTCTTTTTTATTTTTGTTAAATAAAATAACATTGGAGTAAGTTTCATTACCATTATCTTTGTCAATATAAAGTAACCAGTCACCAAAACTATGTCCAAACTCAGATGCACTCAGATTAAACTTAGCTTCACTTTTTTTATAGGAGACAAAGTTACTTGAAAGTGTAGTAGAGTGTGGAAAAAGTATAAAAAAATTAAACATTAAAAGTACAGATAGTAAAGCTGCTGGTTTTAAAAATGTTTTTAATATAAAACTAGGGTGGATCCCAAGAGAAAAAAGAACAACCATTTCATTATCTGTTGAGAGTTTAAACAAAGATAGAGTCGCAGCAATAAAAAATGTAATAGGCAAGGTATAAAATAAAATTTCTGGTAAAACAAAGGTGTAGAGTTTTAACATATCTAAGATGCTTAGTTGTATAACTGCTGTATATGTCGCAAGTTTAATCATAAAGATAACAGATGCGATGGCAAAAAGAGGCATAAACATTGATAAAAAAATCATAAAAAGATTGTTGAGCATATATTTTCTAAGTCTATCCATGATTAATAATTAGCCTCGATATATGAAAGTATTGGTGAATCGTAAATATAAACTATAAAAGTTGCTAGTGCTAAAAATGGCACAAAAGGAACTCTTTGTTCTTGGGCTGATTTGTTAAGTAGAAGTAGCATTACCGGCAAGGCTAAAATAGCAGATAAAAAGACAGCGACTAGAGTTAGTTTAGCACCAAGTAAAGCCCCCATAGTTGCAGCTACCATTATGTCACCTTCTCCCATTGCTTCTATAAATGGTGTTCTGTCATAATGTTTATTCCACGGAGTTTTTGTCTTTAGTCCTGCTCGGTAACTACTAGAGGTTAAGTAGTAAGAAAGTGCAAACCTTAACAGTGTAAAACCACCAGCAAAAAGAAGAGCATTTTGAAAGTTTAGAAAAACTCCATTTAGGTTCCATGCTCCAAAAATTGCAAAAAACATAGCCAAAAGGTTTAAAGAATCTGGAACCATTTTATATTTAAAATCAATTATAGAAAGAGCTAAGAGCATTAAAAAACTAAAACCTATTAAAAGTAAAGGAAGAGATAAAGTATATTTAGTAGCTAATATTAAAAATATTAGACCAGATATAAACTCTATAATTGGATATTGTGAGGAAATTTTAGTTTTACAAAAAGAGCATTTTCCTCTTAAGAAAATCCAAGAAAATATAGGAATATTGTGCCAAGGTTTGAGTGAATTCAAGCATTCTGGACAATGAGATGCGCCAAAAACTACACTCTCATCTTTTGGAATTCTTAAAATTAAAACATTAATAAATGAGCCTATTAAAGTACCAAGTATAAAAGCAAAAAGTGTTTCCATTATTTTAAACCTCCAAAACGGCGTTCAATTTTTGTAAATTTTTTTATGATTTTCTCTAAGTCTTCTTTTGTAAAATCAGGCCAAAGTGTGTCAATGAAGAATAGTTCTGCATAAGCTGCCTGCCAAAGTAAGAAGTTAGAAAGCCTATGGTCACCACCTGTTCGTATAAGTAAATCAACACAGTGTTTACAATCCAGTTCATTACTAAGCATTGCCTCTGTAATGTTTTCTTCGTTGCTTTTTAGTTTGTTTATCGCTCGTACTATCTCATCTTGTGCACCATAGTTTAAAGCTAAAGATTGAACTAAACCATCGCAATGAGCAGTTTTTTCTTTTACCTCATTTATGGTTTTTTGTAAAGATTTTGAAAAAGCTCTTATGTCGCCAATTGGTTCAAATCTAACATTATTTTTTAGATAAACACTCAGTTCATTTTTTAAATACCTCTCTAGTAGTTTCATTAAAAACTCAACTTCCAAGCGAGGTCTTTTCCAGTTTTCAGTTGAAAACGCATAAAGTGTTAATCGTTCTATATCAGGATTATTTGAGCAGTAAGTTGTAATGTTTTTAACAACTTTAGCACCTTCTTCATGCCCCTTTACTCTTTTTTTGTCTTGAAGTTCAGCCCAACGACCATTTCCATCCATGATGATGGCTATATGTTTTGCACTATTCATTTATAGATTTTTCGCATGTGAAATTATATCAAAAGATAGACTTAGCTTATCATTACTTGGTAAAATTTCTTTTCTTTGAGGAGTTATAAATTCAATTGTATTTGTATCACTACCAAAACTTGATGAGTCTTTTAAAATATTTAAACAAACTGCATCTACATCTTTTTTATCTATCATTTTTGAAGCATTTTTCATGGCTGTATCTTTATCCATTTCTGCTTTAAACCCAACAGTTATGATGCCTTTTTTATCTATGGAGTTTAAGATGTCAATATTTTGAGTTAAACTAAGTTCAAACTCTTCTCCTAACATCTCTTTTTTTAGCTTTCCATCTTGAGAAAATTTAGGAATATAGTCACTAACGGCTGCTGCCATAAAGAGATAAGGCTCTTTTTGAATTAGATGAATTTGCTCATCTCTCATAAGAGTTGCTTTTGAAAGTTTTCCTTTTTTAGCGATGCGAATTGAGTCTGTTAAATACTCTAACATCTCATGCGAACTCTCAACATCAATAGTGTGGATACCTTTAGGAATATTCTCTTCAAACCTAGTTGCTATTAAGTTTACATCAGCACCTCTGCAATAAAGTGCAGTTGCTAAAGATGATGCCATCTTACCACTTGAAAAGTTTGAAAGATATCGAACATCATCTATCTTTTCAATTGTTCCACCACCAGTAACTATAACTCTTCTATCATCCCAAAACTCTTCTCTTAACAGTTCTCTTGCACTCTGCCAAAATATATCAAGAGGTTCAGCCATCGCTCCATCACCAAGAGTTTTACAAGCCAACTCTTTTACTTGAGTATCTACTACTTCATAGTTAGCAATAGCGAGCATTTTAATATTACCTTTTGTGATAGGGTTTTGTAACATATTTGTATTTGCAGACGGTGCTATGATTTTTGTGCTTGGGAATGCTAAAGCGCATTGTAACAGCATATTGTCAGCTATAGCATTTGCAAGTTTTGCGATTGTGTTTGCAGTTGCAGGAGCGATTATAAATATATCTGCCCACTGAGTTGTTTTTATGTGATTGTGGTCATCTACCCAAGACTCACTTGTATCATCCAAAACCTTTTTTGAAGTTAGAACTTCAAAGCTAAGTGGAGTAACAAACTTTTTAGCTGCTTCACTCATTACAACTTTAACCTCTGCACCAGCCTTTATAAAAAGTCTTGTAAGTTCAAGTGATTTATAAACAGCAATAGAACCTGTTACACCTAGAAGTATTTTTTTATCTTTAAGTAAGTCAGATGGAATAATCATAAAATCACCTCTTTACTTGATTTTACCAAAAAATTTATAATAAAAATCTTTGATAGTTCTTAATTTAGTACGACTTAAAACTAATGAGCCTTTTTTTACTGTTCCTGTGGTAACTGTTGTTCCTGCTGCGACCATTACATCATCTTCAAGCGTTACAGGTGCTACAAGATGGGAATCACTACCTACAAATACATTCTTGCCTATAATTGTTTTATGTTTGTTGATGCCATCATAGTTACAAGTAATAAATCCTGCACCGATATTTGTACCTTCATCAATCAAAGCATCACCAATATAGCTTAGATGCCCAGCTTTTACACCTTTAAGAGAGCTTTTTTTAACTTCTACAAAGTTTCCTATGTGAGAATCTTCTATATATGAAGCAGGGCGAAGGTGTGCAAGAGGACCAACATCAGAATTTTTAACTATCGAGTCTTCTATAACACTATTTGCTTTGATATGTGAGTTTTTTATGAGGGTTTCACCAGTTAAGCGACAACCATTCTCAACTATACACTCACCTTCAAATGTTACACTATTTTCTATATAGATGCTAGAAGGTAGTTGCATATTCACACCACTCATCATCAATTTTGATTTTATAGCGTCTTGCATAATTACTTCTGCAGCAGCTAAATCTACTCTTGAGTTTACGCCTTTAAATTGTTCCTCATTTACTAGTAGAGGTACAATATTGGCTTCGTCTTTTCTTGCCATTGAAATAACATCTGTTAAATAGTACTCTTCTTGTGCATTGTCATTACTAAGTAGTGGAATATACTTTTCTAAAATATCGTTGCTAAAAGCATAGATGCCAGCATTTACAGTTGTTATTTTAAGTTCATCTCTAGATGCATCTTTTTGTTCAACTATACTTTGAACTTGTCCATCTTGTATAACTACGCGACCATAACCATCTGGGTCTTGCAAATCAAATATTGACATTATTATCTGTGCATCTGTGTCAAGGAAACCTTGCAAAGAACTTGCTCTTATAAGTGGCATATCTCCATTTAAAACTAAAACTTTTTCATTTTTAGCCTTAACATTCATCATAGCACCACCAGTTCCTGGGAACTTTATAGCATCTTGAGTAACGAAGTTAATATCTTTAAAAAAAGATTCCATTTTCTGTATAACAGCTTCTTTTTGGTGTGCAACAACAACTGTTATGTCATTTGAAATTTCTAGTGAAGATTTTATAATGTGATAAAGCATAGGTTTTCCACTTATATTATGGAGTACCTTTGCAGTCCCTGATTTCATTCTACTACCTTTACCAGCAGCCAAAATTACTATACTTATTTTATCTTTACTCATCTGTTTCCTTCACATTTTGTATTGTCTTTTTTGATGATAAACTCATCTTTAATCTCTCCATCAATAGTTAAAAATTTTGAACTAAGTGTGTTTGGTGTAATTTCGAGCATAATTGAACCCATGAGTTCAAATGCGAAAGGTAGAGCAGGGTGTTTTAATTCTGCCCCGTCTAGTTTAGAAGAAGAGCCACATACTTGATAAATTGTACCACTATTTTTTGTTGCTTGTAAAGGTTTTGTATAGCAAGAATTATTATCTTGCACTAGATGCTCTTTTGCATTAAAAGTATCACTTGTTTGTATATGATTTACCATAAGCTTTGAGCGTTCGTAGTCATGTGAATGCCCGCTTAAAACTAAATCAACACCAAACTCATCAAAGATAGGAACAAGATTTTCTCTTATTTTTGTAAGACGACCGCCACTATCAGAAGTATCATCAGAATCATGTCCTCCATCTGTGTATGGTGGAGTATGTATTACGACAATAACCCAAGGTTTTTTGTTTGCTTTTAAATCTTTTCTTAACCACTTAGAAAGTTTAGAATTTACATCAAATCTTTGTGACTCACCGTCAAGCATTATGAGGTGTAGATTAGCATTGTCGATAGAGTAAAAGTGTTCACTTCCACTAGCAACTCCGCCACTTTCAGCATTTGTGGGAAAATCCCAAATATTATAAAATGCCCATCTTCTAGCATCATGATTACCTATTACCGCCCAAGGAACAAGTTTTTTTACAAGTTTTTTATATGGTTCAAAAAGTTTTTCATTGTATTGCTTTTGAGTACCACTTCTGTATGCGTTATCTCCTAAAAGCAACCACATATCAAGTTTATCTACATCATTATCTATGGTTTTAAGCATTTCTTGATAGACTTTTTGTTGGTTTTCACCTGCTTCTCCACTATCTCCAATCACCCATAATAGTTGCTTGTCGGAGTTTTTACAAAGTGTTTTAAAACTTCTATTAGTATTGTCAATTTCTAGTGTTTTTGATATAACTTTGTAGTAGTATTTTGTACACTCATTTAAACCTGAGATAGTCATAGAGTGTTTATTCGTTTTTTTTGCATCTATGATGTTTTTATCAAGAGTATCTTCAAAAAATCCGTATTCAACTTTTCCTATTTCATATTCGTTACTTTGCCATTTTATAGTCATAGAATTTTGTGTCTGCATAACCAAGTATGGTGCACGAGGAACGAAAACATAACTATCGTAAGTTACTACACCTAGTCTTCCTATGCCATATATGAGAACAATAGCAACTAAAAAAATTGCAATTCTTTTAAATATTTTCATTGATTTTCTCCTTAAATTTAGAGTATAAATATATAGTAGAAAAGCTACCAACTATAATACCTGCAAAAATATCACTTACAAAATGATCATTTGCCAAGATTCTACTTGAAACTATAATGAGTCCTGTGATTACTATCAAGTATAGATGACGAGGAAACAAAATAATCAGATAAGTAAAAACTGCCGCGACAGTTGTAGTATGTCCAGATGGAAAAGAGGAGTAAGTAGTTGGTGATTCTAAAACAGTAATAAAGTGATACTTCATTTTTTCTACCAAACCAAGGTCAAAATTTTGAAAAAGTAAAAATCCATAATCATCACTATCGCCTCTCATACCCCAAGGTCGTATTCGTCCAAAAAGTTGTTTTAAAACTAAACTTATAAGACCTGAAAAAATATTTATATATAGTAAAAATAGAAATCTTTGCTCAAATAATTTGTTCTTTTTGAAATACTTAAAAAATATAAATCCAATAATTGCAGTTCCTATATACCAATGTGATTCGCCAAGTATGCTGATTGTATCGCCAATATGCTCATAGCTTGGAATATTTGCTAAAAAATACTCAGCAACACTTTTATCTACAAAAAAGTAGGATAAAAAGATAAGTGCTGTGAGAATTAAAAAGTAAATCATTTAAGACCTTGATAATTTGTACACTTAACTAAGTCAATAGTATCTGGTTTCGTTTCATCTAGTAAAACATTAAAACTCTTTAATTTCTCTACGCTATCGCATTTCATATAGCTGTTTGTATCTTTATGCAGTATGTTTATGTCTATAACAATTAAATCTTTTCCTATGGGAGAGCCTTTTTCCCAGATATCAAACTGATCATCTCTTGAGTCAATTAAAAAAACTTTAGATCGATATTTATCATTGTAAAAGATTGCGCGAGATGCTAATGTCCAGTGAGTTACTGCTAAGGCTTCATCATCTGTAATGGCTTTATTTGCTTCTTTTAAAATATTTTCAAAACCATAAATATCGATTTGTAGTGAGTTTTCATCTGGAAGAGGTATGAGTTTTGTTCCAACTTCTAAGTAGATAAGTGAAGATAGAATTAGTCCAATTGCAATACTAAATTTTAGATATTTTTTAAACTTGTTTGAGAGTTCATAAAAATAGTAAGCTCCTAAAGGAATGAAAAGCATATAAAAAAGTGCACTCCAGTGAGGTAGGGCAGTTTTATAAAGAGCAGAATAAGTGAAAAATGAAAATAATACTAAGCCAAAAAGAGCTGATAAAAAGAGATAAGAGTTTTTTGATCTCAGAGATTTATAAAGTCCAAAAAATGCCAAAGGAAAAAGAAAAGGATTATAAGCGACAAATTGTCCAACTAAAGATGTTGTAAATCCATCCCAATTTATACTTTTAGCACCGACAACATGATTGCTTTGGTAGATAAGACTTGCAAAATCTGTTTGTACATTCCAGTAAATCACAGGAGAAACAATCAGTAAAGCAAGAAAAGCAGATGGAATAACATTTGGTGAAAATAAAATATCAAATCTTCTTCTGATGATAAAATATAAAATAATAGGAATTAAAAATAAAATAGCAGTATATTTTGCTAAACCAGCAAGACCTAAAAAAAGACCAAGTAAAAGCCATGAACGATGAGTTCCTTTTTCTTCAATTGCAATAACACAATATATTATTGGAATTAGTAGTAAAAAGAGTAGAGTGTCTGGCATTGTCATTAAAAATAGAGCGTTAAAAAGAAAAGAAGCGTGAAGAGCTAAAATGGCTATAAAGCTTCTTTTTGAGTCTTTATCAATTTGAAATATAAGAAAATAGATAAAGATAGAAGTAAAAAAACCAATAGTTATGGCACTTACTCTTGCTCCAAACTCATTTAAACCAAAGATAGAAGTAAAGATATACTGAACCCAACCAACAAGAGGAGGATGGTCATAATAACTCCAATCAAGATTTAAGGCATAGATAACATAATGTGCTTCATCTGCTCCAAGCCCCAAGTGTGGAGCTAAAAGTAGTCTTATTATTGCAACTAAAGCAATAAAAGCAAAAAAAGGAGAGTGTGCTTTAAGAGAGTTCATCAAGCTTTGGTTTGAGTGTATTAAATACCCACTCAGGAGTTATGATTTTTATACATTGGTTATCCCAACAAGGTGTTTTTCTGTGGTTTGAAGCACTAACACATGGACTACAAGACATTCCTGCATAGATAGGTGTTGTTGGACCTAATGAGCCGTAAAGAGCAGGTGTTTCAGGTCCAAATAAAACAAAAGTATGCATATCAGTTATAGATGCAAAGTGAGCAGGTCCTGAATCATTTGTAAGCATAAATTTACTCACACTATAAAGAGCTGGAAGTTGTAAAAACTTAACAGCACTTGCAAAGTTTATACATCTTTTATCTCCTACATAGTCTGCTAAAAGTTGCGCTCCAGCTTTTTCTGAAGGTGCTCCTGTTAAAAGAATAACAACATTTTTGTTCTCTTGTAAAATCATCTTTATAACATCACCGTAGTTCTCTTTATCCCATCTTCTTTGAGGAAGTAGGTCAGATGCATTTGAGTTTACTAAAATTACTGAATTTTTATCTTTGTCAAATCCTTCATACATATTAGAAATTGTTGAGATGATACTTTCTTTTTGATTTTCATTTATTTGTGCTTTTGCAATTACAGTTTCTTCATCAGGAATAATTCTTTTCAAAAAAGGAAGTTCTTCTTTTTCACTCAAAAGAGCATCTACTAAAGCGATGAAGTTTTTAGCGATATGTTGATGAGCATTATATGCAACTTTTTTAGTTAAAAAGTCTCCTCTATAAAGTCCTTCGTTGTGAAAAGAGTGGAAACCTACAATATTAACAGCACCACAAGTTGCACTCAGAAGTGCTGTAAAGCGAGAAAAAAGTTCTAAATCTATTACAGAATCAATTTTATTTTTTCTACACCATTTTAAAAAGTTTATTGCACTTAGAGCAAGGTTTGGAATGCTACTCTCATCAATAGTAAAGATATTTTCTTCTTTAACAGTTCCTAGAAGTTGAAGACTCACTTTATTTTTAGAAAAGATTACAAAAAATAGTTCACCCTCTATGTTTGATTGAAGCTTTCTCATAGCGGGATCAACGATAATAGCACTTCCCATTTCTGAAAGCTCAATAAGAAGAACATTTTTAGGCTTTATTTTTTTAAGTGGTTTGAAAAATTCAATAGTTTTTTTAATAATAGTGCCTAGAAATGTAAGTGGTACACCAGCGTAATGGTCGATGTTTCTCATAGTATCTACATTCATAAAATTCCTTTAGTTTGTTTTATTTTTAAGTTGCTTTTTTACTTTTTATCCATTGGTAAGAACCTGGAAAAGAAGCGATAATTAGAAGTATTCCATATAAAATACTCATAGCTAATATCTTAGTTTCATCTGCTCCAACTAGCATAAATATACCAATCATAGCACCTTCTCTTATTCCCCAACCAGCAAGAGAAATCGGTATGATTGTCAGTAGAAAAACAGGAGGTACTGCTATTAGAAAAGTTTGTATGCTCATGTTAATATTTATACTGTCTGCAAGTGCAAAAATCACTAAAACGGAGAGTAGATGCACACAAACTGAGATGCTGATGTGTTTGTATAAAAGAGTTCTATCCCCGTAAAGAGTATTTAATCTTCTAGCAAGTCTATAAAAAAGGTCTAAGCCTTTGTACTTGGAAAGAAAAGTAATCTTATCAAGGTGAAATAAAAGAGCAAATCCAGCAATACCAGAAGCTGAAATAAAAATGACCAATAGTGAAAAATCTTTCTCAAAAGTTCCAAAAAATAGTATAGATGCTACGAGGTTTAAAACAAGTAAACCAACAAGTCCAACAACTCTATCTACAAACACGCCATAAAAAGCATCTTTTTTCTCATAACCTTTTCTTGTTAAGTCTATGATTCTTACTGCATCTCCACCGATACTACTTGGCAATACTTGATTGAAAAATGCACCTTTAAAATAACTATTTACATAAAAAGATAGTTTTTCTCTAAAGACAAGTAGTTTACTAATAGCTCTCCATCTATATGCGGCTAAATAGGTACTAGCAAGTTGAAGAAGTAAAGCAATTAGTATAGTTCCACCGTGACTTTTAGCCAATACATTTTTTAATTCATTAAAGTCAATATATTGAAATAGGTAGTAAAATATAATAATAGTAATTAAAAGTTTTATAATGTTTTTCATAAATAACCAGATTTCTTAAATTGTTTGTATTTTATCTAAAAAAAGATTAAATTTGTTTAATGGCACCATTTTTTATGAGGTATTTGTAGTCTGCTATCTCTAGCATCTGAGTGTCTCCACTACTGTCACCATAGGCATAAATGCTATCATAGTCACTAATGTTTAAGTGTTTATTTATCCTGTTTAATTTCTCGATTCCATGACAATTTTTTGTAGCAAATTTTGCTGTAAATTTTTCATTTTCAAAAAGTAACTCTGTTGATATTAACTCAACTTTTTCTTTTTTGCACCAAGCATCTAACCAACATTTCATAGATGCTGAAACTATTATAACTCTATCGCCATTTTTTATATGCTTTTGAAATCTTTTATATGTGTTTTGTCTAAGTATTTTATCCAGCTCGCTTAGAGAAAATTTTTCAGCCATTGTTTTAAAAGTTTTTTCATCAATATCGTTAAAAAACATCTTAAAAAGTATTTCTTTTGCCTTGTAGTTTTTTATGATTTTTAATTGCCAAAGTAAAAAAAAAGGGCTGAATTTTATAAGAGTTAAGTAATACTTTGTATTTCCAACAGCATACTTGAAAAACTCTCCAAGTGAATCCTTTGTAGTTAGTGTTCCATCAAAATCAAAAAGAGCTAAATTCAATCTCTTTTTCCATTATAATATTTATCTAAAAAGTAACACTTACCAATAGGCAACCACTTAGGAATAGTATAAAATCTTTTCTTTTGAAGCTCTAGATGCTCTTTTTTATAACTAGCATAGTCAAATCCACTACACTTTGCCATGTGAAATTTTGCACCCTTTATATCAAACTCTTCGATAGATACTTTTGCACAAACTCCACTTAACTCATGTTCTTCTATCCCATGATTATCAAAGAGATAAATATCTTTTGTCTCTAGACTTCGAACATCAAGTAGTTTGTCATCCATACGACCAAATTTAGAGTCGTTAAAAAGCATTTTTATATCTCGATTACAACTATATGAGAGCATAGAAGCTGTTGTGTAACCTAAAGTGAAAAATTCTTCATCAGAGTATTGCTCAAACTTTTCACAAAGTAGCTCAGGCGAAGTAGCGTAGATAATATCTGAGTAATATTTTTGCTCTTTTAGTAAAGAAGTTGGAATACTTAAAGCTATAAATAAAATAGCAATATGAACAAAAGTGAAAATATAGTTGTACTTAAATAGTTTTTTAAGATAAACATCATCAAGAAAACTAAAGAGTAAAAATAGATAAGGAACAAAAAGAATAAACCAGTGAATACCAAGCTCGTTTTTAAGTGCAACCATAAAAAATACTATAAATATAAGGATTAAAATAGATGCTATTAGCTTCATCAAATCGTTGTTTTTAAAGTTCTTTCTGCTTTTATAAAGAAAGTAAAATCCCCAAGGAGTTACTAAATATGTTAGATTCAAAAAGAAGTTACCAAGAGTTTCTAAGTTGTATTCACTTTGCGTTCTCGCAAAGAAGTTAAACATGATGTTATTCCAGCAACTGTTATAGTTAAAGTATAGGTTTTGGGCTATTGCTAAAAGAACTATAACAGAGATGATTAGAACATTTTTTATGGCTTTAGTTTTATACTTTATAAAAACAAAAATCAGTAAAGATATAAGTAAAAAAGCAGCAAAATATTTACTTAAAAATGCGAAACCTAAAAATAGACCTGAGAGGAGGGCATAGAGTATTTTTTTTTCTTTTTCAAAAGAATAAAGCAGAAAAAAGACTCCAAGTGTACCAAAAAGCAAAAGTGCTACATCGTTTGTAAATAGAGAGATTAAAATATCAACAGGAGATGCTAAAAAGAGCAAACCAATATAAAAAGCTCTTTTTTGCTCCATATATAACTCTGCGATTTTATAAATTAGATAGGTAACTATAAAGGTAGTAACAACAGAAAAAAGTCTATAAAAAATATAGTTATCACTAACAAAACTCATAAGATAAATAAGCCAACCAACCATCGGAGGATGGTCGTAGTAACCCATGCTAAGTGTGTTTCCCCACTTTATAAAGTAAGCTTCATCCCCAGTTAATGGAACTAAAGAAAGTAAAATGATTTTAAATATAAATATAAGAAAAACAATTTTAATCTCTTTGGAATAGAGTTTTGTCATTAAATTAGATGCTCATTTTTTTAAATATAAACTCTGGAATATGTTTTATAATAAGCATAATATATCGCCACATCCATTTTGTGTAAAGTGTATTTTTCCCACTTTGTTGAGCTGAAAAAATATCATCAGCTACTTCTTGTGGTTGTGCTGTTAGTTTTTCTGGTAGGTCTAAGCCTTCTGTCATTTTAGTTGCTACAAATCCAGGCTTAACTGTTAATACTGACACACCACTCTCATGAAGTCTGTTTCTCATTCCATTTAAGTAAGTGCTAAAAGCAGCTTTTGCACTTCCGTAGATATAGTTTGTTTTTCTTCCTCTATCGCCTGCAACAGAACTAACACCAACTATAAAACCGCGTCTTTGTTTTTCAAAATCATTGGCTACTATATTTAAAAAACTAACTGCTCCGGTATAGTTTACATTGATAGTATTTAACGATTTGCTCCAATCTTCTTGAGCTTCATCTTGATCTGCCATAAACCCAGCTACATAAATAACGCCAAGTGGTTTTTCTTCCAAATTTTCATAGATTTTTTCATGTGTTTTATACTTAGTTACATCAAGGTCAACAAGTTTTACTTCTACGCCTGAGCGAACCTTTATATCTGTTGCTAATTCTTCTAATTCACTGGCATCTCTTGCACTTAGGTATAAATCGTAACCATTTTTTGCATAAACTCTTGCTACTTCTTTTGCTATATCACTCTTTGCACCAACTATAAAAACATAACTCATAATCCCAACCTTTTACTTTGCACAGAGTTGAACTTTTCATCCATCTTATGCTTTTTTCTTAAACTTCTAAATATTTCTATATCTTTATATCCTGCTTCAAAAGTATCTTTTGAAACTCTTACATCTTTTGTTAGATAGATGCGACCTTCATATTTTAAAACGATTTTATCTAGAGCATCTAGGAGTTCAAAAAGCCCCTTTTCTATCTTAAAATCAAGTGCTAAAGAGTAACCTTCTCTTGGAAATGATAAGTAATTTTTATTTGCTTTGCCGTAGAGTTTTAAAACTGCTAAAAACGAGCCTTTTCCACTATCTGATATGGTTTGTAAAATCTCTTTAAGTCCATCATAGCTTTTCTCTTTTGGAAGAATAAATTGATACTGAGTAAAACCATTTTTACCGTAAATTCTATTCCAATTTTTTATGCTGTCAAGCGGATAAAAAAATGAGTCAATTCCAACTTTTTGTTTTGATACACCATTTGGTGCTTTGTTGTAGTAAAGCCAGTTAAAAGCTCTTACACTTAAGTTGTTTAATGCAAATGATGGAAAGTTAAATGGGATGTTTAATCTATTTTTTTCTTTATATTTTAGTTTGCCATCATCACAAAAATCACCAACCATAAGTAAACATTTACCTATATTCTCTCCACTTGCAAGACAGTCTATCCAAGCAACAGAATAAGGAAGCTCTTTGTACTCTTCAAAAGCTTCAAAAGTTTTTTTTAGGTTTTTTGTTTTTATGGTCGTTTGGTTTATAAACTGTGAAGAAACTTTTTTTAAAGAAATCTTTGCTTCAAGTATAAGACCTGTTAATCCCATACCTCCACAAGTTGCTAAAAAAAGTTCATCTCCTTTTTTACAGTTTTTTATCTCTCCACTAGGAAGTTGAAGTTTAAACTCTTCTACACACTCGCTAAAACAACCCTCAACATGATGATTTTTACCGTGAACATCAGATGCTATGGCTCCACCAATAGTTATAAGTTTAGTTCCTGGGGTAACTTTTAAAAACCAACCACGAGGTAGATAACTCTGTATGATTTCACTTAAAAGAACTCCACTTTGAATATGTAAAATACCTTTTTTATCATCAAAACCTAAGAAGTTGTTATAAGGTTTTGCGTAGATTATGTTTTTACTTAATGCGCTGTCACCATAACTTCTACCATTTCCGTAAGGTATGATTTCTTCATTTGCACCTATGAAGTCTTGAACTTGTGCTGGAGTTTTTAAAGTGATTTTATTATTGTCTATTTGTGGGTACATTCCCCAAGAGTTTAAACTCATGCTAATCCTTGAAAACGAATTTTTTATCTAAAAAGTATTTTACAGCGTAACCTATACTTAAACCTACAACTGCACCGATGTATTTTGCATTTTGATTATCAAAGAAAAAGTCAAAACCAATCTCAAAACCCCAAAATATGATAGTCGTAAAAACACTCATAAGGGTATAAAGTAAAAACTTTTTACTTTCATCTTTTTTGCTTTTTGTAGTATGAAAAAAGATATATTTTTTATCTAAAACATACTTTAAAACTAAACCACTTATAGTTCCAATAAACATAGCTATATAAAGTGAAAATGAACCGCTATAAATCAAAAAACTTAAATATTGAAAAAAGAGGTTAATTATGGTTGAGATTATAGCAAAAACTATATAACGAAAAGCAATCATGCGAAAGAGATTACCCCTATAAAACTAGCTATCCAAAGAACGATTGTGATTTGTAAAAATCTATCTTTTAGGACTATTTTAGTTGGACTTCCGCTTTGTTCTTCCACGAAAGTTATTTGCATATATCTAAAGATACCAAGGACAACAAAAAAGGTTGTTAAGTATAGGTTATGAGTATTTAAACGCTCTAAAACTTCAGGAGAAACTGTGTACTGAAGGTAGCTGACTATAACAACTCCAGCCATTAAAACCATAGATGCATTTACAAACTCTAAGTTATATCCATCTATATTTTTTCTCGTTTCTTTTCCTGCAATGGATAGAAGTACATCATCTCTTCTTTTTGCAAGTGACAAAAATATTGCAAGTAAAAAAGTTATGATGATTATCCACATAGAAAGTGGTGTGTCTGTTACTAAAGCACCAGCAAAAAGTCTTAAAACAAAACCAGTTGAGATAATGAAAATATCTACAATAGCGATATGTTTGAGTTTAAATGAGTATAGAACATTTAATGTAAAATAAAGAACTAAAACTGCAAAAAGTTTTAAATCAAAAATAAAAGAGAATAAAAAAGCTATTCCAGATAGAGATACTATAAGTTTTTGTGCAGTTGCTTTATTTACCGCACCGCTAGCGAGTGGACGATTTTTTTTACTTGGATGTTTTTTGTCTTCTTCTATATCCATTAAATCATTTAAAACATAGATGCTACTTGCAACAAGACAAAATAGTACAAATGCTATTACGGTTGAGAACAAACTCCCCACACTAAAGTGAAAACTAAAAAGAAGAGGAGCAAATATAAAAAGATTTTTTATATACTGATGTGGTCTTAAAAGAGTGATAATATGTTTCATTTTTTAATTATATCATTTAATTGGGTTTTTGACACGGTAAATATAGAATGTTTTAGTTGAGTTTATGCCTCTTTTAAAAGCCACACTATCTACTAACTTCACCTCTTTATATAAGTTTTTAAGTTGACTTTCTACGGGGTCTTGTGTTAAAACTAGTCCATCTTTAAGATAATCTTTTTTTCTCCACATATCGTACTGAGAAAATCTTGAACGAAGTGCTAGGTCGGTGTCAGGGTGATTTTTAAGGTAGTACTTTAGATAAGCAGCGATTGTTAAATGATCACCATAAAAAGAATCACCATCTTTTGCATAAGTTTGCACTAGATGCACGGCTTCTCTATTTCCATACATTCTGTCTTGAACTATTTCTAAGAAAAACATAAATCCAATACGACCGATTATACTAAAAGTAATGGCAATTATAAGACCAACTTTATAAGCTTTTTTAAACTCATACTTGGAAATGATATATGAGAGGAGAATCACACCGCCAATATACATAGGAGCAGCGTAGTTTAGACCCATACTTTTAAACAGACTTTTGTACATAAAAAAGCCTAAAATAACTACTATGCTAAGAGAAAGAAAAAAGAGTTTATTATCTTTGTAATAAAGTTTGTCTTTGACTAAGTAAAAGAAAAGAAGTCCTGCAAAAACAGGAGAAAATATACCAAATTGTCCTGCTAAAAAACCAAACATATCAGGAATATTTAGCGTAAAATCATCAGTAGAACCATGATCCATTTGAAAACCAAAACTTATCCAATCATTTTGATAGTTCCACCAAAGCATAGGTGAAACAACTAAAAAAGCTATGATTATGGCTAAGTAAAAACGAGGATTTAAAAATATATCTCGTCTTTTAAAAATTAAGAAAATAAGAAGAGTAAAAACAAATAAAATAGCTGTATATTTACTCAGCATCATAAGTCCAAGCATGATTCCAGTTAAAATATAATCTTTTGTTTTACCATAAAAAATAGCCTTGTATGAGTAGTACATACTAAGTGTCCAAAATAAAATAATAGGCGAATCAGTTGTAGTCATGATGTAGCCAGCATGAACTAAAATAACACTTGAAAAAATTATGATGGCATTTAAAGCAATTTTTTCATCAAACATTTCTGCTGAGAGTTTAAAAATATACACAGCTGCGATGCTAAAAGAAAATACATTTACAAGTCTTACTCCCCACTCAGCCTCAGAAATAAAATTTGTTAAATATATAAGATAGGCAATCATTGGTGGATGATCGTAGTAGCCAGTTTGTAAGTGATGACTCCACATCCAATAGTAAGCTTCATCTCCATGAAGAGGTGAAAAAGCATTGTAGATTGTGCTAAAAATTGCTAGTAAAAGTATAATTGTATAAGCACTTTTTTTAGGTGTATTATGTAGTAGTTCAAGCATTAAAAATATATCCGTTAGAGTTTAGATTGTCTAATTGTACAGTTTTACTCATAATATATATTAAAACACTTAAATTATGCAAGTTTCTTAGATGAAACCAACAATATAATCGAACTTAGTAATGAACCTAAAAACACTATGGTATAACCTGTTGGTAAATCATAATAGTAAGATATGATAATTGCACTTATACTAAAAAACCATCCAAATGCAAAACTACTTAAAAGTGATTTGTTTAGTTTAAGTGAAGTCGATACTAGTGCTGGAGCTATAAGAAGTACAAAAACTACAAGTACCCCCGCTAGGGCTACAGATGAAGTAACAGTTAATGCCAACAAAGAAAAGAACATTAACTCTTTAAAAAATCCTGTCAGTTTTGGATAAACCTTCCAAATAATTAAAGCTATAAAAGTATAGATGCCAGCACTCTTTATTACATCATCGACAGGAGTGAAAAGTATATCGCTCGCAAGTAGTGACTTGAAATGTTCCATACCTTCTGCTGAATGAGAAAGAACCATCATGATTCCACTCGCACCCAAGACATAAAGAAGCCCAATAAAGGCTTCTAGTTTTATGTTTCTTTGAGATGCAATAGCTATGATAAAAGCACTAAAAAGAGCAAAGATAAGAGTAAGAACATAGTAGTACTCAGAATGAAAATATCCAAGGCTTATGGCAGAACCAAGAGCAGCAAACTGCGCAATAGCTAGGTCTGTAAAGATGATTCCTTTTTTAAGGATTCTCATCCCAAACCACGAGTGCATCATAACAAGGATGATAACTAGCGCGATTGGAACTAAAAGAATATCTATCATTGCACTGCTCCTGTTAGGTAGTCAAAAAGAGATGTCAAATCCTTTATGCTTTCTAGCGCACCTATATCATGGGGCATTAGAACGATTTTTATACCTGTTTTTTCACGAATAAACTTAGCTGTTTTTGTAGAGTGATATACATCATGTAAGATGCAACAAGGCTTTTGCTCTTTAATGAGTTTTATAGTTTTTATAATGTGTCTTGATGATGGCGGAATTCCAGGTAGAGGCTCTATAGTACCTATATTTATAAGACCATAAGCCTTGTTAAAGTAAGCTAGATTGTTATGAAATTGTATAACTTTCATACCTTTTTTATTAGCCATTTTTTCTTGCCATACTTTCATCTTTTCTATCCAAGAAGTAGAAAACTTTTCATAGTTGTTTTTGTAAATATCAGCATGTTCACTATCTATAGAGATAAGAAACTTCTCGATACTTTTTGCTAAAATTAAAATATTGTGAGGGTCAAGATGAAAATGTGGATTCCCGTCTGGATGCACATCTCCACCAGAACGGTCAACATGAATAGGTTTATGTAAAAGATGTAGGGAATGAGAAAGGTTTAAAAAACTCTCTGAGCCAACATTTGTCTTTGGATTTCCTGCTCTACGAAGAAGTGGAGGCATCCAGCCAATCTCTAACTGACCTCCATTCATGATAAGAGCATCTGCATTTCTTACCTTAGATATAAGCGAAGGACGAGGAACCACAAAATGTGGATCCCAGTTTCCTTTTGCTAAAACAACAGTGTTTATATGCTCACCACCGATACTCTTTGTAATAGCACCAATGTAAGGATAACTAACAGCTATGTTCATGTGAGAAAATAGTGCTAGTGGTAAAAGTAGTAATAAAAATTTCATCTTTTATCCTAAAAACTATGAGCCCCATGAGCTCCAATTGATATATTTACTTGAAATATAATAGTATCTATATTTTGTTGTACATCTTGCCCTGCGACCTCTTTGTAAAGTGCATTATTTCGATTGTATTGAAGTCTAAAGCGTGCAAATTCACTTGTTGAATATTCTACCATAGCAGAGTATTTATCCATGTTTGTTGGCATATTCTTATTTACACCGTTAACTTCAACATCATTTTGATATATTGAATCATACCTTATGCCAGCTTTCCAGCTCTTGTCATGGGCATATACAAGCTGAGAGTAAAGACCTGCTTGCTTTTTTGTAAGATTTATACCATTTGGTTTAGCAGCATTATATTGCTTTCCATCCATATCACGCATCATCCACTCACTTTGCCATTTCAAAGAGCTATAAGAATCAAAATAGTGTTTAACAACTAAGTCAGCTCCATATATCTTAGAATCACCACTAAATGCATGAGCATTAGCATCATCAGTGTGGTCAAGTCTTGATTTTCCTTGTGCGTAAGACAAACCACCTAAGAAAGTAGTTTCTCCAACATCAAAAGATGTTTTAACATAACCTATAAAGAGTGATGGTGCATCTGCTGCTTCAACTTCTGTACCACCTATCGCACTCAAATCTATCTCTCCATTTCCAAGCATTTGCTCATTGTCACCTTGAAGAATTTCTGCACCTATCATAAGATAAGTGTCAGTTGGTGCTACCCACTGAAGCTGAACACCTTTTTCATTGATACCGTGCATCCCTAAAAATGACTCATAGACTAAAGGCATGTCTGCAAAGTCCCAAGAGTGGTGATGTTGCTCATTTAAGTAACCAAAGTTTGAGTTAAACTTTCCACCCTTTACTCTTGCTCCATATCCAAGAGCTGTACTTGTAAAATAAAGTTCCTCTATTTCTACACCATTTTCACTAAAGTGAAATACTCCATCCATAGTAAAGAAAGGATCCACAGAGCTAGATAGAACAAGCTCTGCATAGTTTAAGTTAAAACCATTTTTAGCATTGTAAGGTGAATGTGAGGCTGAACCGTGATCGTGTGAGCCAAGTAAACCATGTGCAACTCCTGGTAATTCAAGAGATTCTGTTTCATGGTCTTTAACACTTCTGTTTACATAAGAAACATCCATAACTAAAGAGATGTCAGGCATAAATTTAGACTGAGTAAAAGTTCTCTTTTCAACTGGAATCACATCGGTTCCACCAAAGGCTATAATCGCGCAGAATGCGCTTAGTAGTAATATTTTTTTCATAATTATCCTAATATTTTTTATATTTGTAATAGTTTTTTGTTTTATTGTTTAGGATACAAAAGGAGGGGCACGATTTTGGTAAGAGTGGTCTTTTCTGTGGAATTTGTGAACTAAGTTTGAAAGAATAATGTTTTCAAATTTGAAAACTTCTACATTTTTAAAATTATTTACGATATTTGCAGATACTGAGTGGTCGTCTATTATACATATCTGACATGTTGAATTGTCAATATCCTCATGTATATGTTCTATCTCATGCATAGCTGTGGCAGTTGTAGCGATGATAAATAGTATAGATATCAGCAGTCTTAGTTTCATAAATAACATTATATCAGATTATGATATTTATTAATAAAATAACTTTTTTATATTATTAGAAATAGCAAATTTTCCAGCAAAAAAAGTATATTTATTAATATTTGAAGATGATGTTAAAGTAAAATAGAAATATAAAATCTTTTTTGTGGTATTATAAGCTTAATATTTATTTTTAAGGTATTTGAATGGATTTAGGTACGGTAGTTGGTATAGTTCTAGTTATGGCTCTTTTACTTGGCGCCATGAGTATGGGTGTTGGGATAGGTGCGTATATTGATATTCCATCTATATTAATTGTTATTGGTGGTTCTATTGGTGCGTTGATGATTTCTTTTAAACCTGCCCAAATGAAGGGTTTTGTAAAAGTTTTTATGATTGCTATCAAGCCTCCTATAACAGATGAAATAGAATTAATAAAAAAACTTGTTGATTTTGCTACAAAAGCAAGAAAAGATGGTATTTTAGCCTTAGAATCAGAAGTAAATTCAGAACCAAATGAATTTTTGAAAAAAGGTCTTTCTATGGCGATTGATGGCAGTGAACCAGATACGATTCGTGAACTTCTAGAAATTGACATGGAACAAACCAGTACAAGACATAAAATTAATAGTTCTATTTTTAACAACTGGGCAGGATTAGCAGGAGCTATGGGTATGGTTGGTACACTAATTGGTCTTGTTGCGATGCTTCTAAACATGGCTGATCCATCAGCGATTGGTCCATCTATGGCTGTTGCTTTGCTTACGACGATGTACGGTGCGATTATTGGTAATGTTTTTGGTACTCCTATTTACAATATATTAACAATTAGAAATGATGAAGAAACTTTAGTTAAAGAGATGATTTTATCTGGAATCATGTCTATACAATCAGGTGATGCACCAAGGGTTTTAGAAGCAAAACTTCTTAGTTATTTAGCACCAAAAGACCGTATTAGTCAGTTTGACTAAAGATGGAACTGATTAATGGCTAAGAAAAAATGTCCTGATTGTGAAAAGTGTTTACCTGCGTGGTTAGCTGCGTTTGGGGACTTAATGTCACTGCTTTTATGTTTCTTCGTTCTACTTCTTTCTATGTCTAGCATGGATGCTAAAAAAATCTCAGAAGCTATTGGTTCTCTCTCTGGTGCTATGAGTGTTTTAGAAGGTGGAACAAAAACTGAAATATCAAAACAAAGGATGCAACAATCAACTCCAATAGACTCAAATGATGAAACAAGTGAAGCAGTAAATAGAGTAGTTCAAGCCGCCATGGATGCTAATGAGATGATAGATAAGGGCAATGGTCCTGCTATTACTGTTGAAGAGGCTCAGGAAGGTTTTGTTATTGAGTTACCAGCATCTTTACTATTTAAATCAGGAAGTGCAACTATCCAAAATGAGGATGCACTTTTATTTTTAAAAAGGATTGCTCTAATTGTAGATGAATTACCAAATACAATGCAAGTAAGTGTTCGGGGTCATACTGACAATCAAGGACCTGGTAAAAATAGTGTTTTTAAAGATAATTGGGAACTTTCCTCTGCAAGAGCAATTTCTGTTCTTCAAGAGCTTCTATTAGATGGAGTTGACCCAAAAAGAATTAGTGCTTCAGGACATGCTGAATTTAAACCATTAGCAACAAATGTCACAGAAGCAGGGCGAGCTAAAAACCGTAGAGTCGAGTTGCACTTTTTTGGTGAAAAATCAACCGATAAAGAAAAAGCTAAACAATCTGTTTTAGATAAAGTTACCAGTAAATAATGAGTAAACTTTTTTTCTTTTTTTTCTTTTTCTTTTTTAGTTCTATTCTAGGAGCCGCACCTGTAGATATTCCTACTATGAATTTTGCTCTAGGTGCTCCAGATACTCCAGAACAACTAGTAAGTTCTTTAAATGTTTTAATAATTTTAACCTTACTATTTTTAGCTCCAAGTATGATTTTAGTTATGACAACATTTACTCGTTTTGTCATAGTGTTTGGTTTTTTACGACAAGCTTTAGGTACGCAACAAGTACCACCCACACAACTTTTGGTTATGTTGGCAATGATTTTAACTTTTTTTGTTATGGAACCAGTTGGACAAAAAGCTTATGATAATGGAATAAAACCATATATAGAAGAAAAAATAGGTTACGAAGAAGCTTTTACTAGATCTGTTCTTCCTTTTAAGAATTTTATGATTAGAAATACTAGAGAAAAAGATTTAGCACTTTTTTTTAGAATTAGAAAAATGGAAAATCCTGATAGTATAGCTGATGTGCCTCTTTCTGTTATTATTCCTGCTTTTGTTATTAGTGAACTCAAGACTGCTTTTGAGATAGGTTTTTTAATATTTTTACCATTTTTAGTTATAGATATGGTTGTAGCATCTATACTTATGTCTATGGGTATGATGATGCTTCCTCCTGTTATGATTTCTCTACCATTTAAGATACTTATTTTTGTTCTTATAGATGGTTGGAATTTGATTATTGGCAATTTAATAGCCACGATAAAATAGGATATATTGGTAGATGCAATGTGAATATTTTGGTGAGTGTGGTGCTTGTAGAGTTTATGAAGATGGATATGAAGCTCAGCTAACTTACAAACTAAAATTAAACAAAGATAGATTTGAACCTTTTTATAAAGGCGATATATCTGTTTATAAATCACCAGAGTCGAATTATCGTTCAAGAAGTGAATTTAAAATATGGCACGAGGGTGATAATATACATTATGCAATGAATCACTTGTCGGGTAAGGGTGTTGTTCTTGTTGATGAGTGTTCCCAAGTAAATATACACATAGTTAGTCTTATGCCAAAGTTACTTCAAAGTATAAAAGAAAAAGGTATAGGTTTTAAACTATTTGGTGCAGATTTTTTATCTGCACAAAGTGGTGAAATAGTAGTTTCATTGATTTACCATCGTAAACTAGATGAAGAGTGGCAACAAAAAGCACGATTAATAGCAAATGAACTTGGCATCTATATTATTGGTAGGAGTCGTAAACAAAAGTTAGTTATTGGACAAGACTACATAACAGAAAATTTAAATGTAAATGGCGAAGTCTTTAGATTTAACTATATAGAAAATAGTTTTACTCAACCAAATACACAAGTTAATGAACAGATGATTTCATGGGCATTAGAGCATGCTCAAGGCTCAAATGGAGATTTATTAGAGTTATATTGTGGTGCTGGAAACTTTACCATACCTTTTGCTAAAAAGTTTAATAAGGTGCTTGCTACTGAGATATCAAAATCCTCAATAAATGCAGCAAAAATAAATATGCTTTTAAATGATGTAGAGAATATAGAATTTGTTCGTATGAGTGCAGAAGATTTTGTTGGAGCCTTGGATGGAGTTAGAGAGTTTCGTCGAATGAAGGGAATAGATATTAACTCTTATAAGATAGATACAATATTTATTGATCCACCTCGAAGTGGAATGGATGAAGTGAGTTGTTCTTTTGCCTCAAGATATGATAATATTTTATATATTTCATGTAATCCAGAGAGTTTAGTAAGAGATTTAGAACTTCTTAGTAAAACACATGAAGCAGTAAGTATGGCTCTTTTTGATCAATTTCCTTATACTCATCATGTTGAGATGGGTGTAAAATTACTTAGGAAGTTAAAATGAAAATAGTATTTGTTTATTTATTATTAATGTCACTGCTTTATGCAAGTGAGATACAAAGAATAGAATCAATCGTTGATGATGTTTCAAAACTTAGAGTTGAATATAAAAATCTTTTAAAAATTAAAGATAAAGAAATTAGAATTTTAAAAATAAAATTAGCAAAACTTAAAAAGAATAATCTAAAAATTAAAGATGAGAATACTTTTCCAAAGCTTGTACCCAAGAGAGGAACAAACATAGCTAAAAGTAAAAAAAAAGAAAAGGCTAGAAGCTTTAAAGCAAGTGTATTTCGTTTGAAAAAGAATAGTTCTATTTACTTTACACCAAACACTAATAAGCTATACCTTTGGAATAAAAATCGAATATTTACATCAAATATTGGAACTAAAAACTGGATAAAAATAACAGGTTATTTTGTAAATAAAAAATGGATGCGCGCTAAAAATGAATTGTGGATTAAAAGAGATGATATTAGTAAAAAGTAATATATTATGAAAATACATTTCTTTCTCGTAGTATCTTTATTTTTTATATCAAATTTCTTTGTAGCTTGTTCCACTTCTGTAAAGGTTATGAAAGTAATATGTAAAAAAGAAAATATAAATAAGTGTAATCAAGAGCAAAAAATTCAAGCTGTTAACAAAAATCCAGAACTTATAGAGTATATAATAAAACCAAATAAAGAGGTACAGATTGAAGCTTTAAAGCAAGACCCTTCTTTAATACGGTTTATAAAGAACCCCTCAAAAGAAGCAATGCTCTATTGATTATTCATAGGTGTTAAATATATTTTTTACTTTCTTAATGAAGTTAGTTTTTTCTTCAGGTAGAAGTAATTGTCTTGCTTTTCTTCTTCTTCCTAGCCTAAGTTGAAGTTGTTTTCTTATTGATTGTAATTTCACGGGACGAAAAAAAACTTCTTTATTTATCATCTTTTTTTCTCTTTTTTATTTAAGTAATTCATCAATTCCTGTACAGCTTCTTTATTTTTTATACGAAATTTTATTTCAATTCTTCGAGAAGCATCTTTGTCTTCTTTATTGTTTTTGTAAAGTATTGGCTCTGCAAAAGAGCGACCACTTGCACTTAGATATTTTTGAAATACTTTTGTCTTTTTAGGGTATCGTTTATATAGAAAATGCATAACTGCTAAAGCTCTCTTTTGAGACAAATCAAGATTATATAGATATGAACCATCAGAATTAGTGTGACCTTCTATTGTTATTAAATCAATATAACGGCGTATTTTAGCATCACTTAACAGTACATCAATGTAACGACCAAGGACGCGACTAAGTTCTTTTTTAGCACTAGGTTTAAGTTCTGACTTACCTTGATTAAATAAAATATTTGAACTAAAAGATAAGGCACCAGTTTTAGGGTTTATTTCTATCGAATTTCCAAGTTTCTTTTTTAGTCTTCTAACTACAGAAATTTTTATACCTGTTAAATTTTTTATTTTTATTTTTGTTATATTTAAATCTTCAACAACTCTTTGGTAATCTCTTGATTTGTAAAGTAAAGCTTTTTCAAGTTGAGCTATTTCTTCATCTCTTATTTTTATAAAAGTACTGTCTAATTCATGTCTAATATTTGCATTTTTTATAAAACTTTTTAGTTGAGAAGATTCTTTGTTTAATATATCTATTTTGAAACCTAGCATATCAGCATCTTCTTCGCTCGCTAGTAGCAACTCTTTTAGACTTTGCATTTCTCTTTCATTTAGTGATAGTTTTGAGGCTTTTGTTTCTATGCTTGAGTTTAAAAGTGATATATTATCTTTTAGTTCATTAGTTTCACTCTCAAGTCTACTTATCATAAGGCTTAGTTTTAGGTTCTCCTCTCTTGAAGCACGAAGTTTTTTTACAAGTTCACGAAGTTTGCTCTTTTTGCTAAATAGCTCTGATTCACTCATCTCTAGAGCACTTTTTTCTTTTTCGAGATTTATTCGTATAGTTTCTAAGTCACTTTGCATAAGTAGAGTTTTAACTACTATGGCTCCAACAACTAGTATGAAAACAAAAAGAAGACCAGCCATTAAGTCAGCATAAGATACCCAAAAGTTTTGATTTTCATCTTTATTTTGTTTTAGCATAAAATTTTATTTATCTGATTTTAGTTGAGAAATTTGTGATACTATTGTGGCTGTTTCAGAATCAATCATTTTTAATGCATCTTGTAGTTTATTTAAAAACTTACCATCAAAATCATCAATCTTTTTATCAAAAGAGTTACCTATTTCATTTATTTCTTCTTTCATTAAATTTATATTTTTAATGACTCCACTATATAGGTTTTGTACATTTTGTACATTTATATTTGAGAGAGCCTCGTTAAGTTTTACACTGTTATCACTTAATACTTCGGCAATCATAACAGCACGAGAAAATTCAGATGAAAGTGCATTATGCGCTTTGTCTAAAGTGTTATGTTGATTATTTATATTTGATGAAAACTTTTCAAATTTTTCTATTGTTTTGTCAAAAATAGATGCTAAATCTTTCTGTTGAGATGCAATCATATCAACCCTATTGGCACTTTCTTCTAAAATTTTTGATACTTTAAGAGTGGCTTTTTGTTCTTGGTCTATAATTTGTTCAAATATATTCATTCTTTGAACAAGTGCTTTGTTTAAATTTTCAACAAAAGTGCCAGATGCAAAGGTATCAAAAACACTATTTAACTTTTCAAAGTTTTCCATACTTTTTTTGAAGTATGTTTGTTCAATTTCTTCTTTTTGCCAAAAATATTCACTTGTTGCTTCTTTTATAAGATTTGCATCTTTTTGAAAACGACTCATTCCTGTTTTCTCAAAAAATATCCACCAAATTGATAAAAATATACCATATATAGATACATAAAAAGCTGTGCCAACTCCACCTAAAAGCTTTGAAATTTCTTCTTCAAGAACCTGTGATGTTTGTGAAGAAAAATCAGGCATGGAAATTGCAATACTAATAAAAGTACCTAAAATACCTAAGGTTGGAAATATACCAGCAGCGATTGAAGAAAAATTTTCATTTCTCATTTTTTTTGATTCTTGACTTAAAAAATCTTCTAAAGAAGCATTTGCTTTTTCAATTCCAGCAATAAAAAGAAGATTTTTGTTTATGAAAACTGATAAGTTGCTTTTAACTTCATCAAAATTTTTTCTAAGTTTACACGAAGCGTAGTAAGCATTGTGTCTTACAAAAAACAGATAGATAATAAAAATAGTGCCAATCATTAAAATACTGTGTATTTCAACTCGGAAATTTATAAGCTTTAGATAACCTGCAAGAGCAAAAGCTAAGAGAAAAATAGGAATCGACAGTAACCATAAAAACCTAAAAGAACAATCCCGTCCTTTACCTAAAGTTGTTGATAATTTATTAAACTCTTCTATATTTTGCATTTATCTAAATACCTTATCACAATCTTTTTGAATAGCACCTGGTATAGTGGCAATAGTCATAAACTCCGACATTGAAAGGTTCGGATACATTATTGCTATATAGTATTTTGGTGCTAATATTTTAGCTACATTATCTTCTATCAAAATAGAATAAGGGAGAAGTTCACTATTTTGATAACCAGTTTTTTTCACAAACTTACTAGTTCTTCTTGACAGTTTTACACCAATGATTACAGAACCATTATCAAGATGATGTTCATAAATAATTTTTTTTGATTTTCGAGCTTTTTTTAGAAGTGTTTTGTTATTGCCCATTGCAACTTTTATCATATCTTGATAATGAGGCATATTTTGCATAAATTGGTATCTGCTTAGTCTTGTGAATTTCACAACATCTTTTGAGTTTTTTAAATCATTAAAAATGCTGTGTAAATCATCGAGTATTTTTTTAGTTATTTTTTCATCATAATCAGTTTGCATAAATGCTTTATGTATAAACAACGGGTTTAGTATGCTAATGAGAGAATTCTTTTTATCAATAAGGAGTCTAAGAGATCCAGAGAAACCTCTTTTCTTCGTAGAAGCCATCTTTGTCATGGCATTGTTTGTAAAAATCATGGCAACATAATTTGCTTTTTTATCAATTTGATATTCACCAAGAATTTTAAAATTAGCATTTTGCAGTTTCTCTATAAGTTCTTTTTGTGAAATAAGAGCAGTTTGTAGATAAGCACTAACTCGAGAGTTTTTTACATATCCTGATTTAACATTTTTTGTAGATATAACTTCTTCTTGTTTGTAGTAATCAGGGGGAACTCTTTTACTAGAACCAATAGCATTTGTTTTCTTAACTCTAGTGATTTGCTGAGAGCTTGCAGACACGCTTACAGAAGGAACTCTAATTTTAACCTCTGGTACTTTTGGCACATTTATAATAATTATTTTATCTTGAGATGCATATAAATTTGACAAATTTAAAAGAGATAAAAGGGATATGGACAAAACTTTAATAAAGTTTACTTTCATGAGTATTCCTGATGCTTCAGGGAGCTAGATGCTCCCTAAGTTTAAAAAAAAGTCTATTTTTTAGAAGCTTTAAATTTTTTGTACTCCTCATACTCTTTGTCGGTTAAAGAGTGAGTAGCGTCGTTAGCATTTTCAGTAGCACTTACAGTTGATTTACGAGTATCATTTGAGATAGTTTTAGTAGAATCATTGAAGTTATTTGAAGTAGCTTTCGTAGAGTCATTCAAGTTGTTTGAGGTTGTCTTTGTAGAGTCATTCAAGTTGTTTGAGGTTGTCTTTGTAGAGTCATTCAAGTTGTTTGAAGTTGTCTTTGTAGAGTCATTCAAGTTGTTTGAAGTTGTCTTCGCAGAGTCATTCAAGTTGTTTGAAGTTGTCTTCGCAGAGTCATTCAAGTTGTTTGAAGTTGTCTTTGTAGAGTCATTCAAGTTGTTTGAAGTCGTCTTTGTAGAGTCATTCAAGTTGTTTGAAGTCGTCTCTGTTGAGCTTTTAAGATCACCTGAAATAGTCTTTGTAGAGTCGTTTAAGTTATTAGAAGTAGTCTTTGTTGCATCATTTACATCATGAGAAACTGCTACAGTAGAGTCTTTAAAGTCTTTTGTAGCCATAGTTGAACTATCTTTAAAGTCACGACTTGTGTTAGAGATACTATCTTTAGAATCTTCTGCCAATTCAATAGTGCTATCACGAACATCACGACTAACACTTGTTGTTGAAACTTCTCCACTTTTTACAGTAGCAATTTCACTTGTTTTAAGATCATCAGATGCTTTTACAGCTGTATCACGAGCGTCATGTCCAAGAGAAGTAACAGTTCTTTCACCACTCTTACTTACTTCAACTCCACCATCTTTCATTGAATCAGCTGTATCACGAGCATCGTGACTCATAGTTGTAGTAGCATCTTTCATATCTTTAAACATATCACCAAAACTAAAATCACCAGCAGTAGCTGTTGAAGCTAATAAACTTAATACTATAGTACTCATCACAATTGTTTTTTTCATTTATATCCCCTTAATTTATCACTAAATATCATTGATTTTTCGCCATTGAAAATGTGATAAAAGTGTGTTATATTAAAACTATATCCCGTAAATGCTAAAGTGTAACTTAAATTCACATAATAATTTTTTTATAAATTTTATAAATTTTTCTTGAAAAACATCCATTGTATCCCAATAATAGCCGATTATAATTTATTCGCATACTATATATTTGTTCTTATAATGAATATTGAATAAGCCCTTGGTTGTGATGTTAAATGATGGCCAAGTGTGACAAAAATGTGACAAAATAAAATTTACAAATTTGCATTAAAGTGTTACAAAAGTAAATATTTTTGTTATACTCTTGTTAATAGTAATAAATTATTTTATAAAGGGTTAGGTAAGTGAAAAATATATTAACAACCTTATTGTTAAGTACAGCACTTTTTTCGAGTGTATATACAAAGCAAGACAGAATCAAAGATATGCAAGTTATGGCAGAAGCAATGACAACAATTGAAACTGGTTTTTTTTATAACAATAACGATATAGTGCAAAATGGTGCTTTATCTCTCTCAGATGCTATAAGAAGAATTAAGCCACCATTGGAAGTTAAAGAAGAAAAAGACCCAATGGCTAGATACATGAATAATAAAGTAGTTTTTAGTAATAAAATAGTAAAGACTATCGATAAAAAAGCTAAGATAATTATAGAAAGATTTGCTGTTGGTGATGTTCAAGCCGCAACGCAAGCATATACAAAAATAATGAAGCAATGTATGAGATGTCATCACGAAATTCGTCAATGGTGATGTATTGAAAAATATTTTTTTAATATCAATTATTTTATTTAGTGTGAATATTTTAGCTTTTGAATTGCCAATAACAGGAACTGTAGTCTCGTATAACCAAAAAATGGTTGGAGCAAGATATATGGGTTATATCAAAAACATATATTTTGATATTGGAGACAGGGTAGAAAGAGAGGACACTCTTTTTGAAATGGAATCTGCTGAGTTTGATATTTTAAAATCTCAAGCAGATTTAGCTCTAGAACAAGCGAATTCCATTGTGAATATGTATAAAACTCGTATGGATTCTATTAATAGAGAGCGAAAAGCTTTAAAAAAACAAGGTATGTTTAATCCTGAAGATATGCAGAACCTTGATATTACAGCAAATAATGTTTCAGCAGGACTTGCATCTGCTCAAGTTCTTGTTAAAAATGCTGCTTCAAAACTAAAACAAGTTGCAACTATAACAGGTTACCTCGAGATTAAAGCACCAAATAGTGGAATAATAGTTGAAAAAAGAATTCGTGTTGGAGATTTAGTAGCTCCTGGTATGCTTGGTATGATTATTGTAGATTTAGAGCATCTACAGATTGAGGGTGAAGTTGCAGAATCAGATTTAAAATATGTAAATAAATATCAAAAAGTAAAAATAGAAATCCCATCTATTAGTTATAGGGATACAGGTTACATTAAATCAGTAGTTCCAAGTGCAAATCCTATGGCGCACACATTTAAAATAATTATTAACTTTAAAAAAAAGAGTAATAAAATATTTCCTGGAATGTATGCGAAAATTCTCATTAAAATAGATGAAAAATATTATACAAGAGATTAAGTAAGTGTCTGAGGATTATAAAAGCAAAAATATAGCAGGACACTTAGCCGAAGCATTTTTGAATAATCCGCTAACTATGCTGTTTGCAATTTCGATTATCCTTCTTGGATATATCACCTTAAATATTGCACCAAGAGAAGAGGATCCACAAATAGAAGTAAGCGGTGGTTCAATTATTATTATGATACCAGGAGCATCTCCAAAAGCTATAACGAATGTTGTTGTAAAACCACTTGAGAGAAGGATACGAGAGATTAAAGGGGTAGAGCATATTTATGGCACTGCCATGAATAATGTCGGTATGATAAATGTACAATATTTCATAGGCGAAGATAGAGAATCCTCAAATTTAAAGCTGTATGATAAAGTAATGCAAAATATGGATACTTTACCAAAAGGCATAGGAATGCCATTGGTAAAACCTTTTGATATAGATATTGATATTCCTGTTATTACTGTTGCTTTTTATCAAAAAGACGCATCTAAACCAAGCACTTTAAAACAATATCATACAGTAAGAGAAATTCAACAAGAGATAAATGCACTAAACAATGTATCTAAAAGTACTCTAAAGGGTATGCATAAACCACAGTTTAATATACAAGTAGATATAGATAAGTTATCTTCTTATCATCTTTCTTTAGGTCAAATAGCAAGTTCTGTAAAAGCTATTGCAACAAATGCACCAAATATCAATGCTCCTACAAGTAGTAATTCTATAATTGTTTTTGGTGTTAAAAATGCAATAGAAGATATAGATGATTTGAAAGATTTAATAATTGCACAATACATGGGTTCCCCAATTTATCTTAAAAATGTTGCAAAGATTGAGTATGGTTATGATGTACAACATTTTCAAAATTCTCTTATTGCACAAAGAGATAACAACTCTTCTTTTGATAGTCCAGTTCAACAAGTTACATTAACTGTATCAAAGTTAAAAGGTACAAATGCTGTTTATGTTGCCCAAGATGTTATAGATTTACTAGATGAAAGAAGTGAGTTTTTCAATCAAGAAGGCATAGGTTATATTATTACTAGAAACTATGGAGAAAGAGCAAATGAAGCTGTTGGTGAACTTATGCATCATCTTGTAATTACTATTGGAATTATTGGTCTTATTCTTATTCCTTTTCTTGGATGGAGAGAGTCTTTAGTTGTATCTATTGCAGTTCCTATGATTTTAGCCGCAACACTTTTTATAGCTTATATGACAGATCAAACTATAAATAGAATTACACTTTTCGCATTTTTACTTAGTCTAGGGCTTATTGTAGATGATGCAATTATTGTTATTGAAAACATACATAGAAGAATGCATCTAAAAGAAACACAAGATCATAGTTTTGATCGCATCATCGTTGAAGCAACAGATGAAATAGGACCATCTACAAACATCGCTACAATAGCAATCATTTTGACGATGGTTCCTATGGGGTTTGTAGGTGGAATGATGGGTCAGTTTATGAAACCTATACCATTAAATGTTCCAGTTGCTTTAGCAGTTTCACTTTTTGTAGCTTATGTGTTTACTCCATTTTTAGCAAAGAAGATGATTAAACGCGCGAAAGGAACGCATTAATGGAAGAACTTATTTATGGCATCATAGGTTCAAAAGCTAAAAGAAAAAAAGTGATTTTATATATAGTATTGGCTTTTTTATTTTCTATAATGCTCATTCCTACAAAGTTGGTCTTGGCAAAAATGCTACCTGGGAAAAGTGCAAATACCTTTAGCATCTATGTTGATACAGCAACAAATAGCTCCTTAGAAGAAACTAGAGCTGTAGCAAACTGTGTTTTAGGGTATTTAAAAAAAGAAGAAGCTGTAAAAAATGTTGAAGTATATTTAGCTCAAGGTGCACCACTTGATTATGCAGGATTGGTTAAAGGTAGTGCTTTAAAAAGAATGAAAAATCAGGCTGAAATGGTTGTAAACCTTAGTGATAAAAATTCTCGTGATGAAGCATCATATAAAATGGTGCATAGAATTCGTCCTATAATACAAAAAGCTTGCCAAACTTTAACTAATTATAGAACCGTAAAATTTGTAGAGATGCCATCAGGTCCACCAACTTTTGCAACTTTAGAGATTAATATTTTTGGTAAAGATGATAACTTGATGCGTAGGACTGCTGAGCGAGTAGCTATGATATTAGGTAAAACTGATGGTTTAGTTGATATAGATGTTATGCAAGATGACATATATCCATATTTTGAAATCATTCCAGATAAAGAAAAAATTATAAAAAGTGGTCTTAGTGTTGATCAGGTAAATAATATTTTATATATTGCTTTTGAGGGCATGGTTGTTGCTGTTAAAAACTCTAAAAAACAACAAGATCAAATTCCGATTTTTGTTCGTCTTGATGATAAAAGTAGAGAGATAAGGTCAAATTCCAAATCAGCGATATACTTTAAACTGTCAAGATTAAAACTATTAAATCAAAGAGGCATGATGATACCCATAAGAGAGGTTATAAGTGTAAATGAGATTCCATCAAGTCCAACTATTTTTAGAAAAAATTTACAAAATTTTGTAAGCATTAGTGCAGAATGTGATTTAGTTTCTCAGCTATACCCACTTTTAGAAGCTAGGGATACTATAATAGAGAAACTATCGGATGATTTTAATGTTACAAAAGTAGACGGAATGTCAACTTACATGTTTGACTTAAATTTAGTAGAAAAAAATTCAGGTAAAAAATTGTTGCTTAGATGGGATGGAGAGATGAAAGTTTCTCTTGATACCTTTCGTGACTTAGGTGGTGCTTTTATAGCAGCTCTTATTTTAATGTTCTTACTTATGGTAATGTATTACAAGTCATTTGCCTTGAGTGGTATTATTTTATTAGCAAGTTTTTTGTCTATCATTGGAGTAATTACAGGGCATTTTATTACAGATATGATTTCACTTTTTTTTGCGGACATCAACTTTTTTTTAACAGCCACTTCACTCATTGGTTTTATCTCTTTAATGGGAATTAGTGCTAGAAGTTCATTGTTACTAATAGATTTTTCTATGGCACTTATAGAAAAAGGTGTAGAGAAAAAAAGAGCTATTGCTATCTCAACAGCAACAAGAGCGAAGCCTATTGTTATGACAGCGGTTGCAATTATTTTAGGTTCATTGTTGCTCTCAACTGACCCTATTTTTGGTGGATTAGGTGTTGCTTTGATTTTTGGCTCTATCGCTTCTACTGTGGTGTCTTTGTTCCTTGTTCCTGTTCTCATAGTAAATACTGTGGCGATTTGTCCCAAAGGAATGGATCATAGACATCATGAATGTCATGGAGGGATTGATAAACATGTGGACCCTGAAGAGATGGGGTTATAAATCAAAAAAAAGGAAAAAAAATGAATAAAAAAATAGGACTTATTTTAGTGGTATTATTAGCAATAACATCACTTAATGCAGAGGTAAAAAAAACTCTATATAAAAATGGAAAAGTAAAGTTTGAGAAAACTTATAAAAATGGAAAGTTAAACGGTAACGCAAGAGTTTATTACAAAAGTGGACGCATAAAAACAAAAACATATTTTGTAAATGGTAAGGTAGATGGAGTTACTTATGGTTACTATAAAAATGGTAGATTAAAAGCAAAAATTCCTATGAGAAAAGGTAAAATAAATGGAACTCAAAAAGAATTTTATGCAAACTCGCAGTTAAAATCTGTAAGTATGTATAAGATGGATAAATTAGTTGGACATAAGAAAATTTATTATTCAAATGGAAATATGAAAGCAAAGCTAAATTTTGATGATAATGGAAATTTTTATGGAACTCAAAAAGAATATTATAAAAATGGAAATATGAAATATAAAGTTTCTATGGATAATGGTAAAGCTAAAAAAGGTCGCATCTATGAGTTAGATGGTGAAAGTAGAAAAATGAACGAAGGTGATTTTGAAAAATTAGGATTTTAAAATAATGGAATAAGCATAATGAATGTATTATTCCCACATGAGCAAATTTGAAATACTAAAGAATACATTTGGACATGATAAATTTAGAGCTTCTCAAGAAGAGGCAATAGATGCTATCTTGTCAAAGAAAGATTTAATAACCATTTTACCAACCGGTGGTGGAAAATCTTTATGTTATCAGCTTCCATCTCTTATGATGGAGGGTGTGACTATTGTTATATCTCCCCTTATAGCTCTTATGCAAGACCAAGTGAATGCTCTTGTAAATAGTTCTATAAATGCACACATGATAAACTCCTCACAAAATTATGAAGAAATACAAGAGACAACTAAAAAGCTTTTAGCTGGTGAGATTAAACTTTTATATATCGCACCAGAGAGGTTTAGTGCAAATGGATTCGTAGAACTTTTAAAAAGAGTTAATATAAATTTTTTTGTTATTGATGAAGCTCATTGTGTTAGCGAGTGGGGGCATGAGTTTAGAGCAGACTATAGAAATCTATCTTTACTAAAGCAAACCTTTCCTTTAATTAGTATAGCTGCTTTTACAGCAACAGCCACTCATAAAGTCCAAGATGACATAGTAAAGACATTGAATCTTGAAAATCCACTACAAATTCGTGGTAAGACTCTTCGAGATAATTTAAAAATTAATGCCCAACAAAGAATTGGTAATGGACGAAATCAATTAGTAGATTTCATATCAAAGTACAATGCTCAATGTGGGATTGTTTACGCTTTTAGCAGAAAGGATGTAGAGAGCGTAGCAGGATTTTTAAAAACAAAAGGTTTTAGTGTTGGAGCCTATCACGCAGGTCTTCCAAGTAAAATACGAGATAAGGTGTATAAAGATTTTATATATGAAAAAATAGACATTGTAGTGGCTACAATTGCTTTTGGTATGGGAATAGATAAGAGTAATATTCGCTTTGTGGTTCATATGAGTATGCCTAAAACTATGGAGAACTACTATCAAGAGATAGGTCGTGCTGGTCGAGATGGAGTTAAGGCTCAAACACTTCTTTTATACACAAAATCTGATGATGTAAAGATGCGATCGTTTATAGATGATATTGACAATAATGAATATAAAGAGTTGCTATATAATAAACTTCGCAAGATGTATAGCTACTCTAATTCAAGTGAATGTAGACATAAATTGATTGCACAATATTTTGATGATGATAGTGAAAGCTGTGAAGATATTTGCGATAATTGCAAGCGAGGAGAGGTTGAAAAAATAGATATTACGCTACTTGCACAAAAATTACTATCTGGCATCTATAGATGTGATCAAAGATTTGGTTTAATACATATTGTTGATATATTAAGAGGCTCAAAAGGACAAAAGATTTTTCAGTTTAACCATGACAAACTCTCTGTTTATGGAATAGGAAGTGATACAAATAAAAATGACTGGAATGCAGTGGCTGATAGGCTTTTTGAGTTAGATGCAATGGAAATAGGGGAGTTTAGAGCTGTTAAGCTTAAAAACTTTGGTATAAAAATCTTACAAAAAAAAGTGCTAATAGAGATAGATAAACATAAAATGAATATAAAAACTACTTCTAAGAAAAAAGAGATATCAACCCCATTAAATAATGATATTTTTGAGAGCTTTAGAGCTTTAAGATTAGAAATAGCAACAAAAAATGAGATACCTGCATATATAGTTTTTTCAGATAAAACACTTATAGATTTTTCTCAAAAACTACCTCAAAATAAAGAAGAAATGTTAGAAGTAAATGGAGTGGGAGAGGTTAAGTATGAGAGATATGGGGAAGAGTTTTTAGCTCTTTGTAAAGAGATAATCTAAAGATGATATAATTCGCATATGAAAAAGATACTGATAATTAGTGATGGCGCTGTTGGCGAGCATTTTATACGAAGAGTTCTTCAAACTCATACTAGTGAAAATATTTACTATATAGTTGAATTGCGTGCAAAAGAGTATGAAGATGTAAATCCAGCAAGATTTAAATTTTATAACTTTGATCCAACAAGTTTTTCAAAACTCTCAAATCTTCTCAAAATGGAGTTTGTTCAAGTTATCATTGCCATGGATAATCAAGTTGAAATTGAAAATACTATAAAAAACATTAATTTAGTTAAAGCAAAACTTCGTGTAATTGTTTTAACACAACATAATTTAAAAAATGAAGATGCAAATGTTGTTATAGTAAACTCAAATGAAATCTTAGCATCTAGACTACTTGACTATCTTCCAAATGTTCCAGTAATTGCTCAAAATGTCGGTTTGGGTGAAGGTGAAATAATGGAAGTGCTTGTTCCATTTGGTAGTTCTTTTGTTTATAAGCATATTGGCGTTATAGAGCAGAAAAACTGGCGTATTGTTGCGATATATAGAAATAGAAAACTTATTATGCCTTCAAGAAGAAGGATGATTCAACCAAACGATCAGCTTGTTTTAGTTGGTGAACCAACAGTTTTGAAGTCAGTTTATAGAGCCATTAAGAGAGAACTTGGCGAGTTTCCAGAACCTTTTGGTTCTAATCTTTACCTATATGTAGATATGACTTTAGTTAACTTGACAACGATTGAAGAGTTAATCACAAGAGCAGTATTTGCACATAAAAAATTTAAACATGATTTAATTATAAAAGTAGTAAATCCGAGTAATATACCGATTCTTCAGTATATTAAAGACTTGAGAAATACTAATGTAATAATTGATATTGAATATGATTCAAGAGATTTAGAAGATGTTTTTCATAAAGATATAAAGTCTTATCATGTAGGACTTGTTATAGTATCAGGGGATATGTTTGCGCATGATCGTACTAGAAAGCTTCTTTATGAGTCTCATGTTCCTATTTTAAAATTATCAGATAAGCCATTTTCTAGTATCAAAGAAGCAGCTATTATTTTGGGAGATAATCGTGATTTAGAAAAGATTTCTGCTACAATATTTGATATTTCTGAGCAACTAGGTTTTAACTTGGAAATATATAACTATTTGAACGAACATCAAGAAGAAAAAGAAGAAGTTATAGAACATTATTATAGTTTGGCAACTATTTTTTCTAAAAATATTAAAGTTATAAAAGAAACGCAAAATCCCATTCGAATGCTAAAGAAAAAAGATAATTTTGTTCATATTTTACCTTTTACTCAGAAGTTAACAAAAAATAGAATTTTTTCCATTTTTTCAACTGATAGTGAAAGACTATATTATAAACTTGATAATTATCATCAAATTTTTATTCCTGTTCAATTATAAAGGCTTACTTTAGTATTTTTTATGTATTATTTAATCCTATAATTAATTAAAAATTTGGATAATAAATGCTAGTAAATATACCTCTTAAAAAAACTATAGATAACTCTTATGATATAACTATCGATACTCTTGAAAAAAAATACTTTGATACAAAAGTAGCAATAGTTACAAACGATACTGTTTCAGAGTTACATCTTAAATATCTTTTAGAAAAAATATCTGCGAAAGAACTTCATATAATTACACTCAAAGATGGAGAACAATATAAAAATCAACAAAGCATAGATGCTATACTAGATTCTATGTTTGAGCATAAGTTTAATAGGAAATCAATGTTAATAGCTTTTGGTGGAGGTGTTATTGGGGATATGACAGGTTTTGCTGCAAGTATTTATCAAAGAGGTATTGACTTTATTCAGATACCTACAACGCTTCTTTCTCAGGTAGATGCTAGTGTTGGTGGAAAAACTGGTATGAATAATTCTTACGGAAAAAATCTTGTTGGTGCTTTTCATCAACCGCGCGCGGTATATATAGACCCATATTTTTTAACAACGCTCCCATCAAGGGAATTTAGTGCTGGATTTGCTGAAATAGTTAAAATGGCGGTAACCTTTAACAAAAAATTCTTTGAGTATTTACAAATAGCTAACTTAAAAGATGAAAAAATCTTAGAAGAAGTTATAAAAAAAGCAGTTCAAACAAAAGCTAATGTAGTAGCACAAGATGAGAAAGAACATGGCATACGAGCTGCTTTAAACTATGGACATACTTTTGGTCATGTTATTGAAAATGAAACAAAATATATAGAATTTTTACATGGAGAAGCAGTAGCCATAGGTATGGTTATGGCAAATGAAATATCTGTAAAGATGGGCTTGATGACAAAAGAAGAAGCTTTAAGTATAAAAGATTTATTGCAAAAATACAAACTACCAACAAGATATAAAGTAGAAAACTCTGATGATTTTTATGAAACATTTTTTCTTGATAAAAAAAGTTCAGATGCTAAGATAACTTTTATCATTCCTGTTGGTATTGGTGGTGTTAAAATTACTAATGCAGTAGATAAAGATTTAGTTATCTCAGTTTTAAATGAATTTGGAGAAGTATGATGATAAAAATATTATCAATTTTATTACTTATTTCTTCAGTATTATTTGCAAATGAGATTACAGCCGAAGAATTAAAAGCTAATGCTGAGCTAAAAGAAAGACAAAGAGTCACAAAAGTTATAGAATATGTAAGAACTTTACAAAATCTTGAAAATGAAATATCTAAAGAGAAAGTTTGGACGAAAAGTTATGCTTCTTATATGACCTCTCTTGATGTTAGAAATTCTCTTCAAAAGATAAAAAAACGCATAAAATACCTTAAAAATAAAGCTAAAAAAAATCTAAGTCAGCAAGATGAACTAAATGCGTTGATTTCAAAAGAGAGAATTTTAGCTTCTCAAATAGAAAAACTAAAAAAGAAAAATACAGCACCATTTTCAAAGATAATTACTCCTCCAAGTATTGAAGATAGACCAAGCATATCAAACCCTTTTGATATTTTTGCAGGAATTTCACTTAAAAAAACACTTACTTCAGGTTACAATGATTATATAAAAAGAAAAGATGAATTAACAGATTTAATAATTATTTTAGAAAAAGAAAAAATGATTTATAACGAACTCACTTCAATAGATGTTGATAATAAATATGATATAGATTCAAGTAAAAAGACTAAACAACTAGAACGCTTTAAAACTGCACTTGATACCATGAGTGTTACAGCAGAAGTTTATCAAAAAAGATTAGAAATTTTAGAGATAAATATCAACAAAGATATAGAAGTTCAAGTTATAAAACTTGGCAAGATAGGAGTTGTTATTCTTATCGTATTTTTTGTATTTTTTATTTTAAGACTTTTTGTTAAAAAATATATAACAGACAATGAACGCTTTTATATGGCAAATAAGTTTATTACTTTTATAAATGTAACTATTATTATTTTGATTTTATTTTTTAACTATATAGAAAATGTCAGTTATTTAGTAACTATTTTAGGTTTTGCATCTGCTGGTATCGCTATTGCGATGAAAGATTGGTTTATGAGTATTTTAGGTTGGCTTGTAATTGTTATAGGCGGTAGCATTCATGTTGGAGATAGAATTAGAGTTGATATGGATGGTATGAAATATGTTGGTGATGTGATGGATATTTCATTACTTCGTATGACAATTTTAGAAGATATTACGCTAACGGCAATTATGAAAAACAGGAGAGCAGGAAGAATAATCTTCGTGCCAAATAATTTTGTTTTTACTCGTATGATAGCTAACTATACTCACTCTTCACTAAAAACTGTTTGGGATGGTGTTCATCTAACTATCACTTTTGATTCAAATCATAAAAAAGCGATGCATTTAGCTAAAGAAATAGTTAAAAAGTATTCTAAAGGTTATACCGATATTACAAGAAAACAATTAAATAAACTTAGAAATCAATATAGTCTTAAAAATACAAATGTAGAGCCTAGAATTTTTTCTTTTATAGAGCCAAATGGTATATCTATTGATTCTTGGTATTTAACAAATGCTTACGCTACTTTGACTTTAAGAAGTGTTATTTCTGTTGAGATTGTAGATGCTTTTAACGCAGCGGATGATATAACCATCGCATACCCTACTCAAAAACTACATATTCAAAGTGAGCCAAAGCAACCTCCTTTTAATACTAACGAGATTCTATGAAGAAAGTCTACTTCAAGACTTTTGGATGCAGAACAAACCTCTATGATTCGCAAGTGATGATGGGTGCTTTAAAAGAGCATGAAATCACACAAAATGAAGCCGAAGCCGATACCATAGTTATAAACTCTTGTACGGTTACAAATGGGGCAGACACTCATGTTCGCTCATATATTTCTCATATAGAAAAAACTGCAAGTGCCAAAATACTTTTAACAGGTTGTGGAGCACATACAAAGGGGGAGAGTCTCTTAGCATCTGGGAGAGTTCATGGTGTTTTTGGTCAAAGTGAAAAACTTAAAATAGATTCTTTACTTTCAGAAGAAAAACCTTTTTATGATGCTGGAGATTTAAATCATATAGATGAAGCAGTAGTTGATGATTTTGTGGGTAAAAGTAGAGCTTTTATAAAAATACAAGAGGGTTGTGATTTTAGATGCTCTTATTGTATTATCCCTTTTGTTCGCGGGAGTGCGAGAAGCATGAATGAGAGCAAAATTTTAGAACAGATTACTAGATTAGCCCTTAATGGATTTGGTGAGTTTATTTTAACTGGAACAAATGTTGGTAGTTATGGAAAAAAAACAGATAGTTCTATGGCTAAATTAATGAAAAAAATATCAAAAATTCGAGGGGTAAGACGCATAAGGCTAGGAAGTGTAGAACCCATTCAAATAGATGATGAGTTTAAAGAGCTTCTTGATGAACCGTGGCTTGAAAAGCATTTGCATATTGCTCTTCAGCATACTTCTCCGCAGATGCTTCGTCTTATGAATAGAAGAAATGTTTATAAACAAGATAAAGAACTTTTTGATATCTTAGCTTCTAAAGATTTTGCAATTGGAACCGATTTTATAATAGGTCACCCAGGTGAGAGTGAGGATATTTGGACGGAAGCTATGCAAAATGTTCATAATTTACCCCTTACGCATCTTCATGCTTTTTCTTATTCTAAAAGAGACGGTACAGCATCTGCAACAATGAAGTTAGATGTTAATGGTAAACTTGCTAAAGAGCGTTTGCATGAGTTAGAAGATATCGTTAAGAGTAAAAATTTAGAATTTAGAAAAGCTTTTAATGGTGAGTTAGAAGTTTTAATAGAAAGTAAAAAAGATTCATTTTTTATAGGGTACGATCAACATTTTAACAAAATTTTAGTTGAATCAAATGAAGACCTGCTAGGAAATTGGATAAATATTAAAAATTATGAAAGAAGAGAGGGATTTAACTATGCCAAGTTCTAATACAAACAGAATTCTATTATATGTTTCAGCTTTTTTCATTATAGCTTTAATTCTTTTCGCACTATTAAGAGATATCGCATCTGAGATAACACTCAAAGATGCGCAAAAAATACTAGAAAATAGAACAGTTACTCAGGTAACAGTTGCTAAAGAATTTGTATATTTAAAAACAGATAGCAATTTTTACAAAATAGCTTCTTCACAAGTTACTCCAAAAATGTTTATAGATTATAAAGTAAAAGTAGATACTGGAGCAAATATCCTTATTTATTTTCTTTTTGGAGTTTTATTTTTAGGAATTGGAACTATTATTCTTAGATGGTGGCAAAAAAGAGAACCTCTTATCGAAGGTGGTGGAGTTAGACAGAGCGTTAAAAATGATTTAAATGATGCTTCTCCTATTGAAGCGATAAAAAGTGATGTTAAGTTTAGCGATATCGGTGGAATAAGTGATGTTAAAATGGAACTTGAAGAGATCATAGATTTCATGAAAAATCCAAAAAAATATAAAAATTTTGGAGCTAGAATGCCAAAAGGTGTACTCTTGGTTGGTCCTCCTGGAGTTGGTAAGACTATGATTGCTAAAGCTGTTGCTCATGAGGCAGGAGTTCCATTTTACTATCAAAGTGGTGCTTCTTTTGTTCAAATATATGTAGGCATGGGTGCAAAAAGAGTTCATGAACTCTTTGAGGCTGCAAAAAATAATTCTCCTTCTATTATATTTATAGATGAGATAGATGCTGTTGGAAAAGAGAGAGATGGTACTAGAAATGATGAAAGAGAAGCAACGCTAAACCAACTTCTAACAGAAATGGATGGCTTTGAAAGTAAAAATGGCGTTATTGTTGTTGCAGCTACAAATAAAATAGATATCCTAGACTCTGCTCTTCTTCGTGCAGGTAGATTTGATAGAAGAGTATTTGTTGAGCTTCCTACAAAAAGAGAACGCTCTTGTATTTTAAGTAAATATATTAAAGAAGTTCCACATGATTTAGATGTAGATGCCATATCAAATATGACAGTTGGTTTTAATGGAGCTTCTTTAGCTGCTCTAGTAAATGAAGCTGCACTTTTAGCTTTAAGACAAAATGATTTTCAAGTTAATATTGAGCATTTTCATCAAGTAAAAGATAAAGTTATGTTTGGCAAGAAAAAGTTACAAATGCTAAGTGAGAAGCAAAAAGCATTTCGTGTTACTTATCAAGCTGCAAAAGTAATATGTGCTACTTATTTTGACTTACCTTTTGAAAAATTAATGCTTTCAAATGAAAAACTTACGCCAACTACTGATGAACCACTAATTCAACATGAGTTAGAATCAAGAATTAAAATGCTTTTAGCTGGAATAGTAGCTTGTTCATTAAAGTATGGAGAACATGCTAGTAGTGCTAAGATAGATTTAGATGAAGCAAAAGAGTTAATATCAAAAATGCTTCAAGAGTATGGCATGGGTAATAGTTTAATATCTAATGGTGATGATAAACTGACTCTAATGAATAAGCTATACGATGAAACGAAAATCTTCATAGAGTCAATGAGTGTCGCTATGAATGCGGTTGAAGCTGTTTTAAGTGAAAGAGAAAGCATAAGTAAAATAGATGTAAAAAAAGAGATAGATGCAATTCTTTAGCGGTTTTTCTATCTCAAAAGAAGAGTATCTTTTAGAAGATTTTTTAAATACTTCAGCATATACTATTTCAGGTTTTTCGTATGGGGCAATAAAAGCATTTCAAGAAGCAAAAAAGAAGTTGGCATCTAGGCAAAGAGTAGATACTTTACAGCTTTTATCTCCTGCATTTTTTCAATCAAAAGATGAAAAATTTAAAAGACTTCAAAAGAGAGCATACTCTAAAAATAAGATAATATATTTAAAGCAGTTTTTAAACTCTTGTTTTGAGCCTTATGAAAAAAAAATAGTACAAAATAGAGTTAGTAATTTAGAAGAACTTGATGAGTTGCTTTTTTATATATGGAGTCTCGATGAGTTGAAAAAACTCCAAGAGCAGGGTGTTAAGATAGAAGTTTATTTAGGCGGTAAAGATAGTATAGTAGATGCTCTTAGTGCAAAAGAGTTTTTTTTAGAAGTGGCAACGGTTACATATATTAAAGATGCAAATCATTTTTTACAGACTACATAACAAATTAATAAACGGAGATATTTATGAGTAAAATAAAAATAGGCGTTATTACTGCTAGTGATAGAGCTAGTAAAGGAATATATGAAGATATTTCAGGTGTTGCAATTCAAGATACAATGAAAGATTATTTAAAAAGTGAATTTGAGATAATTTATAGATGCATTCCAGATGAGCAATATGTGATTGAGCATACAATCAAAGAGTTATGTGATGAAGAAGCTTGTTGTTTAGTTGTAACAACAGGTGGAACAGGACCAGCTTTAAGAGATGTAACTCCAGAAGCAACTGAGAATGTGTGTGAGAAGATGATGCCAGGTTTTGGTGAGCTTATGCGTCAAGTTAGTTTAAAGTATGTTCCTACAGCTATTCTTTCAAGACAGACAGCAGGAATCAGAGGGAAATCTTTAATTATTAACCTCCCTGGAAAACCAAAGTCTATTCGTGAATGTTTAGATGCTGTGTTTCCAGCAGTTCCATACTGCATAGACTTAATTGAAGGTCCATTTTTAGAGGTAAAAGAAGATGTTATAAATGTTTTTAGACCAAAGGCTAAGTAAGTTAAATACTTAGTCTTATCCCAACAGGACAGTGGTCAGAGCCTTCAATATAGTCTAAAATAAATGCATCTTCTAGGTTTTCTGCCAAATCTTCACTAATGAAAAAGTAATCTATCCTCCAACCTACATTTTTAAGTCTAGCGCCAGAGCGATAAGACCACCAGCTATATCTATCAATCTCATCATCATTTACATATCTAAAAGTATCTATATAGCCATGTTCTAAGAGCTTATCTATCCATGCTCTTTCTATTGGTAAAAAACCTGATGTTTTAGAGTTTGATTTTGGATTTTTTAGGTCAATCTCTTTGTGTGCTGTGTTTACATCACCGCAAATAATAATTGATTTTCCTTTATCTTTTAGCTTTTCGCAGTAATCTAAAAAGTCATTATAAAACTTCATTTTATATGCAAGTCTAGTTTCATCTTTTTGACCATTTGGAAAGTAGACATTGAAAAGAACTATATCATCGTAGTGAGTTTCTACTATTCTGCCTTCTGTTAAAGTATCTATATTTGTACAGGTAGAATTATAGTTGCTTTGTAAAGTACTCCAAGTCATAGTCCCACTGTAACCCTTTTTAGTCGCAGAATTTACTATAATTTCTTGATATTTTTTATCAAACAGTTCTTGCGGTATTTGCTCTTCTAGGGCTTTTATCTCTTGGAGACATAAAATATCAGGTTGTCTTTCATCTACCCATTTTAGAGCTTCTTTGTTACCAATAGCACGAATACCATTAACATTCCATGAAATTATTTCTATTGAGTTTGACATAATATGTAGCCTTGAAATTTTTATATGAATTCCCAAGTATAGAACTTGGGAACTAGTCGGAGTTTTTTATTAGATAAAATTCACTTCACTTATATGATGTTCAAGACCAAGTTCACTTGTTTCACAACCAAGTGCAAGACCTATCATTTGTTGCATATGAAGAACAGGAAGATTTAAGTCACGACCTACTGCATCTCCAGAGTGTTTCATTTGAGTATCAAGTTTAAGATGACATAATGGACACGGAGTTACCATCCAGTCAGCATTTCCATCTGTCGCACCAGCTATAGCAGTTCCTGCTAAGATAGAAGCAGTTTTAGGAGCTTGAAGTTCAACATGAAAACCACAACATTTATTTTTTTGCTCATAATCTACAGTATGACCACCACAAGCGATGATTAAATCATCTAGTGAAGTAGGGTTGTAAGGATTTTCAGGAGTTTTATGAGTTTTGTTTTGAAGCTCAGATGGACGAATATTGTGACAGCCATAAAAAGGAGCAATGTTAAACTGACTAAGAGGTTTAACTACCATCTCTTTGATTTTATCAAGACCAATATCATCTATGATAGCATATAGAAAATGAGTAACAGCAGAAGTGCCTTTATACTCTAAGCCAACTTCCCCAAGTTTTTCATTTACTCTTGCTTTTAAATCTTCATTATTATCTAAACGATGTTTTGTCATTGCAGTATTTAATTGACAAGTATTACAGATTGTCACCATTGTAAGTTCATGTTTTTCTGCATAAGCAATATTTCTTGCATTTAAAACTAGAGATAAAAAGTCATCATAATCTTGTAAATGTGAAGCTCCACAACATGATGCTTCCGTAAGTTCAACTAGCTCTATATTTAATTTTTTAGCAACCGCTAAAGTTGACATCATTTGCTCTGGAGTACTCTGTTTAGCTGTGCATCCTGTAAAAAGTGCATATTTTAGTTTTTTCATATTTTTACCCCTAGAACTTTGATGTTGATGATGATTTTACAAGTTTTTGAATTTCATCAAGGTTATCAGATTTTGGCACAGCCCAAGGCATAACAATTTTACCTTTTTTGTACATTTTCATAGCAACAGGAACATGTTTAATAACACCTGGACCTTCAGAGTAAAGAACTAACTCTCCTTCATCTAGAACACCGCGTTTTTTGATAGAGTGCATAAATCCAACCGCATGGCGAGTAGCCACATTTGAAGTTGCAACACCTTCTCTAAAGAGCATGTGGTGAAGTTTAGTTATTTTATCAATAGGGTTAACATCTTTTGGACAAACTTCAGCACACTCATAGCATTTTACACAGTCCCAAAGACCTTGTTTCTCTTTATGTAGCTCTTCAAGTCTTTTAACATGAGTATCATCTCGCACATCTGCCTCAAATCTATAAGCTTTAGCAAAAGCGGCAGGACCAAAAAAGTCTTCATTAACTTCAACAACTGGACAAGCATAGTGACATGCTCCACATTGAATACACAGATCTGCTTCATTTAATTCTTCCGCTTCTTCTGGCGTTACTAAGTGTTCATGCTCTGGATGTTCATCAACATCAGAGATAAGGTATGGATGCACGGAGTCATGTTTTTCCCAGAAATCACCCTTATCTATAATCATATCTTTTATAGCTCTTTTGATACTCAGCGGTTCAATAGTAAGTTCATTACCAAAAAACTCTATCATAGTACTCATGCTTTCTTTACATGCAAGAGTAGCTCGACCATTTACTTTTATGGAACATGCGCCACAAATACCATGACGACAGCTACGACGATATGAAAAACTACCATCGTGGTCCCATTTAATTCTGTTTAGTATATCTAGTACAACTTCCTCAGAAGTCACTTCCATTGTATAATTTTCATAATATGGAAGGTAATCTTCATCAGCATTAAAACGAAATACTCTGAAGTTTACTTGTTGTGTAGTTATTTTATTGATACTCATAAGTTCTCCTTAGTATGTTCTTTCTTGTAGTTCATGTTTTCCAAGTTTAACATCCATATATTCAAGTTTAATTTCACCATTTTTATCCATATAGGCCATTGTGTGTTTTAAGAAATTTTCATCATCACGACTCTCAAAATCTTCTCTATAATGAGCACCACGACTCTCTTTTCTTGCAAGAGCACTCTCAACTATAAAAGCACTGTAATCAATCATGTGACCTAATTCTATTGCTTCTTGAAGTTCTGTATTGAAAACTTTTGACTTATCTTTGATGCGAATATTTTTATATTTTTGACGAATCTCTTTAATCTTTTTTATTGCAGTATCAAGAAGTTTTTTAGTTCTAAATGCACCAACATTATCTGTCATACATTGTTGAAGTTCTTTTCTTAACTCTGGAACATTCTCTTTTCCATTATTGTTTAGTACAAAGTCAATTTCATTTATTGCAGTTTGTGCATCTGCTTGTGTTGCAGGACGAAGCTCAATAGATTCTATTTCTTTAACCATTGTTTTTCCAACAAAACGACCAAAAAGAAGAGCTTCTAAAACAGAGTTTGCACCGAGACGATTTGCCCCATGAACTGAAACACAGGAACACTCACCAGCAGCATAAAAACCTTCTATGAGTTCATCATTGTTCAGACGAACATTACCATCTATATTTACAGGGATACCGCCCATGGAGTAGTGCGCAGTTGCAGAAATTAAAATAGGGTCTTTTATCATGTCGAGACCTAAGAAAGTCATCGCCAAATCACGAAGTTCAGGAAGTTTTTCCATTATTAACTCTTCACCTAGATGAGTTACATCTATATAAACAGCATCTTTTTTTGCTCCAACTCCACGACCTTCTCTAATCTCATTTAAAATAGCACGACTTACAACGTCTCTAGATGCTAACTCCATTGCATTAGGCGCATACTTGCTCATAAACCTCTCACCAAGAGAATTTAGAAGATAACCACCTTCTCCTCTAGCTGCTTCAGAGATTAAAACGCCATTTCCAGATAATCCAGAAGGATGAAATTGTACAAATTCCATATCCTCTAATGGAAGACCATGTCTTGCAACTATTGAAAGGCCATCACCTGTGTTTGCATGTGCATTTGAGTTGACTTTATATGAACGAGCATATCCACCCGTAGCAAACATTATAGATTTTGCATTAAAAATTACAACTTGCATATCTCTAATGTTAAAGGCAACTATACCACTTGCCTTTCCATCTTTATAGATTAAATCAGCAACATACCATTCATCCCAAAACTTAACACCAACACGATGCGCTTGTTCATATATAGTTTGTAGTAGAGTTAAACCTGTTCTGTCTTTTGCAAAACATGCTCTTGGGGAACTTTGTCCACCGAAAGGTCTTTGTGCAATTTTTCCATCAGGAGTACGGCTGAACGCTGCACCCATTCTTTCTATCCATCTGATAGTTTGCGGAGCTTTTTGACACATAAACTCAACAGCATCTTGATCTGCTAAATAATCAGAACCTTTTACTGTGTCAAATTCATGCAATTCAACGCTGTCTTCATCACTAAATGCTGCATTAACACCACCTTGAGCTGCACCTGAATGACTTCTAAGTGGGTGTAGCTTCGTAATAACAGCAACATTTTTTCCTGCTTTTTGTAATTGTCTAGCTGCAGCACAACCTGCTAAGCCAGCACCAACAATTATTGCATCGTAAGTATAAATAGGAATACTCATTAGCTTTCCTTCGATTAAAGATATTAAATAAGGATGATTATATCTTTAGATGCCTTTGTATATGATAAACATTAGATTTGAAATAAGGAACTTTCATATTGTTACTTCATGAAACATTTATTAATGAGCCAGAAGCAATAAAGTTACTTTTAGTAACCATTCTTATAGTTCATGTTCTGCTAAATCTCGTATTTGTGAAATTAAATTAGTACCAGTTTTTTTCGCATATAGTAAGACTTCCTTAGCCTGCTTTAATGCTTCATTCAGGTTCTGATTGTTTGGTTTGATGATAAAACCACCAGAAACTGTAATTATTATTGGACCGCCACCTGGTGCTTTGAATTTAATCTCTGAAATACTTTGTCTTATAATATCAACATCTTTAAAAGATCGTTCTTTAGATCCTCTGGATAAAATAATTGTAAATTGATTGTAGTCAGTTCTAGCAATAACATCTGTTGCTTGTTCATGTAAAGACATAGTAAAAGCAATTTTTTTAAGAATAGCTTGAGTAAACTCTTGACTAAATGTTCTTTTTTGTTTTGAAAAATTATCTATCTCAATTATTGTTACTGAAGTGAAATTACTGTCTTTGAGACCTTTTTTATTACTATAAGAGCTCAACATTCCTTTATGGTTATTTATTTGAGTAACAGGGTCTAGCATTGCAGGGTTGTCTGTTGAAACAGGCTTTCTATTCATTCTCAGTCGTATAGCATCTGCTTCTTGTGAAAATATAACATACTCTTTTTTACTTTTATCTATTGCATATAGATATAGAATATCTTTATAGATAGCGTTTAGTCTTTTCTTATACCAAAACATAGATGACACACCAATCAGAAAAGTAAATATAGCTAGGTATTGAATGAAAATGAATTTTTTTTCATCATAAAGTATATTTTGAAAAATTATATAATCTAGATGAGCATTAACAGCATATAGAGCATTTTGTAAATCTTTACTTTTTTTTCTTTTATTTTTTAAATTTTTAATATAATATTTATGAGCAATGTCATTAAAGTTTATAGTAAGTTTAGTTAATTTATCTAAGTCTAATATGTATTCAGCTTGATTATCTAATATATATTTTCCGCTATAATCGTATTTGTTTAAACTACGAAGTTTATCAACTTCATAATGAAGTTTAGTACTTTTGCCATTAAATTGAATAAGAGCTAGTTCAATGTCTGCTTTTTGTAGGTTTGCTAGAGAATTAATTATTTTTTTTTGATTTTTAATATTGTTGATTTTAGAATAAGAGTTATTTTGTTCCAGAATCAATAGAGTTAATATTGTTATGCTTAAGCTTATTAAAATCAAAGACATTGATAGATTTGCGAATATTTGTTTGATAGAATGTTTCATGTTTGTCTTCCTAAAATGATATAATTATGAGTATTTTATATTTATAGCCTTTAATTCTTACTTAAGGCAGACATAAAGAAGTTAATTGTAATGAAAGAAAGTTATTTTATAGCCCAATTTGATAATAAACATATAGGTGATGATGGTGCATTAATAGATAATAAAGTGTATTCAAAAGATGCTTTTTTTCAAAATGTACACTTTAAAGCACAATGGATGAATCACTATCAAATAGCAACAAAAGCGATGATGATTAATATCTCAGATGCTATTGCGATGAATGCTCAGCCAAAGTATGCACTCTTAAGTGTAGCAATGCCAAAAAGCATTACAAAAGAGCAGATGCGAGAGTTGGCATCTGGTTTTAAAGATGTTGCATCTTTGCATGATATCGAGATTATAGGTGGCGACACTATAAGTAATTCAAAACTTGATATTACTATTACAATAGTTTCTGAGGTAGAAAAACCTCTTTTAAGAGTAGGAATGAGAAATAAACATCTACTAGCATTTACTGGAGACTTAGGTAGAAGTAAAAAAGATTTAAAGCGTCTTTTTAATTTGGGAATATTACATAAAAATTCTAAATTTTTAAATATAAAACTTAGAGGAAAATTTATTAATGCTTCTCAAAGATTTTTAAGTAGCGGTATGGATATATCAGATGGCTTATTTAGTGATTTAGGTAAGCTTTCACAAATAAATAAATTAGGGTATATTTTTAATAGTAAATTATCAAATGAAATTGCTTGTAGTGGTGAAGAATATGAGATGTTGATATCTTTTGATATGAGACATAAAAAAACATTGATAAGACGCGCACAGCAAACTAGGACACCACTTAATATTTTTGCACAAGCCTCAAGAGTTAAATATAGTGTAAAATGTAAAGAACATCATTTTTAAAAGGTAAACAAATTGGATAAATTTTATTCGCTAGAACATTCTAGTATAGATTTTCATTTTAAGCAGAGTCCTCGAGATTTTGTAGTAGAAGAGATTCCTCTTTATGAGTTTTCAGGAGAAGGAGAGCACCTTATTTTATTTGTAAGAAAGAAAAATCTTACTACCTCTGAGCTTATTGGAATATTGGCAAGATTTCTAGGAATCAAAAATAGAGATATTGGTTATGCTGGTTTAAAAGATAAGCATGCAATGACAAAACAATACATTTCTATACATAAGCAGCACGAAGAAAAGTTAGAAACTTTTGAGCATGAAAATATTAAAATAGTTTCTAAAACTTACCACAATAATAAGATAAGAATAGGGCATCTAAAAGGAAATAGGTTTTATATAAAAATAAAAAAAGTAAATCCAACTAGCGCAGTTAAAATAGATGAAGCACTTAAAAATATAGCTAAATTTGGTATGCCAAACTTTTTTGGTTTTCAAAGATTTGGTAATGATGGAGATAATCATATAATAGGTGAGAAGCTTGCTAAAGGTCAGGCAAAAGAAAGAAATCCTAGAGTAAAAAAGCTTCTTATAAATGCTTATCAGAGTCATCTTTTTAATTTATGGCTTAGCAGAAGGTTGGAGATAAATAGACTTATAAATTGTTTTGAAGTATCAGAGCTTGAGTCTGTTTTAAATATGCCAAACGAAGAAGTAACAAAATTAAAAGCACAAATACACCCTTTTAAATTAATAAATGGTGATATTATGGAACATTATCCGCATGGAAGACTTTTTGATTTTGAAGCGAATGAAGAAGACTTGCAAAGATTTAACGATAGAGGTATATCAATCACAGGGCTTTTGTGTGGAAAAAAAGTTAAAATATCATCTGGTATATCTAGAACAATTGAAAAAGATTTTGATGATGAAATAAATGCAGATGGTGCAAGAAGATATGCTTGGGTTTTTCCAGAGAATATAGAAGGAAGATATAAGCCAATAGAAGCTCAATATGAAATGAATTTTACTCTTCCAAAAGGCTCATACGCAACAGTTTTAATAGAAGAAATAGCTAAAAGAAAAATAATTTAAAAGGTAAAAAATGAACAAAAGACATATAACATCTTTAATTTCACAACAATTTGGTAGATTTGCGAGTAAAGAATTTTCTCCAAAAATTCAGGGTATTGTTAATAATACTTATGTCGGTTTAATGGGTTTAGATATGAGTGATTTTTATGACCGCTCAACATATAAATCTTTAAATGCACTCTTTACAAGAAAACTAAGAGAAGATAGAAAGTTTTCTAAAAGAAAGGCTGAATTTATTTCTCCATGTGATTCTTATATATCAGAAAGTGGTGATTTAAATGACGAGGATGCACTTCAAATAAAAGGTATGAGATATGATTGTCATACTTTACTTGGAGATAACTTTAGTGATGAAGAAAAAAGTATAGTTGATAATGGAAAATTTATAAATTTTTATCTTTCTCCAAAAGACTATCATCGTTATCATATACCAACTGATTTACAAGTTTTAAAAGCTGTTCATATTCCAGGTAAATTTTATCCTGTAAATATCTCATCTCTTAAGATGAGAGTAAATCTTTTTATTGAGAATGAAAGAGTTGTCTTACTATGTGAATCTACAAATGGAAAGAAATTCTATATGGTGTTAGTAGCTGCACTCAATGTAGGTGTTATGCAGGTTTCATTTGAGCCAAATATAAAAACAAACTCTAGCCATTTAGAACCAACGCTTTATGAATACGAAGACCTTCATCTTAAAAAAGGTGATGATTTTGGATGTTTTGAAATGGGTTCAACTATTGTAATTATTGCAGAGGAAAATATGTTAGAGTTAGAAAATATAAATTATTCAGATGTTAAGTATGGACAAACAATAGCAAAATATGTATAAGAACCAAGAGGAAAAAGAAGAGTATATAGAAAAACTATTTAGCGACAAAGCACTTTTTGAGTGGGAGGTTTTACATATATCTTCTCACTATGATAGAGTGGAAGTTATGGAGATACTTTCAGATGTGCTTGTAACAGATAAGCTAAAATATGAGCTAAATTTTTTGTATATTAAAGAGTATAAAGATTTTAAATTTTCTCAAATTATTAATATAATTTTTCATGAAATAGCAAATGAATGGCTTAGTTTTGCTACCAATATAATGTATTATTCAAAAAAAGAGGCTATAGAGACCTTGCAAGATAAAAAAAAAGTAATTTTTATTCACACCTTATCCATCAATTATTATAAAAAATATAGACAACAAATATTTGAAAAAGTATCAAACACTTTTATTGAGTTGGTTTCAAATGCAAAAAATGATAAAGATACAAATAAATTAATAAATAAAGTTTTAAAAAGTGATATGATAAAAAATAAACAGATTTTATCTATGCATACTTTTTCTCAACTCTACAAAAGAGTTAAGATAGCCCAGGATGTAAAGACTGCTCAAGTAGCAACTACAAATACAAGACTAATAGAATTAAAAATAAGATACGAAAGTCAAAATGATGAAAAAGAAAAAGAAAGACTTTTAAGACTTTTTAAAAAAGATAAGTTAGAATTTGAAAAGTTAAAAAATGAAAGTTTAGATAACTTTGATTCAGGAGTTAGTAGACTCCACGACACAATGGTTCATACTATGATGAGTATGAACCATTAGTTGATTATTTACTGATTTTTGAAAGTAAATCAGGGTTTATAACAAGGTTTCGTACACCATGTGCATGGTCTTCATTAAAAGTATTACCTTTACACCAATCATTTAGAGACGCTATATTAACCTTTGCTACTTTAGGGCGAACACTCCATGTAACTTGAAATGGAGACCCCTTTTCATTATAAGAAGGTCCAGTGGTTGATCCAGCATATTGAATCGGAGTACCTGTATTTGATGGTATATTCGTAGCTTGATGTAAACCATTAACTACTTCATGTTTAGTTAGTATATTAAAATTAAGAGCATTTTTATCATTAACAAGAACATAAACCTGAGTTTCTACGCGTAGTTGAGGGTTTTTAATTGAGTCACTTAAACATGAACCCAAAGTTGGACCAGGTTTTACTTTTGCAGTTGAGTAAACATAGTGAACTTCAATAGTATCGCCAGAACTAAGCCCACCATGCTTACTTTGACAAGCTTCATTCTTAGTTAGTTTTAGTTCAGATTTACTTAGTTTAGATGAATATTTATATCCACTTTGGTAACCGTGACCATCTCCATTCCCTGCATATAGAGTAAATTCTCCACCTTTATGCTCTGCATTTTTATGAAAATGAATATTACATAGATTCATTTTTTTATAAGTAGGTGCTGAGTTAAATGCTCTTTCATTTTTACCTGTAAGCGCATCTATATCGCGTGGAGATTGTGGTCCAAACCCTACATTTTTAGTGTTTTTTGCTAGTGAAGTTCGTTGTGAAGCAATTACACTATCTGTAACTGTATTGTGAACACCATGATGTATATCTTTGGCGTTTAGGCTAAATGGTGCCATAGCAACTATGGCACATAACATTAAAGGGTTTATTCGTTTTTTCATTCTATTTCTCCTGTTTTAATAAGCATAAGTATATCAGAACTAATTGTTAACTGTTAAATATTAAACCTAAAATGCATAACATCACCGTCGTTAACAATATATTCTTTTCCTTCTAGTCTCATCTTGCCCGCTTCTTTAGCTTTGTTTTCCCCACCAAGTTCTACAAAGTCATCATAAGCAATAACTTCTGCACGAATAAAACCTTTTTCAAAGTCATTATGTATAGCTGCTGCCGCTTTTGGTGCTGTTGTATTTTTGCGAATTGTCCAAGCACGAACCTCTTTTACTCCCGCAGTAAAGTAAGACATAAGACCAAGCTTGTCAAATCCTTTATGAATGATTTGCTCAAGTCCAGATTCTTCAACACCCAGTTCATCTAAAAACTCTTTTGCTTCATCTTCTTCTAAGCCAATAAGTTCTTCTTCAACTTTTGCACAAAGTTTTATGATTTCACAGTTGTTATCTTGCGCATGTTTAGTTAATGCTTGAACATAATCATTATCTTCAAGAAGTCCATCTTCATCAACATTAGCACCATACATAATCTCTTTGTCTGTTAAAAATCTAACTTCATTGTTAAGCAGTTTATATATGTCAGTATCAGCTTCAGGGAAATTTCTAGCTAAGTTTCCATCAGCTAAAAATTCAACAAGAATTTCTGCCATTTCTAAAGCTGCTTTAGCATCCTTGTCTGCTTTTGCTTGCTTTTTTAGTCTTTGTATTCTGTTTTGTAAAACTTCAACATCAGCTAAGATTAATTCTGTTTCTATAATTTCTACATCTCTTAAAGGGTCGATGCTTCCTTCATTATGAACAATATTTTCATCATCAAAGCATCTTACTATCTGTAAAATAACCTCTGTTTCACGGATATTAGATAAAAATTTATTTCCTAGGCCTTCACCTTTAGACGCACCTTTTACTAACCCTGCAATATCTACAAAGTCTAAAGTAGAATACTGAAGTTTCTCTGGGTTAACAATCTTTGCTAACTCCAATAACCTTTTATCAGGAACAGGAACAACAGCCTTGTTTGGCTCTATTGTACAAAAAGGATAATTTGCTGCTTCTGCATTTTGTGCTTTTGTTAGTGCATTGAAAGTTGTTGATTTGCCTACATTTGGAAGTCCTACTAGACCGATTGATAATCCCATATTAAACCTTTTTTAAACATATAAAATAATTTTATAATAATATCCAAGTAAACTTATATGAATACTAAAATCTTATTAGATGTTTTTTAAGTATTGACTCATTAAACGAACTCCAGCCCCAGTTCCACCATAAACATTACAATCCCATGGACTTTCAGTATAGGCTGACCCTGCTATATCAAAGTGCATCCATTTGTTCTTGTTCTCTTCTTTAATAAATTTATCTAAAAATAGACCAGCTGTTATTGCACCTCCATAAGGTTTTGAAGATACATTTGATATATCAGCAATATCACTTTTTAGAAGCTTTTTAAGATGTCTGTTAAATGGAAGTGAGCCTATTAATTCTCCGGATGCACTTCCTGCTTTTGAAAAATCATGCTTTAGTTTATGAGAATGTCCCATAAGTCCTGTTGTGTATTGACCAAGAGCCACCATACAAGCACCAGTAAGCGTTGCAAAGTCAAAAATACCATCGGCTTTAACATTATCTTGAGCATAAGTTAAAACATCTGCTAAAACTAAGCGACCTTCAGCATCTGTATTTCTAACTTCAATAGTAGTTCCATTGCGTGATACTAAAACATCATCAGGTTTATAAGCATTTCCACCAATCATATTTTCAACAGCACCAACAAAAGCGTGAATCTCAACATCTAGTTTTAATTCACTTGCTGCTTTAATCATTCCAAGTACCGCACAAGCACCTGCTTTATCCATTTTCATTGTTACCATCGATGCAGCAGATTTTAGACTTAATCCACCACTATCATAAGTAAGACCTTTACCAACTAGAGAGATGATTTTTTTAGGATTAGCTGGTTTATATGTTAGATGAATTAATTTGCTATCATGAATAGAAGCTCGTCCAACAGCCAACATAGAGTTCATATTTTCTTCTTTTAACCTATCTTCACCAAGTATTTCACACTCTAATTTATTATCAGTTGCAAGTTTAGCAGCCAAAATAGCTAAAGTTTCAGGGTTTAACTCTTGTGGAGCAGTGTTTACAATATCACGAGTAAAACAAGTTGCTTTAGAGATTATAACTGCTTCATCAAAAGTTTTTTTAAGTTCATCATAGTCAAGCTCGTTAGATGCAAGAGAGATTTCTTTTAGAGTTATCTCATTTGGCTTTGATTTATACTCATTGAACTCATATCCACCTAGTATAATCCCTTCAACTATCCCAGTTAAAGAATTATTTTTTATAACACTAAGTGAAGCACTTTCGTAGTTTGAAGCTTTAAGAGCTTTTATTACACTAGCACTAGCACTTCTGATATCATCTATCTTTTTACTAGCTACTCCACAAAAAAGCAAACCTTTTTCATGTAGAAAACAGATAGAGTCTTGCTCTGCTTTGAAGCCTGCTTGATTTAGTATTTTAACTTCTGCATGCTCTTTTAGTGTGTCAGGAGTTAAAAACTCTGCTGTAATATCTGCTTTGATATCAGAAATGTTTTTGTTTAATAGTTGAATGTTCATAAAGTGTCCATGTTATTGAATTATTTTGAGAAATGGTATCTAAAAGAGTATAAAATATAGTTTATTTATATGATGTAAAATAGTGTCATAAAGAAATGAAAGATACTTCCGCCAAGTACAAAGAGATGCCAAATGGCATGATAAAATTTTTTATGGTCATTAATGTAAAAAAATACACCAAATGTATAAGAGAGACCACCGGCAATAAGAAGGTAAATACCTCCTTTTTCCATAGACTCGCTAAGCGGTTCTATCGCTACTACAATACTCCAACCCATGATTAGATATAAAAAAAGAGATAGTTTTTCAAAACGATTTGGATAAGTAAACTTCATATAGATGCCAAAAATTGCAGTCGCCCAGACAGCAGATGCAATAGAATATCCCCACACTCCTGCAAGAGAAACAAGAGTGATAGGAGTGTAGCTCCCTGCTATTAAAAAGTATATAGATGCGTGGTCAAATTTTTGAAACAACTCTTTTGTATGTTTATGTGTAATAGCATGGTACAGAGTGGACGAACCATACATAAGAATAAGAGTAGTTCCAAATATTGCACTGCTTGTTATTGCCATAGTTGAACCGCTAATACTTGCAAATGAAACTAATATGGCAAGTCCTGCTATGCTTAACGCTAATCCTAATCCATGAGAGATAGCGTGCCATATTTCTTCAAGAAGCGAAAAGTTATTTATATTTTCCATCCTTTACAATTTTTAATCGAAGTGAAGTATATCTTTAGCTTGGATCATATCTTTATCACCACGACCTGAAAGGTTTACGATGATAAGTTTGTCTTTTATATTTTTCATTTTTTTAAGATGTGCAACTGCATGGGCACTCTCAAATGCTGGGATAATGCCTTCTTTTTGTGATAACCATACAAAAGCATCTAGAGCTTCTTGGTCTGTTGCATTATCATATGTTACAGATTTATTATCATTATGAAAAGAGTGTTCTGGCCCGATTCCAGGGTAGTCAAGTCCTGCTGAAATAGAGTGAGCTTCTAATATTTGCCCATCTTCATCTTGAAGTGTATAGCTCATTTGACCATGCAAAACACCAGGACGACCTTTTTTAAGAGAACAGCCATGCTTGCCAGTTTCAATCCCCAGTCCACCAGCTTCAATACCAATACACTCAACCTCTTCATCTTCTAAAAAGTGCTGAAACATACCGATGGCATTTGAACCACCACCAATACATGCAATAACATGATCAGGAAGTTTATCTTCTTTTTCAAGTATTTGAGCTCTTGCCTCATAACCTATAATAGCTTGAAAATCTCTAACCATCATAGGATAGGGATGAGGACCAGCAACTGTTCCAATGATGTAAAAAGTATCTCTTGCATTTGTTACCCAGTGGCGAATAGCGTCATTCATAGCATCTTTTAGAGTTTTTGAACCACTCTCAACTGCATTTACTTTTGCACCTAAAAGTTTCATACGAAAGACATTTAGCTCTTGCCTGTGAACATCTTTTGCACCCATAAACACTTCACACTCTAAACCAAGTAAAGCACAGATTGTAGCAGTTGCCACACCATGTTGTCCAGCACCTGTTTCAGCTATGACTTTTTTATATCCAAGTCTTTTTGCCATTAAACCTTGCGCTATAACATTGTTAATTTTATGCGCACCTGTATGATTTAAATCTTCTCTTTTTAAGTAGATTTTAGCGTCAAGTTCATCAGAAATATTTTTAGCAAAGTAAAGTGGGGAAGGGCGACCTACATAGTCTGTTAGATAGTAGTGTACTTCACTCCAAAACACTTTATCAAAACGAATCTTTTCATACTCTTCTTTTAATCTAAGAAGTGCTGGCATAAGTGTTTCAGGAACATAACGCCCTCCAAAAATTCCAAAGTGACCATTTTCATCTGGGTCGTATTTTGACGCAGTTGGTATGTACATTAATTAACCTCTATTAAAGAATAAACAGGAGTTTTTTCTTCAAGTGTTTTAATGCCCTTTAAAAAAGTTAAACCGATTATGAAACAAGACTCTATACATTTTGCACCAGTTTGGTTTATAAGTGTTGCTGCTGCATTTGCAGTTCCACCAGTTGCAATGAGATCATCTATCATAAGAACTCTTGCATTTTGAACACCACTAAAAGCATCTATATGAACTTCAATTTCATCGATGCCATACTCAAGAGCATATTTTTCACTATAAGTTGTATATGGAAGTTTACCTTTTTTGCGAATAGGTACAAAACCAAGTCCAAGCATCTGTGCTAAAGAGGCACCAAATATAAAACCTCTAGCATCTATACCTGCTATGTAGTCTAAATTATACTCTTTGTATCGTTGGTAAAGATGATTCATTAAAACACCGTAAGCTTCTTTGTTATTAAGAAGAGTTGTAATATCTTTAAAAATTATTCCTTCTTTTGGAAAATCTTTTATATTTCTTATAGAGCCTTCAATTATTTTTCTCTCTGTGTTACTTAGTGTCATCTTATTATCCTTTATAGTAGAGCATCTATACGACTTTCAAGTGCTTTTATTTTTCCGTTTAATCTATCTGTTTCTTGTCTATGTTTAGTATTTCTTTGTTTTAAAACTTTAAGTTCATTTCTTAGTTTGTTTAACTCATCACTTAAAATATCAACATTTCCTAAAGCTCGTTGTAGCTGTATTTGATATTTTCTTATGAGGATTTCTGCTTCTTGAAGTGTCAGCTTCATTAAGTCATTACCTCTTTGTTCTTTATTTGTAATGCTTTTATAGTAAAACATTTTAACAAATAAATAAATTGATAATATCGATAAAAGTGTTAAAAGTGACCATTCCCAAAACATCGGTTTATCCTTTGATTTCTATTTTGGCTACGCGACCGATATGTCTTCCACCATCAAAACTTCCACCTAACCACGCATCTAAGATAGACTCCATGACGCCTTTTCCAACTATGCGTTCGCCAAAACATAATACATTTGCATCATTATGTCCTCTTGCGATTGTTGCAGTATAAGCATCATGACATAATGCAGCGCGTATGCCTTGATGCCTATTTGCTGCCATACTCATGCCGATACCAGAACCGCAAATCAAGATGCCTTGAGTTCTCTCATCATCTAAAACCTCTTCGCAAAGCTTATGCGCATAATCAGGATAATCAACTCTGTCAGTTGTAAATGGACCCAAATCAATAACTTCATGTCCTTTTTGTTTTAAAAGCTCTACTGTATAGTCTTTTAACTCTATCCCTGCATGGTCTGTTGCTACAAAAAATTTCATTTTTTTCCTTTATGATATTAGCAGATGCAAAATAGTTTGCACAGGCATTAGTAGTAGATAATCTTTTAGTGGTGTCATCAAAAGAATAAGAACCATAAAGATTCCATATTTTTCATTTTTATAAAAAAATTCTGCCACAGCATTTACTTTGTATTTTAGCGATAAGTGCATTAAAAAATGTGCTCCATCAAACTGAGGTATAGGAATAAGGTTAAATACTCCAAGAACAACATTTATTATAAGTAGTTGCGTAACAAAAAGATAAGCAAAAAGTTGAGCATCTAGTCCTGTTGGTTTACTCATAGAAACTAAAACTATAGATGCTAGGGCAGCAACAGTGAAGTTATAAACTATACCAGCTAAATCGACTTGCATAGCAGCGTTATAGCCACCTCTTCGTATAACTGTTGCAGTATTTATAGGTACAGGTTTTGCCCAACCAAATAAAAATCCACTCTCTCCACCTAAAAGCATAGGTATAAAGTACATAGATGCAGGAACTAATATAGTACCAACTAAATCAACATGTGTTAAAGGGTTTATAGATAATCTTCCAGCATTTTTAGCAGTTGTATCACCATACATATAAGCTACACATCCATGCATGATTTCATGCCCGATGATAGCTACTCCTAGAGCTAATACTGCTGCCAATATCTTTAGTATATCAATAGATTCCATGGTCATCTTTATCTAGTTTAATTCTTTCTTTTATTGCAAGGTCTAGATGCCTAGGTTCCTCGAGGTCACTTGGTGTTTTTCCTATTCTGTCCCATCTTATTTCCCAGTTATCATCAACTGAAAAGTAAACAAACCAAGGTGTTCCTTCTATATTTTCATAAGGAACAGCACCCCAAAAACGACTATCGTTTGAGTGATCTCTATTATCACCCATCATAAAGTAAGTGTCTTTTTGCACAGTAGTTGGAGGAAAGTAAAAAAGTTGCATAGGGTATCTGCCATTATTTATGATTTTTTCATCATTGTGAATTCCAGGATGTGCTTTTTTGTAAGGATTTTTAACCCAAAGTTTTCCAGAAAAAACTATAAGTTCAAAACCTTTAAAGTTCTCTTTTATCCACTCATCGCCTTCCTTATGGTGAATAAAAAGATTTTTTTGCGAAACAAAAAGTTCATCGCCTGGAAGAGCTACACATCTTTTTACATAGTGCTGTTTTGTATTATGTGGAGGTCTAAAGATAACAATGTCACCTCTTTGTGGTGTGTCACCATCCATTAAGCGTAGCTTATCACTCCAAGGCATAATAGACATTTCAATAAAAGGAATGTGCGGCATAGCCAAGCCATAAGCAAACTTTTTAGCAAAAAGATGATCACCTATAAGAAGAGAATCTTTCATACTTCCTGATGGAATTCTAAAAGCTTGAGCTATAAAAAAGATGATAAAAAGAACTATGGTTACAGTTCCTGTCCAAGAGTTTGAAAATCTATAAACTTTTAGTAAAAGTCCTTTCATTTATGCTCTCTCTTTTGCGTGAGTTTTTGCAGCTTTTAGTGTATTTCTAAGAAGCATTGCTATTGTCATTGGACCAACACCCCCAGGAACGGGAGTTATGTATGAACATTTTTTACTAACATTTTCAAAGTCAACATCACCAACAAGTTTACCATTGTCTGCTCTATTTATCCCAATATCTATAACAATGGCATCTGACTTTATCATATCTTGTGTAATCAGGTTTATAACACCAACACCAACTAGCAATATGTCAGCATCTAGAGTATGTTTTTTTAAATCATCAGTATGGATATGACAGATTTCAACAGTTGCATCTGCGTTTAAGAGTAGAGATGCCATAGGTTTTCCAACTATATTTGAGGCTCCTACAACTACGCAGTTTTTACCTTTAATGTCAATGTTGTACTCTTTGAAAAGTTCCATAACACCAAGTGGGGTACAAGGAACAAAGCCATCTAAACCTGTTGTTAATCTTCCAACATTAAAAGGATGAAAACCATCTACATCTTTGCTGGGAGTAACAAGCTCTAAAATCTTCGTTTCATCTATTTGTGAGGGAAGAGGAAGTTGAATAAGTATACCATCTATACTTGGGTTGTTATTCATCATTGATATTGTATTTTCAATAGTTTCTTGAGAGATATCTTGAGGCATCTCGTGAGTAACGGAGTAAAAACCTACTCTATCGCAAGCTTTCTTCTTCATATTTACATAAGCAGCACTTGCTGGGTCTTGTCCAACCAAAATTACTGCTAAACCAGGTACGATGCCTGTTGTTTCTTTAAAGTTTTTTACTTCATTTCCTAGTGCTATTTCTATCTTTTTTGAAAGTGACTTACCATCGAGAAGTTGCATTTAAACCTCTTAAATTATTTTTTTGTTATTATACCACTATATATTAAGTTACAGACCATAAATAACTTCATTCTCAACAATATTTAAAAGGTTTAGGTTCAAGGCAAGCTTTTTTTTGCGATACTAGTATCGTTAAAGAAAGTTTAACGCAGTGCCCAAAGGGCATAGCAAAAGATGAATCTTTTAAATGTTGCCCTTCGGGTGAAAAGATAAGTCATAATCTACTTCGTTGAAAATCCTTGAAGCTACTAGTAGCTCCTTCGGACTTTCGCCTTGTATCTCATAACTTATCTTTTCATTGAGTATGAAGTTATTTATGGTCTGTAACTTAAAAGGTCGCTTTATGAGATATTTATTGCTTTTTATTGTTCCAATTTTTCTATTTGGAGAAACTACTTTTATTACGCCATTAGAGTATGCCTCTCAGTTATATAAAAATCCAAGAGGTATAGGCTGTCATCACTGTCATGGAGATAAAGGTGAAGGAAAAGTAATAGCAAGATACATAGAAGAAGGAGTAGAAAAAGAATTTTCAGGACCTGCTATAAATGAGCTTAATTTCAATATATTTTATAATGCCTTAAATAAACGAAAAAATGGAATGCCAAGATATTTTTTAACAAAAAAAGAACTTCAAGCCTTATATCTTTACTTACAAGAAAATAAAGGTAAAAAAAATGTTAAGTAATATACTCGAACTTTATAACAATAGGGACATAAAAGCTCTTGATGAATTGGCTATACCAACTTTTAGAGTTTTAAATACTATGAGTAATTTTTCTAGCGTAATTATAGTTAATTGTAATGATATAAAGCAGTTAAATAACATAGAATCTATAGAAGCAAAATGTATAATGTTAGATTTAACAAACACAAAACAAGAAGAGGACAGACATCTTGCTTTATTATTTTGTGCTACATACCTTTGTAGTCATAGAGAATATGATAAAAAACTTATAATTCAAGTGAATTCTTTAAATAGTGGAGGATATGAAGAGATAACATACTTAAACCAGTTTATGCCAGATGCTATTGTCGTTTCAAATATAAATAATTCAAAAGAAGTTAAAAATGTTCTTGCTCTTTTACATGAAGATGTAGAGTTGCATCTATGTATTCAAACATCAGAATCTTGGCATAATTTAGCAACTCTTAGATGTGAACCTAGAGTAAGCACTTTTTATCTTGGTATTTTAAGCTTACTTGATGATATGAAGTTAGATATTTCAATAATAAACTTAGATAACCCTACAATGAGATATATGCTTTCTCATTTTTTAGTTACTTGTAAAGCTATGGGAGCTAAGCCTGTTTCTTTTCTTTGTAAGAACTCAAGTCAAGAGAATTCTTGGTTGGAATTTGAAAAAAATATGGGTTATGATTCTAAGTTATTTTCCAATAGCGTTGTCTAAAATAGCAATAGCCTCATAATAACTATAATAGTCAATTACTAAAGATGATTTAGCATCTATATAACCTTGTCTAGATTGTTGAAGTTCAATATAGTCAGATAAACCATACTCATATCTCTGTTGTGCCTGTCCAAACTTTTCTTTAGAAACTTCTAAAAGATTTTGAGATAACTCAACTGAATCTTTCATTTTATGCACATTAATATAAGCCTGTGTAGTGTCTTTTTTAACAGATAGTTTTATTTTTTGAAGTTGTAATTTTGATATATTAATTTGAATTTTTTTCTCTTGAGTATATGCAGAAGTTGCTCCACCTTGGTAGATATTCCAATCTAAATTTAACATTGCATTCCATTGTTCTTCAGGAATAAAGTTTTTTAGTTTATCAACTTCTTGCTTTGTGTAATCAGCATTAAAGTACAATTGCGGATAATATTTAGATGAAGCAATTTCACTAGATGCCATAGCTGAGTTTATATTAGAAAGATTTTTTTTTAATTCATATCTATTTTTATATGCAAAATTTATGGAGTCTATAAGTGTCAAGTTGTAGTCTGTTAAAGACTCATAAATTGTTTCTAAAGTTAATTCTTTAGAATAAACTTCATATTTTTTATCGACCTCAATAAAACCTACGACTTCATCAAGGTCAGCGTATGAAAGTTTTAAATTATAAAGACTTTTTTTCAAATCTAAGTTAGATTTTATTAGTTCAACTTTAGCATCTGATACATCAATTTTTGTTCGTATTCCAGCTTCAAAATATTTTTTTGAACGATAAAGTTGAATTTCATTGAGCTTCACATTTTCTTTATGTACATTGATGAGTGCGATTGATTGTAACACTTGATAATAAGCTGTTTTAACATCTCTTTTTTTATCAGATATTATTTGTTCATTTGAGTATAGATAAGACTCAGAATCGTACTTAAAACTATCCACATTGCCACCCGTTTGACCAAAATCATAAATGATTTGTTTTAAAGTCAATTTTCCTAGAAGGAGGGTATCATTACTCATACTGGTTTGACCAGCATTTATATGTAAATCTATTTTAGGTAAGTAGCCAGAAAATGCATTGTCATATCTACTTTTAGAAGCTTCGTATTTAGAAGAACCTATATGTAAATCAGGAGAATTTTTAAGTGCCTCTAAAACTAGCTTATCAACATTATATATATCTTTAGCATCTATACTTAGAGCTAGTAAAATTATTAGTAATAGTTTATTCATTATATAGATTCCCTTCTTTTTATTTCATCTTCAACGCTAACAAATTTTTCTCTCATTGTTTCAAGGAGGACATAAAGAACTGGTACAAAAAGAGTTGAGATAAAAGTCGCAGCAATCATACCAAACATTAAAACTATACCGATAGATTGTTGGGTTATAGCTCCTGCTCCTGTTGCAAAAGCAAGAGGAAATATACCAAAAAGGAAAGATAAAATTGTCATCATAATAGCACGAAATCTTAGACTACCTGCATTTATAGCAGCTTCAATTATTCCTACTCCTGCTTCGCGTTGCTCTTTCGCAAATTCAACTATTAAAATTGCATTTTTAGCTGCGAGGGCGACAAGCAAGACGAGTCCAACTTGAGCAAATGTATTTAGTGGTAAACCTGACCAATGAAGTCCAGCAATAGCACCTGCCACAACCATAGGAACAGAAAATAAAATCATTAGCGGCAGTATCCAAGATTCATATTGAGCTGAAAGAACTAGAAAAACTACAAGGAGTACGAAAAATACTACATATATTTGGGCATTGCCTGCAAGTGTTTCTTGATAACTCATACCAGCCCAAGAGTAACCATAAGCTGTTGGTAGTATTCTTTTAGATATTTCATCCATAGCAGCCATTGCATCACCAGAACTATAACCAGGAGCTGCTGCACCATTTATTTGAATACTTCTATACATATTGAAGTGAGTAAGGTTTTGTGGACCTATCGTCTCTTTAACTTTGAGTAAAGCACCTAGTGGTATCATCTTATCTGCTCTATTTTTAACAAAAAGCTTGTTTATATCTTCTTTAGAGCTTCTAAACTCTTTATCTGCTTGAACAAAAACTCTGAAAACTTTACCAAATTTTGTAAAATCATTTACATAAATAGAACCTAAATAGGCCTGCATAGTAGTAAATAAGTCACTCATATCTACTCCAAGAGCATTTGCTTTTTCTCGGTTTATTTCAATATCATACATAGGGTAATTTGTAGCAAAGGTTGTAAATGCATAAGCAATTCTAGGATCAGCAAAAGCTTCTTTTATCATCTCATTTGCAAAGTGCTCAAATGTATTTAAATCACCAGATAGATAGTCTTGGAGTCTAAAGTCAAATCCACCAACATTACCAACCCCAGGAATTCCAGGAAGGTTAAATGCTGCTACATTTGCTTCACTTACAGAAGCTGTTTTTTGTTGAATTTGCCTAATGATTCCAAAGGCACTATTTTGTTTTGTTGTTCTTTCTTTCCAATCTTTTAAAGAAACGAACATTGCAAGAGCTGAGCCATCTATTGAAGATGTAATAATATTATACCCTTCAATACTTACTATGTTTTCAACACCGTCAATAGAGTAGATGATATCTTCTACTTCTTTTCTTATTTTTGTTGTTTGAGCAATAGAAGTACCAGGTTTTCCATTAACAGATACCATCAACATACCTTTGTCTTCTGAAGGAACAAAGCCTGTAGGTGTAATCAAAAAGAGATAGTACATAAGATAAAAAATTCCACCCATTACGAGTATCATAAAGTATCTAATTTTTATTAGCATAGTTATTGCTATTTTATACTTGGCTGTAAGTGCATTGAAAAATGTATCAAATGCTCTAAACATGATAAACTTTCTCTCTCCTTTTTTACGCCTTTTAATAATAATCGAACTAATTGCAGGTGAAAGAGTAAGTGCATTTAAAGATGATACTAAAACTGCGAAGGCAATAGTTAGAGCAAATTGTTGATAAAGAGCACCCGTAATACCTGGTAATAAAGAAACGGGGATAAAAACAGCCACTAAAACAAGAGTAGTTGAGATAATTGGTCCAATGAGCTCTATCATAGCTTTTTTTACAACTTGAGCCATTGTCAATTCTGGTTCTTTATACATGATGACTTCAACATTTTCAACAACTAGAATGGCATCATCCACAACAATACCTATGGCTAAAATAAGTCCAAAAAGTGTTAAAAAATTGATACTAAATCCACCTGCAATTTGCATTGCGGCAAAAGCACCAATGAGAGAAACGGGGATAGTTGCTGCAGCAATAACAGTAGGTCGCCATGAACCTAGAAATATAAAGATTATTATAATAACAAGAGCTATTGCCATAAAAAGATTGTTTACAACATTATCGATGGCAACCTCAACATATTTTGTTGTATCATAAGGAACGGCATAGGTTACACCATCAGGAAAACGACTTTGAAGTTTTTGCATAGTCTCTTCAACTTTTTTTCTAATATCAAGAGCGTTGGCTTCGCCAAGTTGAAAAACACCAATTAAGCCAGTTGGTTTTTTAGCACTTATTGCGTTCCAGTCATAAAATTCACTACCAAGTTCTACACGAGAAACATCACTAAGATATACTAAAGAACCATCTTCCTTATACTTAAGTACAATCTTTTCAAACTCTTTAACATCAGTAAGTCTTCCCTGTGTAGATAAAATAAACTCTTGTTTTTGGTTATCAAAAGTAGGTGTTCCACCAATTTTACCAATAGATGCTTGCTTATTTTGACTTTTAATAGCAGAAATTACTTCCATAGGAGTCATATTTAGAGCTTTTAGTTTATCTGGGTTTAGCCAAATACGAATAGAGTATTTTTTCTCACCCATGTTTTCAGCTTTACCAACACCTGGGATTCTTTTAATCTCATCAAGTATATTAATGTTTACAAAGTTTGAAAGGAAACTTCCATCATATCTTTCATCTCCACTAATAGCGATCAGACAAACTATAGAAGGTGATTTTTTATCTACTATAACTCCTTGTGCTGTTACTTCTGTAGGAAGAGAAGCTGTGGCAGTTGAAACCTTATTTTGAACATCAACAGCACCAATATCGATGTCATAACCAGGTTCAAAATAAACATTTATACTCGAACTACCATTTGCAGCCGATGAAGACTCCATATAGATTACGCCTTTGATACCATTTAGTTTATCTTCTAAAACACGAGTAACAGTATCTTCAACAACATAAGCATTCGCTCCAGTATATGTAGCACTTACATTTACAGTAGGAGGAGCTACATCAGGGTACTCTGATATAGGAAGAACAAGCATTGAAACAAGTCCACCAGTTATTATGATAAGAGCAATAACTATTGCAAGTATAGGTCTTTTTATAAAAGTTACAGAAAACATTTATTTAGTTACCTTCTGGAATAAGATTATATTTTTCTAAAACTGCTTTGATACCTTGCGTTGAACTAACATCAGTTGTTTTTACTTTACGACCACTTTTTAGCTTAACAAGAGCAGACACTATAACTTTATCGCCATCTTTAAGACCACTGTGAACACTGACATAGTATTTACTTGAATAATCAGTAGTTATATCAATTCTTTTAATAGTTGTATTTTCATCTGTAATATAAACATAGCTTCCAAGTTGATCGTTAAAAACAACTTCTGGTGGAATCATTAGAAATTCGTATTTATCATTTATAAACATATTTATATAAACAAAAGTTCCAGGTAGAACTCTTCCTTTTGTATTTTTAATTGTTGCACGCATTGTTATAGTAGAAGTTAATGGATCAACTATATTGTTTGAAAAATCTATATACCCGTTAAGTCTACTTTTCTCTATACTTCCAGCAACTTCAATAAAAGCATTTGACTTATCTTTATTTCTGTATTTTTGGAACATTCTTACATCTCTTTGTGAAGGAGAAAAATATGCATATATTGGATCGGTGTTCACTATAGTTGTAAGAAGAGTTGATTCTCCTTGACCAACAAGGTTCCCAACATCTACGCGTCTTGCACTTGCATATCCACTGATTGGGGCAGTTATAATCGTGTAACTAAGTTCTATTTTAGCTTTATTTATTTGGGCAAGATCACCAGCAATAACCGCTCTTAGACCAGCTTGTTGTGCCTGATACTGTTCTAGTGTAGCACGAGGAGCTAGACCTTCATCAACTAATGGTTGATATCTATTAACATCTGCTGTAGCTAACGCTAAAGAAGCTTCATCTTGTTTTTTTTTTGCTTTTGCTGCATTTAAAGAAGCTATATATTCGTTTTGTTGAATTTTAAAAAGTTTTTGTCCTTTAGTGACATATTGACCATCTTTGAAGTATATCTCTTGAAGTACTCCAGCTACTCTAGCTCTTACATCTTGATCACTACTAGCCTTTGTCATACCAGTGTATTGCTTCCATATAGGAATAGCTTCTTTTTTAACAGTAATAGTATTTACTGCAAGTAGTGGCATCTCTTTTTTTTCTACAACTTGTTTTTCATCAGAACAGGCAGTAAAAAAAAGAAGAGATGAAAGGACTAAAGAAGAGAAAGTTTTAATGTGCATTTAATTGCCTTAATATATTTTTTAGATTATATCTGAATATATTTAAACTTTTTTTGTTGAAACCATTTTTAAACCAACTATGCTTACAACAATAAGACTAATATATCCATGCCGTATTCAATTGATATTTTGTATCATTTTTTGCTAAAATTTTACTTTAATAAAGAAAATAGTAAAATAAAACCGCTATAATTTATTATTTATAATTAAAAGGTGTTCTATATGCAAAAATTATTATTCTATTCACTCTTATATGTCTTTTCATACTCACAACTTTCAAGTAGTGTAGTAGATTTGAATTTAACCTTGCAAGAGAAAGAATTTGTAGCAAAAAAGCAAGTGATAAAATATGTCTTTGATCATGATTGGGCTCCTTTTGAATGGGAGGATGGCATTGGTAACCATGTTGGAATAATTTCTGACATCTTAAAGCTTATTGAAATAAAAAGTGGTTTGAGATTTCAAGCAACTCACTCAACATCTTGGGTAGAAGCTCTTGAAAAAATAAAAAATTTAGATGCGAATATGGTAAGCGGACTTGCAAGAAATAAAGTACGAAATGAGTATCTAAATTTCACTAAAAATACTCTATTTTCAATACCTTATGTTTTTTTAAGTAGAAATAACGATTATTTTCCAGATGGTTTTAACTCTTTAAATAAAGGTAGGTTGGCATTTGTTAAAGGCTATGCAATTGAAGAATTTCTTATAGACGAATATCCAAATTTAAAATATGAAACAGTAGCTAATATTAAAGAAGGTTTTTTAAAGCTAATGGATAAAAAGATAGATGTACTTTTACTAAACCTAGCTAGTGCTCAATATGAAATGAAAGTAAACGGTAACAATAAACTAGGTATTAGCTATAAAACTAAATATGTTTTACCCTTACGAATTGGTATAACTAAAGCATATCCAAAAGAAGCTTTGCAGATAATTGATAAAACATTAGAAACTATTTCAAAAGAGAAAGTCCATAAAATATATAAAAAATATTCTAACTCACATAATAAATATATTTTGACATTAAGTAAAGAAGAGTTTTTATGGATACAAGAGAATCCTATTGTTAAGTTTGTTGGTGATCCCAATTGGCTTCCTTTTGAAGCTTTTAATGAAGATGGAAAATATATTGGTATTGTAGCCGAGTATCTTAGGGAAATTGAAAATCTTACAAACATAAAATTTAAAATAATTAAAACTTCTACTTGGGAAGAGTCTGTAGCTTTGATGAGAGAAAAAAAAGTGGAGATTATTTCAGCGGCTGTAGCACCATGTAAGCATAAATCATTCTCTTTTACTCAAGATTATCTTGAAGATCATATTGTTATTGTTATGAAAAAAAACTCTAGCTATGTAGATAATCTTTCAATCATAAAAGATAAAAAAATTGCTGTTATTAAAGAGTATGGATACATTCCAAAAATACAAAAAGCATATCCAAATATAAAATTCATAGAAGTTGACAATATAAATATGGGTTTAGAAGAGGTTTCCAAAGGGCGTGCTGATGCTCTTCTTTGTACTATGTCTTTAGCCTCTTATTATATCTCTAAGAATGGCTATGTAAATCTACGCATCGTAGGAAAAACTGAATTTTCCACCAATATAGGATATGGAGTTCAGCCTGAACTAAAGCTGTTGATAGGTATACTTAACAAAGCTATAGCTATTTTGGAAAAGGGTAAAAAACAGGAAATATTAAAAAAATGGACAGTTCAAAAGTATATAGAGAAGGTTGATTATACTTTGGTTTGGCAGATTTTTAGTATTGCAGTGATTTTACTGAGCCTATTTTTATACTGGAATAGAGAGATGAGAAAGGAGATTGCTCGTAGAATTGTAGCTGAAGAAAATCAGTATCGAATGCTAGTGCAACAAGCAAAAATGGCGGCAATGGGAGAAATAATTGATTCTGTTGCCCATCAATGGAAGCAACCTTTAAATGCTATTTCTATGCTTAGTGAACTTTTAGAGATTGATTTTGAAAATAAAATGGTTGATGAAAAATATATGAAAGAGTACAGAGGGCAAATTGATACTCAGATAGAGCATCTCCTTTTAACATTAAGTGAGTTTAGAAATTTTTTTAGACCGAGCAATAATAAAAGTGTTTTTGATGCTACACAAGCATTGGAATCAATACTTGTTTTAGTGAAAGACGACTTTTTAAAAAATACTATAGAGGTTAGAATACAAAATGATACTGAGTTTGAGTTTAGGATTGAAGGTGTTGAAAATGAGTTTAAGCATATAATTTTAAATATCATAAACAATGCCAAAGATGCTTTTAATGAAAATAATATTCAAAATAGGACTATAACAATTAGACTCTTTATGAGAGAGAGGTTTAAATGTATAGAAATAAGTGACAATGCAGGTGGAATTCCTGAGTATATTATTGAGGATATTTTCAAAGCAAATGTAACTAGTAAAGATAAGGGAACAGGTATTGGTCTTTATATGAGTCAGCAGATAGCTAAGAAAATGAATGCAAAACTTAGTGTAAAAAACAGAGGCGATGGAGCTGTATTTATTTTGGAAATTTAAAAAATTAATACCTTGCCAAGTTATAATATACAACATATTTAATTAATGTTTTTTCTTTTGGTCTAGGGTATCTACTATATGCATAACTAATAGTTTCTTTTGTCGTATCGTCAAGTATATAATATCCGCTTTTCTCTAAGAATTTAAAGTCACTCATATCTCCATTTGGATGCAGATAAAATTCTATTACATTGCTTCTATTTACATTCATGCTTCTTGAAAGATTTACTCCAGCAACGCGAGTAAGAACTTGCTGGGTTATTCTTCTCATTATTTCTTGATTATCAATGATGTATGCTTGTTGTCCTTGAGTTAATTTTCCAAATTCTTCTCCATAAAGTTCTTTTACATTTTGGCTAACACTACTGCCTGTGTGTGTTTTAGTCTCTTTTTTAATTTCTTCTTCGCTTGATTTATCTTCATACATCCAAGATAATGCATTTTTAGATTTTTTTTCTTCTTTTTTTGGAGGCTTCTTTTTACTTGCATTCTTATCTAGCAGTGGAATATATGGTTTATTTGAAGGTATTAGTTCTACTTTTGGCTTTGGCTTTGGTTTAGGATTTAACCTTGGTTTTTTAGGTTTAGCTTTTGGTTTTAATTTAATAAGTGGTTTTTTGATGATTTTTTTAAGTTGAGAGCCTTTTGGCATCGGTGGTGCTATCTCAGGTGGTTTGACCTTTTTCTTAGTCATGACTGATTTTTTATCTGTTTTTGGCATCTCTCTTAAAGAGATTTTTATCTTTTTTTCTGGTGGTTTTATTGTTTTTTTGATTTCACTTGAAAAATTATTAAGCAGCAAAAAAAAGACTATAAAGAGAAGATGAATAAGCAGTGCTACAAATAAAGCAAAAGAAGATCTATTCAAAGTATTCCTAATTATTTTTGATATAATAACAAAAAAATAATTAAGGTCATATATATGAGTACAGAAATATCATTAAAAGCATTTAAGCAAGCTCAAGAACTAATCCCTGGCGGGGTAAACTCTCCAGTTAGAGCATTTTCAAGTGTTGGTGGAACACCACTTTTTATAAGTGAAGGGAATGGAGCTTATTTAACAGATGTAGATGGAAATAAATATGTTGATTTTGTACAAAGTTGGGGACCACTTATTTTTGGACACAGAGATGAAGCTATAGAGTCAGCTGTCATAAATGCTGTGAAACGAGGACTTAGTTTTGGTGCTCCAACACAAGCTGAAACAGACTTAGCATCTCTAGTAGTTTCTATGTTTGACTCTATTGACAAAATAAGATTTGTAAGTAGTGGAACAGAGGCTGTTATGAGTGCTATTCGTCTTGCTCGTGGATTTACAGGTCGTGATGATATCGTTAAGTTTACAGGTTGTTATCATGGTCATAGCGATTGTCTTTTAGTAGAAGCTGGAAGTGGTGCTGTAACTTTTGGAAATCCTTCAAGTCCAGGAGTTCCAGCGGACTTTACAAAACACACATTACTTGCAACCTACAATGACATAGAGAGTGTAAAAAAATGCTTTGAGGATTCTAGCGATATAGCTTGTATCATTATTGAGCCTATTGCAGGAAATATGGGTTTAGTTCCAGCAGATAAAGAGTTTTTGCGTGAATTAAAGTCCATTTGTCAAGCAAATGGAGCTTTATTAATATTTGATGAAGTTATGAGTGGTTTTAGAGCTTCTATAAATGGTGCTGAGTCTATTACTGGAACTAAGCCTGACATAGTTACTCTTGGTAAAGTTATCGGTGGCGGAATGCCTGTTGGTGCTTTTGGCGGACGAGCGGAGATAATGGCAAAACTTTCTCCTGAGGGGCCAGTTTATCAAGCAGGAACACTTAGTGGAAATCCAGTTGCTATGGCAGCAGGACTTGCAGCCTTAACTAAACTAAAGAAAAATGCACAAGTTTTAAGTGTTTTAAATGCAAGAGCAACCCGTTTAGTTCAAGGTATGCAAGCTGAAGCTAGGACATGTGGTATAACTATGCAAATAGATACAAGAGGAAGTATGTTTGGCTTTTTCTTTAATGATAATCCTGTAAAAAACTTCGCAGATGCTTGTAATTCAGATGCTAAAATATTTGCATCTTTTCATTCACAGATGCTCAAAGAGGGCTTTTACTTTGCTTGCTCACTTTATGAAACAGGTTTTATCTCAACTGCTACAACTGATGAAATGATAGAAGATACAATAAAAGCGAGTACAAGAGTCTTTAAGGCAATATCAAATGCCTAAGAAGACGCAAGCAGAAACTAAAGATAATGAATTAGGTGAAAAACCAGAAAGAAAACCCAGAATAAAACCAATCATTGAAGCCGCTGATAGCCTTTCTTTAGGCATTTCAATGGTAGTGGCAGTTGTTATGGGTGTCGGTATTGGAATCTTGCTTAAAAACATAACAGGAATTCCTTGGCTTTTTTGGATAGGGGTGAGCATAGGAATAGCGGCGGCAGTTTTAAATGTTTACAAGGCTTACTCTAAACAACATAAAGTAATGCAAGACTTAGCTAAAGAACCGCGATATGCGATAAAAAAACAACTTGATGAAGATGATGACGAGGACTATGGTGAAAAAAGTTATTAAACTTATTGCTATATCTGAAGTAATTATTTTAGCAACTTACTTTATATCTTTTAGTTTTTACATGAATGTGCAAATTTCATTTTTGAGTAGTTTATTTATCATTATTGGCTCTTCGTTTGCATATAGAAGATTAGTAAACACTCAAGTGTCATCAGATATGGTAGAAGAAAAAAGAGATTTATTAGATGAGATAGAAGACCCTTACGAACTTTATGATGACAAGGTGAATGATGAAGTCAGAGAGGGTACCCCAATAAATAATGCTCCAGCTGAAGAGTTAGACTTAAAAGCTATAGTAAAAGAAGAAAGAAAGAAGATTAAAACTTTAAGCGTTGCAAGTATGAAGCAAGGTTTAAAAGGTGGTGCTTCACTATTTAGACTTGTACCTTATCTGTTTTTAGTTTTAGGATTTATCGCACTTAAAAATAATGAACTTTTAGATATTGTCGTTTATCTTCCATCTCTACTTTTTGGCATAATTGTAGGCTCCATTAGCTCAAAAGAGATTTTTTCCTAAGAAGTTATCATCGGTATATTTATAGTTATCTTTTTTTGTATGTCAACATAAAAGTTAGTGTTTGCTACTAAAACTTCAAGCTCATTACTTTTTGCTTTATTGATATTGTCTGCTTTTATCTCTACTGAAAATATACTATATTTCTTTTTATCGAACTTAATATGTTCACCAACTCTATAAAATATTTTTGTACAAATAGTTTCATTTTCTTTAAAACAAAAATAGACTTTATTTAATAATTTAATAAAACTGTTTATGTCTATGATTATTTCTGGTATCGTTGGGTCAAAGTCTTTTAAATATTTTGTAGTTGAACTTATAGAGTTTGTCGAGATGCATAAATCTACTAGTGTATAAATATTTGTCAATTCTCCACTAGGTTTTGGCTTATTGAGTTTAAATGATGGAACTTGATATAATTTTATACCTATCTCATCCTCATTTTCATAACCAATAGTTAATGCAAAAAATTTATATCTACCAAATTCTAATTCTAAAAAAGTTGTTTTAAAGCCAAAAGTTACATTGGCATAAGTAGTTGCAAGTTCAAAAAGTTCATGTGCAGATGCTGAACCTAAAAGAAATTGAGCTTCAGAGTTAAGAGATAAAACTTTACCTTTTGAGCTAAAAAGTACGAAAGGGTTATAATCGTACTCCAGCCATTGTTGCTCAAAGGTCATAATCTTTACTCTTCTATATAACTTTTAAGTTTTCTGCCAACTTTAGGGTGTTTTAGTTTTTTGATAGCGCTTGATTCTATTTGACGAACGCGTTCTCGAGTAACACTAAGTTCTTTTCCAATCTCTTCAAGCGTTCTATCACTCTCATCATCCATAATTCCAAAACGAAGTTTAATAACAGCTTTCTCTCTTTCATTTAACTGTTCTAGTACATTTTCTATTTGAACTCTTAGGTCATCTTTAAGTATAGAATCTGCAGGAGAAATTGAAGATTTATCTTCTATAAAGTCACCAAATCTACCATCATCTTCGTTACCTATCGGTGCTTCAAGAGAGATAGGCTCTTTTGTTATTTTGATAACATTTTTAACTTTTTCAACGGATAAGCCAACTTCATCAGCAATTTTATCTACATCTGGCTCTTTACCATGCTCTTGAAGGTGCTTGCGCATTATTTTATTGATTCGGTTAATAGTTTCTATCATATGAATTGGAATACGAATAGTTCTTGCTTGATCAGCGATAGCACGAGATATTGCTTGACGAATCCACCATGTAGCATAAGTTGAAAATTTGTACCCTTTTTGATACTCAAATTTATCAACTGCTTTCATTAGTCCAATATTTCCTTCTTGTATAAGGTCAAGGAATGGTAATCCACGGTTTGTATATCTTTTTGCAATAGAAACAACTAGTCTAAGGTTAGATTTTGCCATTTTAGTTTTAGAAATTTCACTAATATTTTTTCCGCGTTTTATTTGCTCTAAAATATCTGAAAGTTTATCAGGTTCCATATCAAAACTATTTTTACTTGCCTCTTTTGTTTGAACAAGTTTCTTTATTTCCATATAAGTACTTACCATTGTCGCTTCTGGAACCATTCCTGCAATATTTTCTTTATTAAGTTCTTGGATTTTATCTACCAATACTTTGTGATTAGCTTTTAGGGTAGCATTAAAAAGTGGTAGTTTGTATTCTAATCTTTTTAACTCTTTGTCAAAACCATCATCACTCTTAAGAGCAGTTTCCATAGCTTTTACAAGTTCGTTAATAAGTTTTGATGTTGGTCCTAGGTCTAAAAGTTTATTTTTTAAAACTGATTTTTTAAATATCAAATTTAAGAAGTAATGAACGGTCTCTTGTGTTACTTCTATATCAATGTTATTTGGAGCTTTTTCAGATACTTTTGCCCACTCTTTTTTGGCTTTCTCTAATGCTTTAAAACAAAAAGTTACTTTTTCTACTCTACTTTTGTCTTTTGCAGTTAAAGTTTTAATCTCACTTTGAGCATCTGTTGAAGCTTCTGCTCCATCTGTATCATCACTATCTTCTTTTTCATCTTCAAAGCTTTTAAATAGTTCTTTTACTCTTCTTTCTCTGTTGATTAAAGGGTCTCTGTAATCTAAGATAAATTTGATTAAGTATGGAACAGAGCAAATAGCATCTATGATTATACTTTCTCCACCCTCAATTTTTTTACTTATTTCAATCTCTTCTTCTTTTGTTAAAAGTGGAATTTGTCCCATCTCGCGAAGGTACATACGAACAGGAGAGTCTGAGCGTGACCACTCTAGTAATTCATGTTCTTTTAAGATATCAAATTTATCAGACTCATTATTGATAAGCATCTTTCTTTGTGCATCTTGTCGCGCTTTAGCTTCTTTATCATTTAGTTTTTTTGCATGTTCACTTGAAGTATAAAGGCAGGTTTTATGTTTTGTCATTAAATTAAATATATTTTTGGCTTGTGCAGTAGTTGGTTGTTTTTCAAAAAGTTCTATTAGTGATTCATAAGTTGCACAATCTTTTGATTTGTGCTCACTAAAAAATAGGTCAATGGCTTTGTTTAATTCTTTTGCTGTCATTTTAAAGAAGGTCCTTAGTTAAGGTTTTTTGGTTTAAGTTAAATTAAAGAGTGGATTATACCGAAACTATATCAATTTAGACTTAAACTATATTAATTAAATTTTGGAACATTGTTTGCTAGATTATTAAAAAATATTGCTAATTAAAGGGATTTTATGCAAAGTGGATATTATAGTGCTGCTGCTGGAATGGTTACTCAGTTTAACCGTTTAGACACCATAGCTAATAATCTTGCCAATGTTAATACGGTTGGTTTCAAAGAAGATAATTTAGTTGTTGGCGATTTTATGCGTATATATAAAGAGGCAAGAGATAAATTGCCAAATGAAAATCACAGCGAAAAAGCTGCTGCTTTCTTAAATAGAACAATAACAAAAGCACCACAGGTCGTAGATGCTTATACAAACCACTCTGTTGGTAATATGCAACTCACAGATAATCTAATGGATTTCGCACTTTCAAGGGAAGGACTATTCTTTTTGGTAAAAACTCCTCACGGTGTTAGGCTTACAAGAGATGGTTCTTTTACAAAAGATGAGGACGGACTACTTGTGACAAAACAAGGTTATGAAGTTTTACCAAGTGATTATTTTGAAGCAGGTAGAAACATAACATTTAACTCAGATGAAAATATTATAGAGGTTGATAAAAATGGTCAACTTTATAAAAATATTCCAAACAGTGTAAATTTAGTTGAAGCATCTAAGCTCTTTATTGCAAATCCTGATAATGTTGCATTTTTGAAAAAAGAAGCGGATGGTCTTTATCGTTACGATGGACTAGATGATTTAGTAAGTTTGGAAGAGACAGGAGCTGTCTTACAAGGCTTTACTGAAAAGAGTAATGTAAATGCTGTAAAGATGATGACACAGATGATAGAAACAAATCGCTTAGTTGAGATGTACCAAAAAGCTATGAAAGTACAAATGGACGATATGAATAGCGACGCAATTAACAAAATAGCAAGAAAAGCATAAGGATTTTAAGATGATGCAATCACTTTATACTGCCTCAACAGGAATGTTAGCGATGCAGACACAAATAGACACAACAGCAAATAATATTGCCAATGTAAACACAATAGGGTTTAAAAAATCTCGTGCAGAATTTTCTGACTTGATGTATAAGGTTATGTCTTATGCAGGAACTGCAACAAGTGATGTTACAAAAAGTCCTACTGGTATAGAAGTTGGACTTGGTGTTAGACCAACAGCAATTAATAAAATATTTTCAGAAGGAAGTCTGAAGCAAACTGACAATCAACTAGATATCGCCATAACAGGTAAAGGGTTTTTTAAACTTGAACTTCCAGATGGAACAGAAGTTTATACAAGAAATGGTGCTTTTAAGATAGATGATAACGGAACAATGGTAAACAGTGATGGATATACTCTTGTTCCTCAAATTGTAATACCTGAAGATGCAACAAATGTTAGTATAGCAACTGACGGAACGGTTACAGTAATTCAACCAGGGCAAACTCAAGCAGCAGTTGTTGGACAAATTTTAACAACAAACTACATAAATCCAGCAGGACTTCACTCCCTTGGAGATAACATATATATAGAAACAGACTCTTCTGGTCAACCAGTTGAGGGAACTCCAGGAGTAGATGGATTAGGAATCCTTAGACAAGGCTTTGTTGAGCTTAGTAATGTTGAACTAGTTGTTGAATTAACTGATCTTATAACAGGACAGCGTGCTTATGATTCTAACTCTAAAGTTATAACAACAAGTGATGAAATGCTGCAAACTACAAACAATCTCAAGAGATAACATCTTTATTTAGTTGAATTTATTACTCTTAGTAATTATATATGTCTTTTTATGATAGAATTAAACCTTTTAAAAACTAAAAAATTCAAATATGATGCAAAAAGGGGTTGTTATGTCTGTAAAAATGAAAATCATTATTTTGATTATTATTACAATAATTGCTGTGTCAGCTGCTATGATAATACAGGCTGTGTACAACATAAATGCTATGACAGAAGATAATATAGCTAAATATAAAAAGGAAGCTTATTCCTCTAAAGAGAATGAGCTTAAAAATTATGTTAGTGTCGCTATAAAATCTATTGAGTCTTATCATAAGAGGACAGCAAAAGATAAAATAAAAAAAGAAGTTGAAAATGAGTTAAAAGAACAAACTGACTTTTTATTTGGAATAATTAAAAAAGCATACAAGCAAAACAAAGACAAAATGTCAAAAGAACAACTTCAAAAATATCTAAAGTCTATAGTAGCATCTGCTAGGTATGGGGAAAGTGGATACTTTTGGATAAATGATACAACTCCTACAATGATAATGCATCCGATAAAACCAGCACTTAACGGAAAGGAACTTTCTAAATTTAAAGACCCTCATGGTATTTTTCTTTTTAACAATATGGTAAAGGCTGTAAAATCAAGCGGAGCAGGTGTTGTTGATTATCACTGGGCAAAACCAGGCTTTGAAAAACCACAACCAAAAGTTTCGTATGTGAAAAAATTTAAACCTTACGGATGGATTATTGGTACTGGTGCTTATGTTTCAGATGTTACATCTAATATGAAAAAAGAAGCTTTAAAAACTATAGCTGAAATGCGTTTTGGGAAAAACGGATATTTTTGGATAAATGATACAACTCCTAAAATGCTTATGCATCCAATAAAACCAGCGTTAGATGGAAAAAATCTTTCAAAAGCTAAAGATTCTAATGGTGTTTATCTTTTTAATGAGATGGTTAGAGTTGCTAAAACAAAAGGTGAAGGAATGGTTGAGTACAGTTGGGCAAAACCAGGTTCAAACAAGCCTGTTCCTAAAATGTCTTATGTTATTTTGTTTAAGCAATGGGATTGGATTGTTGGTACTGGAGAATATATAGATAATATTGAAGCTCAAGTGCAAGAAATGCGTGTAAGCTCAAATGAACAGATAGCTGCTTTGACAATAAAAACAATTATTACTTCTTTTATTTTAGCAATATTTATTGGTTTAATATCAAGTTATGTGGCGAATAAAGCTATTATAGGACCAATCAGAAGCATACTTGGTATTACACAAGATTTAGCAAGAGGTGAGGGTGATTTAACAAAAAGAATCATTATTGATAGCACAGATGAGATTAAAGATGTTGCAGATAATATAAATGAGTTTATTTGCAAAGTTCATAGCAGTGTAGATGGAGCTAAAAAATCAAGTTTTGAGAATTCATCTGTATCGAATGAACTATCTGTAACCGCTCTTGAAGTTGGTTCAAATGTTGAAAAATCTGTAAAGATTGTTGATACAACAACTGCGAATGCTTCGCAAGCACAGGAGCAGATTAAGTTAGCTATAGAAGACGCGCTAAGTTCAAAACAAGAAATGTTAGTAGCTAATGATATGTTAAATGGAGCGAGAGATGAAATCATTGTTCTAACATCAAAAGTTCAAATAAGCGTTGAATCTGAAGCAGAACTTGCTATGAAAATAGAAGAACTTTCTCATGATACAGAACAAGTAAAAGATGTTCTTGTTGTTATCTCTGATATTGCAGAACAAACTAATTTGCTTGCTTTAAATGCAGCTATTGAGGCTGCTAGAGCAGGAGAACATGGTCGTGGATTTGCTGTTGTTGCAGATGAAGTACGAAAACTAGCGGAGAGAACTCAAAAATCATTAGCAGAAATAAATGCAACAATAAATGTTATTGTTCAATCAACTGCATCTGCGAGTGATGAAATGAGTTCAAATTCTAAGCAAATGGAAGAGTTATCCATTATTTCAATAGAGGTTGAGGCTAAAATAGAATCGACTACTGAGTTGGTTCAAAAAGCCACTCAAGCGAGTGATAAAGTTGTTGAAGATTTTGAACTTACTGGAAATCAATTAAATGATATAGTTGAAGGAATCAAAGAAATCAACTCCATATCTTCCCAAAATTCAAGAAGCGTTGAAGAAATAGCAAGTGCGGCTGAACATCTAAATAGCTTAACGGATGAACTATCTACTAAGCTAGAGCAGTTTAAAACATAAAGAGTATGAGATGATGATATAACATAGTCTCAATGTAACTAGAGCGGTTCTTAAACTTAACTAACATGTAAGCCTTTGATAATACTTATTGTTTTGTTATGACGCTCTTTTCTTTGCTGTAAAAAATCATGTTTTTCTTCATTTATATTTTTAAATTCTTCTACTAACCTATCATAATTTTTATTTAAAAAAGTATTGTTTGTATTCATCATATTTTGAAGTTCGTAAAGATGAAAACTTATGTTAAGCCTTTCTTTTATCTCGTCAAGTTTAGGTTGATATAAAGAAAATTTTGTAGGGTTTTGCTCATAAAGTTTTATAGACTGCTCAACTTTCTTTTCTAAGAAGCCAACACATACTCCAGTAGCATTTTGATAGTTAAAACTAACAGCAGAGCTTAAATGATTAAACTCTGAGCTTATTTTTGCATAAGAAGAGTGTATCTCATCACTATAAGGCTTCAAGATGTTCTCGTAAGCCTTAGAAGCAAATTTACGGATATTTGCAAACTCTATATCTGAATCAACTTGCTTAGATTTTCTGATAAACTCATATGGATTTTGCCATCTTCTTATTTTCTTTTTAAGCATCTCATATACAAGAGCATTGTTTTCATTAACTTCATCTTGAATTTCTTTTAAGTTTCTAACATATTTTTTAAACATCTTTCCTACAATATCATCATCATAAAAAAGGTGTTTATATATTGCGTCCGAGGCAATCTTAGATACTTTGTACTCAACAGGTTCAAAAACTGTTTTACTCTTTAATAAACCTACTTTCTGCTCGGCATATCTAGTTCTAGTTACTTGTTCTATGTGATTATAAATATCATTGGCGATAGTATCTATAATTTCTTCTATTCTACTATAAGCATCTTTTAGCTTTTTTGTAAACCTATTTTTAAGTTCAGCAAATTTCTTATCTGCTTCTTCTTCAAATTCATTAAGCTCACCATCGAGTTCATTGTATATTTTTAAAAACAATTTATGCTGTTTTATAAGGTCTGAGCAAATAATATTTATATCTTTTTTAATTGCAAAATCTTTTGAACTGTTTGCAAGTGGTCTAATATTTTCATCTATAAACTTTAAAACAAGCTCTATATTTGATTCTTTTAATAAATTTATATTACTACTTAAATCGCTACTTAAAATATCTTCTATTTTTTGCTGATATGCTTTATATTCTTTCTCAATATCAATAGTAGTAGAAGATTTTAAACTATTTGAAAGTGATTTTAAAAATTCTTCTAGTTCCTCTTGTGTTTGTATTTTTTTATCATGTGTTCTTGATTCAAGTGCTTGTATAGCTGAAATAGGAATAACATCACTAAAATATTCTGCAAAGTTTTTTTTAACATAATCAACACTTTGTTTTACTTGGCTAGGCTCAAACTTATCTTTTTGATTTAAGACACAAAGTGATTTTCCTTGGTACTCATTTAGATACTGCTCTAAAACCTTGGCTTCACTAAGCTTACCTGCATTGTCTATGAGAGAGAGCCAAATAATACCATCTACTTCTTTTAATACTTTTTGGGTTGTAGTTGTGTCTGTTATGGCTTGAGAATTTAATCCAGGAGTATCAACGAAGACTATATCCTTTAAAAGCTCCAGAGGAACATAAAGAGTTAAATACTCTATTTCCTCTACAACTTCACGCTGGTCTGTAAATTTTGATATATTTTCAACACTTTGATATTCGTCTCTTCCATCTTTATATCTTATACGTATTTTTAGCTCATCCGCATAGCGTATGTAATTCACTTTTGATGTTACTGGTGTTATTCCTGTTGGAAGTATATTTTTTGATAAAAGAGCATTTAAGAAAGTTGATTTACCGCTTGAGAATTGCCCTGTTATCGCAACTTTCATAGGCTCCTTAGCTCTTATTTCTAGTTTTAGTAAAGCATCTCGTAACTCTTTACTTGGTGACATTTTTTCATCAAGCATAGCGTAGCTTGTTTTTTGAATAAGACCAAGAAGGTTTTCATCAAATTCCGGAACAATGTCTATAAACTTCTCTTTGTATGAGGTAATAAATAAGTCTAATTTGCTCATGATATTTTTCCAAGATGATTTAAATCATTTTTCACTTTTTGAATAAGCATTATTTTTTGCTCAATACTTGATAACCTTGTAGAAGTGTCAAATGATTTATCCTGTACTCTGTGTTTTGCTTTTATAATATTGTCTTCTTTTGTATTCATCTCAAATTCTATTTTTTTAACAGGTTCTTTGCATGTTGATTCAAATTGATTTACTAAATCAATATTTATTTTTTCTGTTTTATTGTTAAACTTTGCATATAGCTCATCAAACGCTTGAGTAAAGAAATCTTCACATTGTTTATCTAAAGCTTCTATTTCTTTTTTAGAAGATGACTTTATTGCAGAATTTACTTTCTGTATTAAGATTAAGTTGCTGTTTACTAGGTTTAAATCTCCAAAGTGCTTTTCAAAAAAATATTTTGCATCTCCAGTATTACTATCCGCCTCTTTAAAACCTTCAAAATTTCTTTGTATTTTTTCAAAAGAATTTTGCATCTTTTTTTGAAACTGGTATCTATAATCTCTAAGCAAATCAATAAAGCCATCTTTTATACCTGTCTCTATAATTGAAGAAATTCTACTTTCTTCAGGTTTTGTTTTATTTTTTCTCAATTCATAAGATACATCATCGGTAACTCTTCTTTTAACAATGTTTTGCAAAGTTGTCATTTTATTTTTAGATATATTTTTAAGTGTTGAAAAATAATTGATTAATTCACTTTTTGAATCGTCGATATCTTGATTTAGTTTTGTTATCTTTGTTTTAATTTCTACTATACTTTCTTGATGTTTGTTGTATTCATTCTCAATTTCACTAGCACTTTTACCAAGCAAGTCTCTTTCAATATTTAAAGCATTTAGTGAGCTATTAGCTATACCTAGAAGTTCTTTAGTATTTGATTCTATGACTAAGATAGCCTTTTGTGAGTTATCTCCAAAAAGTATATCATTTAAGTAACTTTCAATTTCTAAAATACCTGTTTTTTCAAGTGGATATCCGATTTTTGTAGCTTCTTCACCTTGACCTATGCGATGCATAAGTGCCATCTTCCCCGCAATAGGAATAAAGTCAATTTTATCTATGATTGAGTTAAACTGTGCTTCTTTGTTTAAACTTTTAAGTTTCGCTTTTATGCTCTGTTTTGTGTACTCTATAACTTCATCTAATTCTTTTTTACTTACTGTGTCAATTCTTGTTATAACGATTAGAAGTCTTGCGATGCTTTGGTAGAGTAGAGTATCAGTTATAAACTCTATATCTTTTTGCGTCGCTGATTGATTTACATTCATTAAGTGACACATCAAGTCACACTCATAAAGATAGCTTTTTGTTATCTCTTCTCTTTGGATTACAGGGTCATCTAATCCAGGAGTATCAACAATTTCCACTCCATTTTCAACGAATTTTAAATCAGTATAAAGTTCAACACTTTTAACTAAATTACATTTTTTATCTGAATGTTCGGCAGATGTGTAAGAGGGAAGTTCATCTATGCTTATCTCAGCACTAAAACCATTGTCTGTAATAAAGGTACTCAAATTATCCTTAAAGTGTTCCTTAGTTTCCTTTATGAAAGGTTTCATACTTTCAAGAGTAAGAGCACTCTTTTCTATATTTTTCCATTCGTTACTTGTCCAAAAGTTTACTTTTGCACTTGGTTTTTTTGCGTACTTTATAATACTTAAATTTGCTGTTTCAGGTATAACAGAAGTCCCCAATATCTCCTTGCCTAAAAGAGCATTTAAAAGTGTAGATTTACCAGCATTCATTACGCCTGTAATACCAATAGAGAATTTTTCGCTTCTTATCTTTTTTGGTATGATTGTTAATCGTTCATATAAATTTTCATCTTCAACACCATTTTTAAGATTATCTACAGCAGTACAAAGTGAGTTCAAAGCACTCTCAAAGAAGTTTGAACCACTTTTAGCTTTGACTATATGGATAGGTTGAATTTCTTCTTTTTTTGCTTCTATCAGAGTTAAAAGGCTTATTAGTCGTCTACTTATCTCATAGCCTATAATATTTTCTTTTCTTAGTCTGTCAAACCTTTGTTGTATCTCTTTATTTAGTTTTATATTGCCATTAGCATTTAAAAAAAAGAGAAGCTCTTTTTGAATATACTGAACTCTTTGCTTATCCCATTCATTTAGACCAACAAGAAACTTCATAGCTTCTCTAGCTTCGCTTATATCTGAAAAATTATCTATATTTGAGGGAGTAACGATAAGCAAGATGGAAGTATAATCACAAAAAGCTTCGTGATTAGATTTTAAAGTAGATGTTAAAAAAGTTTTAATATCTCCAAGACTTGAGAAAAGTTGTTTTGCATCTTCTTTCCAAGTAAGAAGAAAAAAATCATTTATTATATGCATGGACTCTCTTTTTAAAGGATGATAAATTCATATCATCCCTTATTTAAGTTTTAACGAAGTGCTACTAGTTTACGACGCATATACGCTATTTTACTTTGTAAAGGTAGGTGTTTAGGACAGTTGTCTTCACAAGCAAGTAGTGACATACAACCAAATATACCATCATCATCACCAACTAATTCATAGTAATCCTCATCAGTTCTGTTATCATGCGGATCAGCATAGAATCTCGCAACTCTATTTAATCCAACAGCACCAACAAAATCAGGACGCATTAGTTTAGTTCCACAAGCAGCAACACAAATACCACATTCGATACAACGATCAATCTCGAAAATTTCTTCTGCAAGTTTTGGATCAGACGGAGCTTCAAGTTTTGAAATATCAACATCTTCATTTGTATGAATCCAACTCTCAACACGCTTACTCATATCGTTCATCCAGTTACCAGTATCAACAGATAAATCTTTTAGAAGTTTAAAAGCTGGCATAGGAAAAAGCTCAAGAACGCCATCATCATAATCTTTTGTAAGAGTACGACAAGCAAGTTGAGGAGTTCCGTTTACCATCATTCCACAACTACCACAGATACCTGCACGACATACAAAGTCAAAAGATAAATCTGGATCCATTGTTTCTCTGATTTTGCTCAGAGCGATAAATAGAGTCATTCCTTCAGTTTCTTCTAGCTTATATTCAACCATGTGAGGCTTAGAAGCTACTGAGTTAGGGTTGTATTTTAATGCTTTTATAGTTACTGTTCTGCTCATTTTTTATCTCCAAGTCTTTCATTTTCAGCTTTAAAAATAGCTTGCAATTCAAAAGGCATTAACGCATCTTGAATTTCAATTCTATCTTTACCATCTGCTTCCATCTCTTCGCGCATTTTATCAACTTCTTCTTGACGCTTAACACTTAGTTCATTCTCAATCATCATACCTTTTGCACCATAACCACGAAATGCTGGAGGCATTTCCATCTTCATGATATCTAAGTCTTCATAAGTTAGAGTTGGCAAAGTATCACCTTCATTCCATGAAGCAAGAGTTCTCTTTAACCAGTTTTCATCATCTCTTTTTAGGTAATCTTCTCTATAGTGAGCACCACGGCTTTCTTTTCTTTCAAGTGCACCAAGTGCTACACAAAGAGAAAGTTTAAGCATCATTGGAACTCTATAAGCTTCTTCAAGTTGAGGATTAGCGCAAAGAGTTTTAGACTCTACTTTAACATCTAGTGATTTTTTATAAAGCTCTTCTAGTTTATTTACAGCTTGGGTAAGACCTTCTTCATCACGGAAAATTGCAACTTTGTCCCACATGATAGCTTTCATCTCATTTTTGATTTCAAATATATCGTTTTTACCTTCTTTATTAACAAGGTCATTCATATATTTTTCTTTATCATCAATACTAGATTGAAGAGTTTTTGAACTAATGTCAATATCGTGTGAAGCACAAAAATCAGCAAAGTAATCTCCAACGATCATACCGGCAACAACAGTTTCACTTACTGAGTTTCCACCAAGTCTGTTAAAACCGTGCATATCCCAACAAGCAGCTTCTCCACAAGAGAAAAGACCGTCTAGTTTTTGAGATTCACCAGTTGCTTTTGTTCTGATTCCACCCATTGAATAATGTTGCATAGGAAGAACTGGAGCCCAACCTTTTGGACCTTCATCAGCTGGATCAATTCCGTTAAAAATTTGACATATTTCTTGAACATCACGAAGATTTTTTTCAATATGCTCACGACCTAAAATAGAAATATCTAACCATAAGTGATCACCATAAGGAGATTTAACACCCTTACCATTTCTAATATGCTCAAGCATTCTACGACTTACAACATCACGAGATGCAAGTTCTTTTTTCTCTGGTTCGTAATCCGGCATAAATCTGTAACCATCTACATCTCTAAGGATACCACCATCACCACGACAACCTTCAGTAAGAAGGATTCCAGATGGAACAATTGGCGTTGGGTGAAATTGTACGGCTTCCATATTTCCAAGTGTTGCTATTCCAGTTTCAAGAGCGATAGCCGCACCGATACCTTCACAAATAACAGCATTTGTAGTTTGCTTATAAAGTCTTCCATATCCACCAGTTGCAATAAGAGTACCTTTAGCAACATAAGCACTTAGCTCACCAGTTACTAAGTCTCTTACGATTGCACCATAACAACGATTGTTTTCATGGATAAGAGAGATAGCTTCTTTTCTGTCTTCAATGTTTACATTGTGCTTTAGCGCCTCATTAGCAACACCAAAAAGCATTGTATGACCTGTCGCATCTGCTGTATAACAAGTTCTCCATTTTTTAGTTCCACCAAAGTCACGAGAGTGAATGTAACCGTGTACTTCATCATCTTCAACTAAAGTAGTTCTCTCAGCATTCATAACAACTTCTCTTGGACCTTTTGTAATTCTTGTCCAAGGCACACCCCAAGCAGCTAATTGACGAATAGCCTTTGGTGCAGTTGTAACAAACATACGAGCTACCTCTTGATCACAGCCCCAGTCACTACCTTTTACAGTATCTGCAAAGTGAACATCTTCGTTGTCACCTCTACTCATTTTTGAGTTACCTAAACTCGCTTGCATACCACCTTGAGCAGCTGCTGAGTGAGAACGCTTAACAGGAACAAGACTTAAAACAGTTGTACTTAAACCTTTTGACTGTGAAGCAACTGCAGCTCTAAGACCTGCTAATCCACCACCGATTACTAATGCATCGCAATATTTTACATTCATGCTTTTACCTCTGTGTTTACATTATAGATTTTTTCTATTTGTGAAGTTGGATGATATTTTTCACCAGCTTTGTCCGCATGTTCCATACCGATTTTTAAGTATGCTAATAGAGTAGCAAGACCAAGAACTAAAAAGAATACAGTTATAGCCCATTTGACTTTTTTCAAAGTTTTTCTTGTTTCTTTTGCGTTTTCACCTTCAAACCAACCCCATTTAATACAGAGACGATAAAGACCAATACTTCCGTGTAATTCAACAGCAAAAAGAAGCATAAGATAAAAAGGCCATAGGGTTAACATTCTGTCGCCTGAACCATATGGTCCAATTGTACCAGGTTGAGTTAACATAAGAAATAAGTGAGCAGAACCAAGAAAGAACATTGAAAAACCAGTAACAGCTTGAATAAACCACATGCTAGTTTCGTCATGCTTCATCATTTTCATGTGAGTTCTATAAATTTGCCATTGTCTAAAGCTAGCTGGAAGTTTTCTCATACCCATAGCAGCATGAACAATAAATATAATAAAGACAGCACCAACAGCAAGAGATACTAAGCCTGGCTTAGGTTCCTCAAAAAACATACTACCTTCCATAAATTTTGTAAGCGAATACATAAAGTCTTTACTTATTAATATAGTCGATACGAAAAACATATGCCCCCACATAAATAAACCTAAAAACAACCCTGTTGCACTTTGAATATAATCTAACTTAGCTGGTAATCTACTCTTTTTACCATCCACAGACTTACCTAAAAACCCTTCAATAAGGTCACTCATGTATTTATCCTTTTGTGTTTTTACCCAAGACTGAATTATTTTGGGAAATTTACGAAATATTACTCCTCTTTTGATTAAAAATAAGTTAATTATTATAAGTATTTGTGAACTTGATAACTATGTGATAGTCAAAAAATCCTGCTTTATATGGTTGAAATATCATTTTGGATATAATTCCAAAATATTTTATAAAATCTAGGAATTTATATGCAAAAAGCAAATATTGAAGGAAAAGTTTGGACATTCGGAAAAGATATTGATACTGATTTAATTATTGCAGCACGCTATCTTAATACTTCCGTGCCAGAGGAGCTTGCGAAACATGTTATGGAAGATTCAGATCCAGAATTTGTAGAGAAGATGAGGAAAGGTGATATCATAGTTGCTGGTGAAAATTTTGGTTGTGGTAGTTCAAGAGAACATGCACCAATAGCACTTAAGGCTGCTGGAGTTGCTGCTATAATCGCTCCAACTTTTGCAAGAATTTTTTATAGAAATGCATTCAATATGGGGCTACCTATTTTTGAGCTTGAAGAAAGTTATGAGATAAGTGAGGGCAATGAAGTAAATATAAATATGGATGCAGGCACAATCACAAATAAAAGTACAAATAAAACATATAACTTTAACCCAATTCCAGAGTTTATGCAAGAGTTAATAGATGCAGGTGGATTAATGAACTTTGCACAAAATGAAATAAAAGGTAAATAATGAAAAATTATAAAATTGCACTAATTAAGGGTGATGGAATAGGTCCTGAAATAATAGATGAGGCAGTAAAGGTTTTAGATGCTGTTTCAGCTTGTTCAGGTTTTCATTTTGAGTACGAAGAGGCTTTAATGGGTGGTATCGCTTACGACATAACAGGAAATCCGCTACCAAATGAAACTATCAATATTTCGCTTAACTCAGATGCTGTGCTTTTTGGTGCTATTGGTGGAGATAAATGGGATAATCTTCCTCGTGAATTAAGACCAGAGAGTGGACTTTTAAGATTTAGAAAAGAGCTTGGAGTTTATGCAAATTTACGTCCTGCTATTGTTTATGACGAGTTAATTAATGCTTCTTCTCTTAAACCATCAGTAATAAAAGGTGTTGACCTAATGGTTGTTCGTGAGCTTATAGGCGGACTTTATTTTGGTGAACCAAAGGGTCGCGATGAAGACAAGGGTTGGAATACTATGATTTATTCACGCTCAGAAATCAAACGCATTGCACATCAAGCATTTCAAATTGCTATGACAAGAAGTAAAAGAGTATGCTCTATCGATAAAGCTAATGTTTTAGATGTCTCTCAATTATGGAGAGAAGTTGTTACAGAGATCTCAACAGAGTATCCCGAGGTTGAACTAAGTCATATGTATGTTGATAATGCCGCTATGCAACTTATTCGTGATCCAAAACAATTTGATGTAATGCTTACAGGAAATATTTTTGGTGATATTTTAAGTGATGAAGCTAGTATGTTATCTGGTTCTATTGGTCTTTTACCTTCAGCATCTGTAGGTTCTAAAATAGGTGTTTATGAGCCTATTCATGGTTCTGCTCCAGATATTGCAGGTTTAGGAATTGCTAATCCTATCGCAACTATAGCATCTGCTTCTATGATGCTTAGATACTCATTGGATGAAATTGTAGCGGCAGATAAAATTGACTCAGCAATCAAAAGAGCATTAAGAGAAGGTTATAGAACACAAGATTTAGCACAATTTGATGCTAAGGAAGTTTGCTCAACTAGTGAAATTGGTTCTATTATTGCTAACTATATTTCAAAATAATTTTAGATAAAAATGCAAACTCTTACACTAGCAAATATTTACGAACTTCAAGGTCTTAAAGATGAAGCTTTAGATATATATAAGAATCTTTTAAAAGAAAACCCTTTAAATAGTGAAGCAAAAATCGCTATAAAAAGACTATCTGGAGAAAGACGAAAATTTTTAAATGTAAATACGCAAATGAAAGAGTTTTTTCTAAAAATGGAAGTAGATGTTGAGTTTAATGAATTTGAAAGGTGGTTGTTAAAATAATGGAATTAAAAGATGCAATATTATCAACATTAGCAGAGATGGAAGATAATGAAATAACAAAAAAAGTTTTAAGCAGTTCGATAAAAGCAAAAAAAAATAAACAAACTCAAGTAATAGAAGTAAAACTAAAACCTAAAATAATAGAAGAAACAGCAGCATCTATGGATGGGGAAAAGTTTTTTTTAAATTCAATGAAAGAAAGACTTCTCGTATTATTTGAAGGATTTCAGGCACCAAACAACAAAAAAATAGAAGCTAAATTAGACATGACTCTTAATTTTTTAGAATATGCTCTGGCAACAATAGAACAAAGAGAACAAGAGCTGAAAAAAGGAAAACGAAAGTGAGTCAATATATAGTTTTAATAGATGCCGATGATGAAAAAGGTTTAGTTTATAAAGTTTCTACTGTTTTTTATAATAATAATCTAAATATAATTTCAAATAGTGAATTTGTTGATAGAGATAATAATAAATTTTTTATGAGAAGTGTTGTCGAGGGAGATATTAACTCAAAAGATTTAAGTGGCGCTATTGAAAATATTTTACCGCAAAGCTCAAATGTTAAAGTGATAGAACCAAAAAAGAAAAATATAATAATTATGGCAACAAAAGAACTACATGCATTAGGAGATATTTTGATTCGTCATGAAGCTGGAGAGCTAGATGCTAATATCTTAGCAGTGGTATCTAACTATGATAAGTTAGAGTCTTTAGTTAGTAAGTTTGATATACCATTTATTTGTATTTCTCATGAAGGTTGTGAGCGAGAGGAGCATGAAGATAAAATAATTGATTGTATAAATTCTTTTGATAGTGTTGATTATATAGTTTTAGCAAAGTATATGCGTATTCTAACTCCTAAATTTGTTGAAACCTATGAGCATAAAATAATAAATATACATCACTCATTTTTACCGGCATTTATAGGTGCTAACCCTTACAAGCAAGCTTATGACAGAGGTGTTAAAATTATTGGAGCAACGGCTCACTTTGTCAATAATAATCTTGATGAAGGTCCAATCATCGCTCAAGAAGTTATGCATGTTAATCATGCATACGGCTGGAAAGATATGCAACGTTCAGGAAAAGATGCTGAAAAAGTTGTTCTCTCTCATGCTCTTAAGCTCGCACTTGAAGATAGAATCTTTGTTTACGCAAATAAAACAGTTATATTTTGATTTTATGGAGTTCGCTTGTTTAATCTTGTCTTGGTAAATCCACAAATCCCTAATAATACAGGAGCTATTGGTCGCTTGTGCGTAAATGCAGGAGCATCTTTACATATAATTAAACCTATAGCTTTTGATATTGATGAAAAGGCAGTGCGTCGTGCAGGGCTTGATTATTGGGAAAAGTTAGATTTGCATGTTTGGGAAAGTATAGATGATTTTTTTGCAAACAATAAAATTACTAATAATGCACATTTCGCAACTACAAAAACAGATAAGCCATATTTTGATGCAAAGTTTAAAGATGGCGATTTCATATTTTTTGGTAGCGAAACAGCAGGAATTCCAGAAGATATTTTAAATAAATATAAAGAGCAAAATATAACTATTCCAATGACTAAAGAAGGAAGAAGTCTTAACTTAGCAATAAGTACAGGTATAGTCCTTTATGATGCTATAAGACAAAATTATACTAATTTCAAAGAGGTTCTATGAGTACAGTTTTAAATATTATAATGATGATACTTTTCATTTTGTTTATGGTTTTTATTTTTGGTGGTTACCATAAAAGTAAATTTGATAAACGAGAAAAAGAAGAAGACAAGTCTTAAAAAACTTTCTTTGCCCACATTTCAATAGAATTTTCAAATCTTTCAAATAAACTTTGTGCATTATTTATAATGATTGACATTTCATATCCTTTACTTAATTTATAAAATATTACAATATTTCTAAGTATTTTATAAAAAGTATTGCATTTTGCCATGCTTTCTTTGACTTTCTTTCAAAAAAACATTATAATATGAAAAATCTGGGAGAAATGTAATGAAAAGTTTTTTAGAAATAGTTGAAGAAATAAAAAGTATTGTATCTGCTGAGTATAACTCTAAAAAAATATTTGATAAAGATATAGCTAATATTCTTGGTATATCTCAAATGAATTTTGCAACAATGAAAAAGAGAAATAAGGTTCCCTTTGGAGAGTTAATGGATTTTTGTGCCTTAAGAAGTATATCTATAAATTGGATGCTTTATGGTCAATCACCTGAAAGCCTTGTGGAAGCTACAAATAAATTTTATATGGTTAAATATTTTAGCGATGTTAATGCAAGTGCTGGTGGTGGCACAGATGAGCAATGTGAAGAAGTACAAGAACTAGAAATACCAGAACAGTTTGTCTATATGCTTGGTGGTGATAGAGAGCTTAAAAGCATAGAAGCTATTAATGTATCTGGTGATTCTATGGAGCCTACTTTTAGTTATAATGATATAGTATTTATAAATAGAGCAAAAACCGATCTTCAAAGAGGTGGCATATTTACTATAAGAACAGAAGCAGGGTTATTTATAAAGCGTGTTCAAAAAAGAATAGATGGAAAAATAGATATAATATCTGACAATAAAGTTTACTCAACTCAAACCCTTGACCCTAGTGAAATTGAAGTTATAGGAAGAATAGTTTGTAGATTTGGTGATGTAGATTAATACAGGGAAAAATAAATTGAAATATATAGTTTTAGTTTTTGTAGCGATACTTTTTGGGGCATGTTCTTCAAAAGAAGTTGTTGTAGAAAAAAATACAAAAGAAGAAAAACCAAGTAAAAACATAGAAATATCTGATTTAATTTATATTCCCCAAGATGTAGAGTTTTTTACAAAAGATTTGAATTCAACGAAAAAAATATATAAAATTCAAAAAAAATATGAAAAATATTATTTTAATGTTTGGAACAATAGCAAACCAAGAGAAAGCGTAGAAGAAGTTAAATGGCCATTTTATTCATATAGAGTTGGCGGTAGTTATGGAGAAAATTTTGAATTATTAAAGCAAAGTTTTTTTGATGAAATGTTAGAAAATGCAAACTTTAGCGAATATGCAACTTTAAATAAAAAAGCAATAACTTTAAGGGAAGTAAACATAAGAGCTTTCCCGACAATAAAGCCACTACTTAGAGACCCAACTATCGCAGGAGAGGGTTTTCCTTTTGATTATTTGCAAAATAGTACACTTCATGCAAATAAACCACTATTTGTTTCCCATTATTCAAAAGATAAAGAGTGGGTTTATGTTTTTAGTAGTTTTACTTCTGGTTGGATAAAATCAAGTGAAATGGTTTTTTTATCGCAAAAGCACGTAGATGCTTGGCAAAAAGCCCAGCAAGTTTTTTTTATAAAAGAAAACATCCCTTTTTATTCTAAAGATGGAACTTTCTTATTTCACTCAAAAATAGGAATGATGTTAGCCATCATATCTGAAGATGAAAATAAATATGAAGCTTTAGCTATCTCTTCATACAAAAACACTAAAGCGATGTTTCAAAGAGTTGAAATATCAAAAAGTATCGCAACAAAAGATGTGTTAAGTTTAAATAAAGAGGCACTCACAAACATAATGAGTGAAATGTTTAAATCTAATTATGGTTGGGGTGGCATCTACGGACAAAGAGATTGCTCTTCTATGCTGCGTGATTTATATGCTCCTTTTGGAATTTGGCTACCTAGAAACTCATCTCAACAAGCAAAAGTTGGTAAAATCATTTCACTTAAGCATCTAAATAATGAAGAAAAAATTAAAACCATTAAAGAAAAAGCCGTTCCGTTTGAGACTCTTTTATATAAAAAAGGGCATATTGTTTTATATGTTGGTATTTTTAATGGAGAAATCATTGTTTTTCATAATATTTGGGGCATTAAAACAAATGAAGAAGGTAGAGAGGGTAGAGTAGTGGTTGGAAAAGCTATTTTTAGTACTTTAAAAGTAGGAAGCAATATTGATGATTTTGATAAAGAGTCTGAGATTTTAAAAAATTTACAAAGTATGAATATTTTAACGCAATAGCTTAGGGGGCTAAGCCTTGATGTCTAAAAGCGTGCCAATCATTTCGTCTTGCGTTTTAATAGCCGTCATATTAACTGCAGTTGCATCTTCGATGACTATTTGTTCTGGTAACTCTTTGCTTAAGTCAGTTTGAGAATTTGTCGAACCATTGTTATCTGATTTTCTAGTGTGAGTAGAGACAGAATTTTCTTGATTTATAATTTTTGTGTCAGAAGGTAGATAAGCAGCTGAATTTACATTTGCGACATTGTTTGCATTTGTATTCATCATAGTTTGATGAGCTTGTATTGATGAAATATTATTTGAGATATTCATAAACTTACTCCTTTTACCTAAAGTTCATTATAGTATTAAGAAACTAAAAGTAAGTTTATGCAAGAAATTTAGTGTAAATCAGCGTTTAGTTTTATCTCTCTTGTTGAACGAGAAGCTGTAATCTCACCCGTCATAGAGTTTTGTCTAAAGTGGATACCATTGAAAAATGCTAGTTGCTTAGCTTTGAAAACCTCGCCTTTCATATTAGCATTTGTATTTACTTCCATAATCTTTTTAAGCTCTGCTGGATAGATGCCAACTTTAGTACCTTCTAAAATTGATAAACCTGCATCTATGATACAAGCATCTCCAAGAGGAATACCACAAGTTGAATTTGCACCTAAAAGAGTGTTTTTACCAATAGATATAGGATTACCATCAGTTCCACTAAGTACTCCAAGTATAGAAGCACCACCACCAATATCAGAACCATCTCCAACAATAGCAGAAGAAGAAATACGACCTTCAACCATAACAGAACCAGTTGTTCCCGCATTGAAGTTTATATATGAAGCACCTGGCATAACAGTAGTTCCAGCAGCTAACTGAGCGCCAAATCTTACTTTTGATGTATCAAGTATTCTGGTGTTATCTTGAGGAATAACATGCTGTAAAAATCTTGGGAACTTATCAACAAAATCGATATGTGGATACTCATTTGCAAGTTTTAATTCTATTTCAAACTCTCTAAGGTAATCAAGCTCAATTGGCTCACCTTTTGACCAAGCAACATTAGGAAGTGATCCAAATGCACCATTTAGATTTATATCTCTTAAAGGAACTTTTGCTTGAGAAAGTGCATATAATTTAAGGTAAGACGCTTCAACACTTTCTAATGGAGCATCATCAAAAATAAATGTAACTTTAAACTCTCCATCATAACTTCCACTATTTATAATCTGTGCATAAAGGGCAGAAACAACTTGGATATTTTTGTGTGCATCTCCAAAAGCCTCATCCGAGTAAGGAGTAAAAGCTTTTAAGCAGCTTCTTAAAAAATCTAAGTTAATGTCAAAAACAATTTCACTTTGAGAAAAATCTACATTTTTACCTTGCTCTGCTAGTGCTTTAATAAAAATAGCAGCACTACCAAAGTTTTCATCCCAGTTTATCAATGGATAAGTTGCTTGAAGAGTTTTTTCAACATTCAATTGTCCTAAATCAATTCTACATATACCAAATGCTAAAGGATCTCTATATCCATCCGTTGTTGACTTTATATCTTGTATCAATGCTTTAAAAGCATCTGTCGTTTCAATAATTTGCATGAATTCTCGCTTAAGTAATTTAATGGTGGAATTATACTCAAAAACTACTAATAAAGTTTTATATATACTTGCATTATGGATAAATGGTTAGAATATTTAAAAGATAATGACTACATGAGAGTTAAAAAATATATCAAAGATGGCGCTGATGTCAACGAAGCAAACGAAAACGAAGAATCAGTTTTAGCTTGTGCCATTCAAAAAAGATGTGATTTTGACTTATTGATGCTACTTATTGATAATGGTGCAGATATAGATGAGTTTGATGATGAAGGTGTCAGCATCTTAGATAATGCTATTGCATACAACTCGATTGAATTAGTGAAATATATGATAGATAAAGGTGTTGATGTAAATAGAACCAACAGAAGAAGTAAGTTTACACCACTGATGGGCGTTGCCTGTTATGGAAGAGTAGAAATAGGAAAACTTTTTTTAGAAAATGGTGTTAACAAAGAAGCAGTTGATATGAAAGGATTCAAAGCAACTGATTTTGCTAGAAAGATGAATAAGAAAAGCATCTTAGAACTTTTAGATTATGACGAAAGTAGTCCACAGAACAGGTCTTATGCTAGATGATTTAGTTAAAAAACTTTCCTTGTTTTTCATTATCTAATGGTTTTCTTTTCTCTTTTGCTAGCCATTCCTGTAAAAGAGACTCTATTACTTTGCTTAAGCTCATTTTATATCTTCCTCTTGAATATTTCATTGATTCATCCCAAGTTGTTCTATCTATAAGAAGACTTCTTGTTATCTCATCTTTTGGCTTCATGATTACCTCAATATATAGTATACTATATAGTACCTATCTTTGGCTTGTTGTATGCTTAAGATTACTCTTGTATAATTATGAAAAATATAAAGAATTGAAAATGAACAAAAGTTTATATATTGCAAGACAACCAATTTTAGATATGAACGAAAATATTTTTGCTTACGAACTGCTATATAGAGACACCTTGCAAAGTTCAAATATTAAAAATGATAGACACGCAACAGTTACTGTTTTAAGTAATGTTTTAAATAAATTTGGTGTAAAAAGTTTATTGTCAAAATACAAAGCATTTATAAAAACAGATAAAAAATTTCTTTTGCATGATGTTATATTTTGTATTCCTAAAGAGCATTTTATTTTTTCAATTGGAGCAAATATAGATTTTAGCGAATTAGTTGAACAAAGAATAATAAAACTTCATGAGATGGGCTACACACTTGCAATAAATGATGTTCTTTTATCTATCGATATAATTGATAAGTTTTTTTCAATACTAAAGTATATATCATACTTTAAAGTAGATATCAACACTTTAGCATCTGCTGTTGAAAAACTTAAACAATACCATATTAAAACTATATTTACAAAGGTTGAAACTTATGAGATGTTTGAAAAAGCAAAATCACTTAATGGTGATTTTGTTCAAGGTTATTTTTTCTCTAAGCCAAAAGTGCTACAGCAAGAAAATTTTGATCCAAATTCTCTAAAAACTATTAATTTATGTAATTTTATTATGAGCGATGCAAGTATCGATGATATTGTTGATGAGTTTGAAAATAATCATGCGATGTCTTTACAACTTTTAAAATTTATAAATTCAGGCTCTTTTTACTTTAGAAATAAAATATCCTCAATTAGACAAATACTTACATTGATGGGTAGAACACCATTAACAGAGTGGCTTATGCTTATGGTTTACTCAACAAACTTATTGGATGAAGATTCAGAGACAGAAACACCACTTTTAAACCTTCTTCAAAATAGAACAAACCTTATGGTCGCTGTTTCCAAGCAGATAGAAAATAGTAATATTCAAGACTTAACATCTAAGGTTTATTTTCTTGGAGTTATATCGTTATTAGATAGTCTCTGTAATGTAAAAATGGAAACTATTTTAGAAGAACTGAGTATAGATAATGAAATTAAAGATGCTTTAGTTAGCGAAGAAAGTATACTTGGAGAGATATATATGTTTACAAAAAATATAGAAACATTTAATGCTAAAGGTGTAGAGACTTTTTGTAATAAATATCACATAAAAATAGATAAGTTAAAGAAACTTACTTTTGATGTTCTTCAAAGTGCAACAGAGTTTAAAAGCTCAAAAAGCAAGTAGATTACGCACTTTGTAAAAGTTTAACAAAGTTTTTATAGCTATCAACAACTTCTTGATTTTTTCTATTTTGTATGTAAAATTCTATTGCTTTTTTCCCAAGTCTAGGTATTTCATTTTTAACAGCCCAAGAACTTACTGTTCCTTCTGGTACTTCTAGTATTTGAGCAAGGTTTTTTTGAGTTATGGATAGTGTAGTGCAAACATCTTTTACAATATTCATTTTTACTTTTTTCTTTTTTCTTGGAGGCTTAACTAAGTCCATAGCTTGAGGTTCATGTTTTATGCTATTTATATTTTCAGAATTATTTTCTAGCCACTCGATGACATCTGTCGCGTTGAGTATCCACTCTCTTGAGTTTAATAATTTTACAACTTCATTGCAAAATATTGTTGCATATTTTGTTGCAATTTCTGTATCGCTTACTTGATAAAGAATTGAAAATGATAGCTGAACAGAACCAGAACTACCAGTTCCCCAATCAAATCCATCTTTTGATTTAGAAAAAAGCTTATAGTTTGAAGGTAGCTCAACTTCTCCATAGGTTACATATCTATTTCCAAGTAATGCTTTGTACCCTTTAAATACATAGTTATTTCTTGTTGTCATAATTCTCTCTTATATTTTAAATGTATAATGTTTTTTGTTATATTTAGAATTTTCTTTTTTTTTGAAAAAAGAAAATCTATAAATAACATAACTAATTATCACTAGCAATAAAAATACCAATAACCAAACTAACATGATTAAATTCCTTGATTTATGATATATTTATATCGACAAAATCTATAATTTATTAATATTTTTGTTTATTTTAAGTAATATTGCACATTAATTTAAGGAAAAAAAATGTCAAATATAGAAAAATTAGAAGAACTTCTTATCAAAAGTGTTATACCAGATATAGAAGAAAGACTAGATGAAATCTTTGAAGAAATCGCTGATAACAAAGAAGCAAGTGAAGAAGCAAAAGGCGAAATAGAAGAGTTAAGAGAATTTAAAGAAGATCTTAAAGATGTTTTAGATGACATAACTGCAGGTGACCTTGATGAAGAAGAAGCTAAAGAATTGATAGCAGATATTTTAGACGCACAAAAAGGCGATGAAGAAGATTTCGGATTTAAAGAAGAAGACTAGCATTAACATTCCCCTAATATAGAAATAATACTATTTTGAATTATGAAATAGGGGAATAAATGAACTGGCGTAGTAAAACTGAAGCTTCCTTGGAGGCGATGGGTGAGCAAATCACTCAAAATCCAATAAAAATAATATTTCTTATTTTGTTACTTAGTACCGCTATTATCTCATATTTACCAAAAATAACTATTGACACATCGACAGAAGGCTTTTTGCACGAAAGTGATCCTGCATTAGTTAGATATGAAGCTTTTAAAGAGCAGTTTGGTCAAGATGAAAAAATCATGGTTGTTGTTAGAGGTAAAAATATCTTTGAGAAGGCATTTTTAGAAAGACTGCAAGCTCTGCATCTAGAACTAGAAAATAATATACCTCACCTTAATGATATTACTTCTCTTATAAATGCGAGAAATACAAGAGGTGAAGGTGATCAGCTAATAGTTGAAGATTTATTTGAAAAGTTTCCAAAGAACGCACAAGAGTTAGAACTAAAAAAGAATCTAGCTGTAAACAGTGTAATGTATAAAAACCTTCTTCTTAGTGAAGATCTTACTCTTACTACTATCATCTTAGAACCAAGTGCGTATGAAGGCTCAAGTGGTGGAGATGATTTAGATGGATTTTCAGATGATGAATCAACAGAGAAACTAGAGTTTCTAAAAGACACTTCAAAGAGCGAGATGGTTGGAGCAGCTGAAGAAATAGCAAAAAAATTTAGTGCAGAGAATTTTGATGTATTTATCGCCGGTTCACTTGCTGTAAATGACTTTAATAAGCGCGCAGTTCAAAAAGATATGCAAAAGTTCGTAAAACTTGTTCTTCTAATGATGATGATATTTCTCTTTGTAGTGTTTAGAAGAGTGAGTGCGGTAATTTTGCCTATTTTTATCGTAGGACTATCACTACTTACTACTATGGGAACTATGGCGCTTGTTGGAACTCCTATAACTATTCCTACTCAGATTCTTCCATCATTTTTATTGGCAGTTGGCATCGGGGCAGTTGTGCATCTACTAGCAATGTTTTTTAACCATTTAAACGAAAACTCAGATAAAAATAAAGCTATTTCTTACGCTCTTGGGCATTCAGGGCTTGCTATTATTATGACATCTTTAACAACTGCGGCAGGATTACTTTCATTTTCTACTGCGGCTATTGCACCTATTGCTGACTTGGGAATCTTTGCTGCGGTTGGAGTTATGATAGCTTTAGTAAATACTTTAATTACTCTACCAGCGATGTTAGCGCTACTACCTTTGAAACCAGCAAAACAAAAGCATATTGAAAAAACTAAAAAAATGGATAAGCTTTTAACTAATATAGCTCTTTTTAGCGTTGATCATGCAAAAACAATTGTATCAGCAAGTGTGATAATCATAATAGCATCTATCTTTTTTGCAACTAAAGTCAACTTTACACATGACCCATTAAGTTGGCAACCTGATAACTCACCAATAAAACTATCAACACAAATAGTAGATAGAGAACTAAAAGGTTCTGTTACTATGGAAGTTATAATAGATACAAAAAAAGAGAATGGTCTATATAATTCAGAACTTCTAAAAAAGATTGATTTAGTTGTTCGTAAAGCAGAGGCTATACAAAACGATAAGTATTTTGTAGGTAAAGGTTGGAGTGTAGCTGAAGTCTTAAAAGAGATTCATAGAGCATTACACGAAAACGATGAAGCTTTCTACGCCATAACAGAAAATAATGCTCTTATCCCTCAAGAGTTTTTACTTTTTGAAAATAGTGGAAGTGATGATCTTGAAGATTTGGTAGATTCATCATTTTCTAAGGCTCGTGTAACATTTAAACTACCATGGATGGAAGCAGGGCAGTATGAAGAGTTATCTCAAGAAATAATTTCTTTAATGAAGAGTGAGCTTGGAAGTGATGTAGAGATTACTGTTACAGGAATGGTTCCACTCTTTCAAAGAACTCTCTCTGCTGCGATGAGTTCAATGGCTACAAGTTACATAACAGCCTTTATACTTATAGCTATTATGATGATGATTCTACTTGGAAGCTTTAAAATCGGTCTGACAAGTATGATACCAAATGTTCTTCCAATTATAATGGCTTTAGGATTTATGGCCATAGTTGATATGCCTCTTGATATGTTTACGATGCTAGTCGGTGCCATAGTTATAGGACTATCAGTTGATGATACTGTCCACTTCTTTCATAACTTTGCTAGATACCACCATCAAGGATTAGGAACAAGAGAGTCTGTTGTAAAAACTATGACAGGAACTGGTCGCGCACTTGTTGCAACGAGTGTTGTTCTCTCTTTAGGCTTCTTTGTCTATATGTTCGCATCTCTTAGTAACCTCATAAACTTTGGAATACTAGCAGGTGGCTCAATAACTATAGCGCTTATCTCAAACATAATACTTGGGCCAGCACTTCTTACTCTAATAACTAAGGATACAAAATGATTTTTAAAACATTACTAATAGCATCATTGACAGTAGGTTCTCTTTTTGCCATAACAGGGCAAGAGATAGCACAAAAAGTTCATGATAGAGATGATGGCGATAATTCTACATCAAATATGAAGATGATACTTATAGACAAAAAAGGTCACAAAAGAGTTCGTGAGCTAAAGAGATATGCAAAGGACAAAGGAGAGGATGAGCTTAAACTTATGTTTTTTCTGACTCCTGCTGATGTTAGAAACACAGGCTTTTTAACCTATGACTATGAAGACTCAAATAAAGATGACGACCAGTGGTTGTATTTACCTGAACTTAGAAAAGTTAAGCGTATAGCATCTAGCGATAAAAGCTCATCTTTTATGGGAAGTGACTTTACTTACTCTGATATGACATCAAGAAATGTACAAGATTATACATATAAAATAATGAAAGAGACAAAAGTTGGTGGACACAAGACTTGGCAAATGCTAGTTACTCCAAAAATAGACAAGACTATAGAAGAAACGGGATATACAAAGTCCATAGTATTCGTTCGTCAAGACAACTTTGTAATTGTTCAAGCACTGCACTATATCAAAGCAGGTAAGAAACTAAAGTATATGAAAATCACTTCACTTAAAGAGATAGATGGCATCTGGAGTGTTAAAAAGATGCAAATGGTAACTAAAAAGGGTAAGAAAACTCTACATAAAACAGTATTTGAATTTACAGATATAAAATACAATCAAGATTTAGAAGAGTCTTTTTTCTCTACGCGTACTTTAGAAAAAGGCATATAGTAGATGCTAGTAAAAGTGCTTATATCTTCTTTTGTAACTATATCTTTAGCATCTACTCTTCTTAATGCCAAGGAGAGTATAGAAGAAGATGACCTGTCAGGTTTTGATGATGAGCCTATAGAAATAGCATCTAAAGAAGAAGTACAAAAGAAGAAAGAAGAAAGCAGGGTAACAATTAGCGGTGATTTAGCTTTTAAGACTTCTATAGGTTATAAAAAGCATAAGGTAGATGGTGTAGAGTACTCGGGAGTTAACCAAGCTCAGACTTCATTATTTTTAGAGCTAGATGCAAAACTATCAGATGACTGGAAACTAAAGATAAGTGGAGATGCTTTTTACGATGCTATATATGACATACACTCTACAAATAACTATAGTGATGACATACTAGATGCATACAAAACTCAACTAAGACTAGATGACACTTATGTCCAAGGAAGTATCACTTTATCTCTAGATGCCAAGATAGGGCGACAAATAGTTGTTTGGGGTAAATCAGACAGTATTAGAATTACAGATGTAATAAACCCGCTTGATAACCGTACTCCTGCTATGACAGATATAGAAGATTTAAGGCTTGGCGTTGGTATGGCTAAGTTTGATTATTATGTTGGCACATGGAATTTTTCAGCTATGGTGATTCCTGAGAATCTTATCATGATAGAAGCACCTGCCAGAAGTGAGTACTTTCCCGTAGATGCTATTTTTCCTTTTGCTCCAAATCCTTTTATAGAGCTAGAAACACCAAGTAGCTCATGGAACAATATGCAGTATGCTTTTGCCGCTAACGGTATTTTTTCAGGATGGGATCTCTCTTTTTACGCTGCTGATGTACTTGACCAAAAATGGCATATAGACCCTGTTGATAAAATTCGTAAAGTCACTAAGATACAGATGCTAGGCTCCGCCATAAACATAGCATCTGGGAGTTGGTTGCTTAAGAGTGAAGTAGCACTTCTTGATGGGATAAAATACAACTCTACTACAGATGCTAAGAGTCGTCTAGATGCGCTTGTAGGATTTGACTATATGGGTATAAAAGATACAGTACTTTCTGTTGAGGTAGCAAATAAACATATATTTGACTACGAAGCGCAAATGCCAATAGTCGTACTAAGACCTGACTATGTAGATGAAGATGAGATGCAAACTGCTCTGCGTGCTACTAGAAGCTTTTATAATGACTCTTTAAACGCCTCGGCACTTCTTAGCATCTTCGGTTCAAGCTGGCAAAACGGTGGCTTCGCTAGAGTTTGGATAGAGTATGAAGTAGCAGATGCTATAGGCTTAAATGTAGGAATAGTTGAGTACATAGACGGCGATAAGCCTCTAATGAAAGCCATTAAAGACAACAATAGAATCTTTGCGGATATTACTTACAGTTTTTAATGTATTAATACAAAAACCCAAATAACCATAAAGGAATCTTATTTCCAAAACCACTCTCGATATCATCAGCTATGATAAAACTATTTTCTATATCTTTTATCTGATTGTAGTTTTTATTTTTACCGCCAACTTCTACTATATATTTATCATCAATAATAAAGTCACCTTTTGATGGTACAAAAACTATATGTAAGAGATTTAACTGATTTGCAAAAAAAGTCTCTCGTATAGTTCCTATCTCTTGATTTTGACAATAAGTGTAGTTAAGATTTGTATTGTTTAGATAAATCTTATCTGGTTTTAAAAATATATTATCACCTTTTGATTTTGAGCGTAAGATATTGAAAATTTTTCCCTGATGCAGATACTCCAAATATTGATATAAAGTATCTCTATCCACGTCTATTCTATTGCTTAGTTCTTTTATATTTAAAGTATACGGCTTAGAAGTACATATTAGTTTTGTGAGTTTTTTTAGATTATTTATTTTCTCATATTTTATTTTAAATATGGAGGGTATATCTACTTCTATAACTGTATTTATAGTTTCATTTAGTTTTATATTATATGTATCTTGATTTTGAAAATAAAATGGATAAAAACCATACTTTAAATACTCCATCCAAAACTCTAAAGGTTTAAAAGATTTAAAATCACTGTTCACTATGTCTAAATGATTTTTCAAAATATCTTCAAGTGTATAAGTAGAAAAACTAATATCAAGTTTTATCTCTAAAAACTCTCTATATGAAAGTCCATTTACTCTGTACAATACAGCTCGTCTGCTAAGGTCTGCTTTAGAGTGTTCAATATTTATAGCTGATGATCCTGAAAAAATTACTTTTAAGTCAAGCATATCGTGCATCTGCTTTAGTTCTATCTCAAAGTTCTTGTACTTATGTATCTCATCTATAGCTAAAACTTCACCACCTAAAAGAGAAAACTCTTTTGCTATTTCTAAGAGTGAGCTGTCAAATAGTTCAATATTATCAGCACTTATATAGAGTTTTTTAGACAAAGGTATATCAAGTTGCTCAAGATATTGTAGTATATATGTTGTTTTACCTACACCTCTTGCACCTATAATACCTATGAGTTTATCATTGTGATTTATGGTACCCCATATATACCTTTTGTATGTTTCTTTTTGATTTTTTAGATATTGTAAAAAGTTTTTGTGTAGTTGCTCTATCATTTTAAACCACCTATATTTGTCATATAGTATCATAAGTTTGGTTACAACCCAAATAAACTTATTTTTCTTTTGGTTATAGTCGAGTTTAGTTTTTAAACTTCAGACTAACAGTAGTACCAACATCTACTTGTGAAGTGGCGGATATTTCTATGTCCATAGCTTCGCAGAGGCGTTTTGTAATGTCTAGTCCTATTCCTGTTCCACTTTTTTGCTCCACATAAGAACGGTTAAATATCTCACTAGGATTTTTAATCCCGATGCCATTATCTTCTATGCATAAAACTCTATTGGCAGAGTAGATTTTGATGAAACCATCTTGCTTGTTATACTTACTTGCATTTGAGATAAGATTTGTGAGAACCTGAGAAAAAGCATTTGTATTTACAGATGCGTTAAACTCTTTTAGCTCTATCTTATACTCTAGATGCGTATATATTTTCTGATGAGTCAAGACTACATCTTCTATAATTTTAACAATATTTTGCTCGTCTACAAGCATCGTATCTTCTTGAAGTAGGGTAGTGAGGTTGTTGTGAAGCTCAGAGATATTTTCAACATTCTTTTTTATTCTACTAAGTGGTTTGTTGCCATTGAAGTTACTATTTTTCTCTAGAAGTTTCATATTTAAAAGTATAGAAGTTAGAGGCGTGTTTAAGTCGTGAATGAGGTCTTTTGAAAAGTTATCTAGCTTCATGATGGCTTCTTGCATCGGTCTAAGTGCTCGAAGTGCAAGAAAATAACTAATAAGAGCAAACAGTAAAAGAAGAAGAATCTGCCCTGAGACAATCTCTACTTTGGTAGAAAAAAGTTTTTTATAAAACTCTTCTTTGTCTTTTTTTACAAGAACATACTCTCCATCCCAAGTATAAGGAAGATACTTTTCAAAATAATCTTCTTTTATTTTAAAGTTGTCAATATTAAAATTTGGCAGTTTATTATCTACTATCTTGTATGTTATAGAGCTGCGAGTAGGTAGTGGTTGTTTCATCTTTAGTTGTCTGATATGCTCTATCATAGAGAAATGCTCTTTTTCTATAAGCATCTTTTTTTGGTCTTGAAAGTAGAAAAACCCAGATGCCAAGATAAGTATGGCTACACTACCAAAGTAAGTGATAAAGAACTTTATAAATGCTTTTTTTTCATGCTTTAACAAGTCTGTATCCTGTACCTTTAATGGTTTGAATCTCTAAACCGACTTTTCGTAGTTTTGTTATGTAGACTCTAAGTGCGCCTTCACTAGATTCATTTACGCTGTCTAGCTCGTGAAGTAACTCTTGCTTCGTTATGGTCTCATCTATGCGTTTAAATAGCAAGGAGAGTAGTTTCTGCTCTTGTGGAGCAAGTTGAATAAGTTTGCCAGCATCTAGGAGTTCATTTGTCGAGATTTTATAAACTAAAGAGTTATACTTTACTTCATTGTTTTGAGCATTAAACGACTTTCTAAGAAGTGCTTGTATACGGATAATAAGCTCATCAAAATCAAAAGGCTTTTTTATGTAGTCATCTGCACCAACTTCAAAACCACGAGACAGAGATGCTATGTCATTTAAAGATGTTAAAAATATAGAAGGAGTTGTGTTTCCTGAACTTCTTAGCATCTGGAGTAGCTCAAAACCATTCATGTCTGGAATATTTACATCCAAAAGCATAAGTTCAAACTCATTTGAGTAAGTAGCATCTAAGGCTTCGTTAGCACGTTGAGCAAGAGTCAGGTCATAACCCTCATCTTCAAGTAACTCTAGCAATGTTTCGGAAAGTATTTGGTCATCTTCAACTAAGAGTATTCTTGCCATTGTAAGCCTTTTTTAAATATTTTAGATTATAGCAAGCATCTGCAAACAGAGGCTTAATCCTTCGTTGATTTATATATATTTATATTTGTTGCTATAATGCTTCTTAAGAAAATACTATTAAGGGTATATAAAATTGAATTTTGAACTTTTACATAATGATTACGAAAAAATTGAATATTTATATAATATATTAATTGATCGTGCTACTGGTGGATCTGTAAACGAAGAAGAGTATAAGTTATTGAGAAGCGAATTATTAAACAATAAATCTTTAACAAATTTTATGCCTAGCTGGCTAAGAACAAATCGAAATTTGGATTCGTTTTGGGGCTTTATTAAGCCTAAATTTGATTCATATGCAGAAAGAAGAACTTTTTTAACAAATGAATTTTCACAAATATTAGATCATTTAGAATTTGGAACTGAGCTTAATAATCATAAGAAAGATATGTATTTAAAAGAAGAAATAACAGAGGATCAAAAAGTGCTTAAAAATAAAGTTTTTATTGTTCATGGACATGATAACGAAACAAAGCAAGAAGTGGCAAGATTTGTTCAGAACCTTGGGTTAGAAGCTATTATCCTGCATGAACAAGTAAGTAGCGGAATGACAATAATTGAAAAAATAGAACATTATACGAATGAAGCTGATTTTGCCATAGTTCTATATACTCCATGCGATAAAGGAAGAGGTGCAACAGAAACTAAAGTACATCCAAGAGATAGAGCAAGACAAAATGTTGTTTTTGAACATGGATACTTAATGGCACAATTAGGAAGAAAACATGTGTGTGCTTTAGTCAAAGGAGATATAGAAACACCAAGTGATATTAGTGGTGTAGTGTATACTGACATGGATATATCTGGAGCATGGAAAATAAGTATTACTAAAGAATTAAATGCTTGCGGATATAACGTAAGTTCAATTATTTAGAAAATAAGCAAGTTGATATTTTAGTATTTACGAAAGTTCCCATCTCAGAAACTATTTCTTCAATAGTTCCTTCTCCAGAAATTACTTTTAAAATATTCTCACTAGTGTTGAAAGCTTGTATATCTGATAAAGGTTCAGGGTAGACTTTCATGCGATTGTCAAACACTTCATCAACGAGAAATTGACTTTTATGTATCTTTTAGGATACAATTAAATATGTACACGATAAAAGAAACTGAGCAATTTTCAAAATGGCTTTTAAAACTTAAAGATATTAAAGGAAAAGTTACCATACTTCGTAGAGTTGATAGAATGAAGCATGGAAACTTTGGAGACTTTAAATCTGTCGGAAACACTTTGTATGAGCTTAGGATTACATCAGGTCCTGGATATAGAGTTTACTATACTAAAGAGGATGAAAAAATAATTATTTTACTTATTTGTGGAGATAAATCCTCACAAGGTGATGATATAAAAAAAGCAAAAAAAATTATAAAGGAGCAGGGAGATGCATAATTTAACTACATTTGATATAGCTGAGTATCTTGACGATAAAGAAGTAATAGCAGAGTATTTAACACAAGTTTTGCAAGATGGAAATAACAATGAATTTTTGGAGGCTATCGGGAATATTGCAAAAGCAAACGGAATGACTCAAATAGCAAAAGATACTGGTTTAGGAAGAGAAAGTTTGTATAAATCTTTTAGTGCTGGTGCTCATCCTAAATTTGAAACAGTTAGTAAAGTTTTAAATTCACTTGGTATAAAATTGCAAGCAACGGCTTAAATAGTTCCCAAGTAAAACTTGGGAACTAAAAGTAAGATTTATTGTTTATATTTTAGATTCTATAAATATTCCCATCTCAGCAACTATCTTTTCTATAGTCCCTTCACCAGAAATCACTTTTAGAATATTTTTAGTAGTGTAGAAAGATTGTATGTCTGCTAGAGGTTCAGTGTAGACTTTCATGCGGTTGTTAAACACTTCATTGTTATCATCAGCACCGCGAGCACGACCAAGAACTCTATCTCTTGCAGTTTCTTCGCTTACATGCACTTCTATAACACTACAAAGCTCTAAAGCTGAGCCATCAACTAAATACTCATCTAAAGCATTTAACTGCTCCATGCTTCTAGGATAACCATCTATAATGATGATATCAGTAGGGGCATTTTTAATAGCATTAGTGATTGTTTTAATAGCTACCGCAATAGGTACTATCAAACCTTTAGAAATATACTGGTCTATTTCAAGTCCAAGTTCACTTTTAGTTGCAACTTCAGCTCTAAGCATATCGCCAGTAGAGTAGTGTGTTATAGCGTCATTTTCTTCGGCTATAAGCTCTGCATCTGTAGTCTTACCAGAGCCTGGTGCGCCAATTATAAGAAATAGTTTTTTCATAGGTAGTGAAATCCCTTAGTTTTTTTTAGGAAGTGAGGCTTCAGCCTCGCCCAAATGTTGGACTCAGAGTGGATAATGCCATTGGTTAGCATTCCTAAAAGTCCCACTTCCGAGAAGAATTGGATTACGCTTTAGTTTGTTCGCGTAAACGAATATGAAGGTCTCTAAGTTGAGTGTTGTCAACTCCACTAGGTGCTTTTGTAAGAATACAAGAAGCTTTTTGTGTTTTAGGGAATGCGATAACATCACGGATGCTTGATTTTTTAGTGATAAGCATCATCATTCTGTCAAAGCCCATTGCGAAACCACCATGTGGAGGTGCTCCAAACTTAAGTGCATCTAGTAAGAAACCAAATTTCTCTTGTGCTTCTTCTTCTTCGATTCCTAGAAGTTTAAATACTTCGTTTTGTACATCTTCTTTATGGATACGAATAGAACCACCACCAAGCTCTGTACCGTTTAGAACGATGTCATAAGCGATAGACTCTATCTCTTCTACATCGTCTTTGTCAGTATCTTTAGGCTGTGTAAATGGATGGTGAAGTGCTTTTACTCTTCCATCTTCTACTTCAAACATTGGGAAGTCAACTACCCATACAAATTCGAAAGCATCTCTATCTAAGATACTCATCTTTTCATGCTCTGCTAGAAAGATTCTAAGTCTTCCCATGTAGTCCCATACAGTCTTCTTATCGCCTGCACCAAAGAATACAACATCACCAACTTGCATACCAAGTCTCTCAACTAGAAGTGCTATATCTTCTTCTGTGAAGAATTTAATAAGTGGACCTTTAAGACCATCTTCTTTCATTTGAAAATATCCAAGACCATGCGCTCCAAATTGGCGAACAAATGTCTCAAAACCTTTCATTTCACGCTTAGAAAAGATTAAATCAGCACCAGGAACTTTAAGCGCTTTAATACGGTTAACATGTGGCTTCTTAGCGATGTTAGTAAAGATTTCATTATCACATCTTTCAAAGATATCAATAACATCAATCATCTTAAGGTCGTATCTCATATCTGGCTTATCTGAACCGTAAAGCTCCATAGCATCGTTATAAGTAATACGATTAAATGGACCTTGGATGCTGATGTCACAAGCTTTAAACATAGCTGTTAAAAGGTCTTCAGCAACTTTGATTACATCTTCTTGGTCACAAAAACTCATCTCAACATCTATCTGAGTAAACTCAGGTTGTCTGTCAGCTCTTAAGTCTTCATCACGGAAACATTTAGCTATCTGGAAGTAACGGTCAAATCCACCAACCATTAAAAGCTGTTTAAAAAGCTGTGGTGATTGTGGAAGAGCATAAAACTCGCCATTGTGAACACGAGATGGCACAAGATAATCTCTAGCACCTTCTGGAGTAGACTTAGTTAAGATAGGAGTTTCAACTTCTAAGAAACCATTTGCATCAAGAACATTTCTTGCTGCGATAGCTGCTTTTGAACGAAGACGAAATGTTTCATACACTGCAGGGTCACGAAGCTCTAAGTAACGGTACTTAAGTCTTGTCTCTTCACCAACATTAGGATCACCTATAACAAAAGGGATAGGAGCGCTTTTATTTTCAATAATAAGCTCAGTTACGATAATCTCTATAGAACCAGTTTTTAGCTTTGGATTTGTAAGACCTTCACCACGAAGACGAACCTTACCTTTAGCAATTAAAACATACTCATCACGAACGCCATCAGCAACTTTATGCGCTTGGGCTCCATCTTCTGGGTCACATGTTAGTTGAATAAGACCTGTCTTGTCGCGTAAATCAATAAAAATAATTCCACCGTGGTCACGATGATTATTTGCCCAACCTGTAAGAACAACATCTTGTCCTACATTTTCTTCACTTAAATCTGTACAGTAATGACTTCTCAAAATATAGAATCCTATATATAATTTTCGCGATTATATCCAAAGAAGTCTTATATTAGTGTATAATGCAATAAAACAACTAAAAAGAGTTTCTTTGCATAATAAAATTATTAAAAAAATTGGTGTGATACTTAGACCTTCTACTCCAGAACTAAAAAATACTTTTCATAAGTTAAAAGAAGTCTTTAATAAGTACGACATAGATGTATATTTAGATAGCGCTAGCGGTGATATGATAGAACTCGTTGGAATGGATTTTGACTTGCTCTGTAAGCGCGTAGATGCATTGGTTACTCTAGGTGGAGACGGAACACTCATAGCTACTGTTAGAAAGTCTTTTGATTATGATTTGCCGACTTTTGGTGTTTATGCAGGCAACTTAGGGTTTTTAGCAGATGTTAGCATGGACGAGCTTGATGAATTTGTTAAAAATATAACTCTTAAAAAATATAGAATAGATGAGCGTGCAGTACTTGAAATCATGATTAAAATTGGTTCTAAACAAACAAAATTATATGCTTTTAACGACATAGTTTTGACTCGTCACTCTGTATCAAACATGATTCATATTGAAACCCTTATAGATGGAAAATCTTTTAATACTTACTATGGAGATGGTGTTATAGTTTCTACGCCTACTGGTTCAACTGCATATAATATATCAGCAGGAGGACCTGTTGTTTTTCCTCTTTCAAATGTATTTACACTCACTCCAATCTGTCCTCACTCTCTTACTCAAAGACCAATGGTTTTACCAGGTACATTTTCCATGGAGATGAAAACACCACGAGCAAATGCCTTAGTGATAGTTGATGGGCAAGACATACATGAGTTAGCTCAGGGAGAAAGTGTACATATCAAATTAGCTGAGAAAAGAGCCAATCTCATTCACAGAGAAGAGTTTAACTATTTTGATGTACTTAAAGAGAAGCTTAGTTGGGGAGAGTAGGTTAAATATGACAAAATGCAATATTTTATATTAAAACATAAAAAACAGTATATTATTTCTCAAATATAAAATTATAAGGTCATAACATGATAGAGAGATTTTACCTAAAAGAGTATCTCGGTTTTAAAAATGTTGAAATAGCTCCCAAGTCTGGTTTAGTTGTTTTCACTGGACCAAGTGGAAGTGGTAAGTCTATACTTATGAAATCAATACTCTCATCTTTGGGTGCAGACTCTTGTGAAGCTTCATTGTGCGAATCAAGTGTCACATGGGATATAAACAACGATGATCTAGGCATAGAAAATGAAGATGTAAACACATTTAAGTATATAAAAAAAGAAAAAGCAAGATATTTTATAAATAACCAAAGCATCTCTAAAAAAGTAATATCGCAACTCACATCAAAGCATCTACGACATTTAAGTTTAAAAGATTTTAGTGATTTTGAAAATGAAAACTTACTTTTAATTTTAGATAGCAGAATTCAAAAAAAATCTCATGATATTTTTACACTAAAGCAAGAATATAAAGATACTTTTTTTGAATATAAAAAAATAAAAACTCAATTAGAAATTCTTGAAAAAGAAGAAAAAAAGATTGAAGAATTAAAAGAATTTGCTTCTTATGAAATATCTAAGATAGAGGAAATAAATCCTCAAATTAGCGAAGATGAAGAGTTGATAAGAATAAAAAAGGAGCTCTCAAAAAAAGAAAAAATACTAGAAAAAATATCTTTAGCAAATAGTATTTTTGAAAATGAACATCTTGTTAGCAGTGCCATAGATGCTCTAGAAGTTGATAGCTCGTTTTTTGATGATTCTATGAACGAGCTGAGAGCTATGTTTGAGAGTGCTGAGGCTAGGTTTAATGCTCTAGAAGATGTAAATATAGAAGATGTCTTAAATCGCATAGAAGAGATATCTGGGCTTAAAAAAAGGCATGGAAGTGTTGAAGAAGCCATTGCATATAAAGAACAAAAAATTGTAGAGTTAGAGAAATATGAAAATATTGAGATAACAAAAGATAAACTAATAGAAGAAGAACTGCTTTTAAACAAAAAAGTAAAAGGGTTAGCTTCAACTTTAAGTAAATTTAGAACAAAAGAATTAAAAGTTTTTACTCAAGATTTAAACTCTTATCTAAAAGAGTTGTACTTAAGAGATGCGCAAGTTATTTTACAGGATACTGAGCTTACAGAGCATGGAAAAGATGAAATACTAATACAGCTTAACAATACTAAGTTGCAAAAGATAAGTACTGGAGAGTTCAATAGACTTAGATTGGCTATATTAGTTCTAAAATCAAAGTTTATGCGTGGCAATGGCGGAATACTAATGCTAGATGAGATAGATGCCAATCTTAGTGGAGAAGAGTCTATGAGCGTTGCAAAGGTACTTAGACAGCTATCGAAACATTTTCAAATTTTCGTTATATCTCATCAACCACAATTAACATCTATGGGAGAACAGCACTTTTTAATTTACAAAGATGAAGATGAATCTAAAGTCTTAGAACTAAATGATAAACAAAGAGTTGATGAAATTGCTAGAATAATTAGCGGAGAAGGCATCTCTAAAGAAGCAAGAAGTTTTGCAAAAGAACTTTTGGAGGCAAACAAATGATAATAGATACACATATACACTTAGATGACGAAAGATATAACGAAGACTTAGATGCAGTACTAGACAGAGCAAGAGATGGCGGAGTAAAAAGGTTTATCATACCTGGAGCAGATCCAAAAACCATAACAAGAGCCCTTGAAATAGTAGATGCTCACGATGATGTATATTTTGCAGTTGGAGTACATCCTTATGATATGGACTCTTTTTATGACTTTGATATTAAACAATATGTAACACATAAAAAGTGTGTTGCAATCGGTGAATGTGGACTTGATTACTATAGACTAGAAGGTAGCGATAGTGAAAAAGAGACTGAAAAGAAAAAGCAAAAAGAAGTTTTTATAGCACAAATAGAATTAGCAAAAATATATAAAAAACCTCTAATTATACACATTAGAGATGCGTCAAGGGATTCAAAAAAGATACTCCTAGATGCCAGTGCTGGCGAGATTGGAGGAGTGCTTCATTGTTACAACGCAGATGAAGAATTACTAAGCTTAGCAAAAGAAGGTTTTTATTTTGGAATAGGTGGAGTGGTTACTTTTAAAAATGCCAAAAAACTAGTAAATGTATTGGGGGAAATTCCTCTTGAAAAACTACTTATTGAAACAGATGGACCATACTTAACCCCTATGCCTCACAGGGGCGAAAGAAATGAACCTTTTTATACTACTTTTATCGTAGAAAAGATATCTCAACTTCTAGAGATGCCATCCAAACAAGTAAAAGATATAACAACACAAAATGCCCAAAAACTCTTTGCTTTACATTAATATTAATACTTTTTTAGATAAAATGTAAACTTTAATTTTAAAATAAGAGTTACTTTATGAATAGATATTTTTTACTACTGCTTTTTCCACTCCTGCTTAGTGCTAACTTAACATTTGCTGTAAACCACAACAAAGAAGTAGCCCTTTTAGAATCTTTCGATATTGATCCATCTTTTATTTATGATCCTGTTATGAACAAGATGAGAAATAAAAAAACAGCTATTTATAAAAATAAACATTTTTTTAAAGCAATGGATAAGGCTTATATCTTTATTCCTGCAATTAAAAGAATTTTAGCTGAAAATGATATTCCTGCAGAGTTTTTGTATTTGGCAATGGCTGAATCAAACTTTTCAACAAGAGCATACTCTAAAAAAAGAGCTTCTGGACTTTGGCAATTTATGCCAAGAACAGGTAAACAGTACGGACTTAAAATAGATAAATATGTTGATGAAAGAAGAGACCTTGTAAAATCAACTGAAGCAGCAGCTAAATATCTGTCACATCTACATAAAAGATTTGGCAAATGGTATTTAGCAGCAATTGCTTACAATTGTGGTGGTGGCAGATTAAGTAAAGCCATAAAAAAAGCAAAAAGTGATGAACTTTCTGTATTGCTAAACTCAAAAAAAAGATATATTCCAAGTGAGAGTAGATTTTATATACGCAAAATTATTGCTCTCGCAATGGTTGGGCAAGATGAGCAATATTTAATGAATAGTGAGTATGAGCATCTTCTTAACCGTGCAAACGCTTACTCGATTTCAACTGTACAACTATCTAGCGGCGAATCATTAAGAAGGGTTTCAAAAATAGTAGGCATTCCTTTAAAAGAATTGAAAAAGCTAAATAGACATCTTAAGTATGATTTTGTTCCACCATACGAAAAAGCATATGATATTTATATACCATATGTAAAGTTAAATGAATTTAAAAGAAATTATCGTCCAGAACCAATACGAAATATATATAAAATTCATGTAGTCAGAAGTGGGGATAACCTGTCTAAAATAGGTAAAAAATATGGCGTTTCCTACAGAGTTATCATGGATTTTAATAAACTTAAACATTCAAGATTACGCTTAAAACAAAAGCTTGTTATTCCAATAGATAGTAGGAAAAAATTTAAAACGATAAGCACAAGACACTATTACATGGTAAAAAGAGGAGACACTTTAGAATCCATTTCAAAAGCACATAAAGTTAGTGTTACTAACTTAAAACTTCAAAATCATCTCAAAAGCAGTCTTATTAAAATTGGCGATAGGTTAAAAATAAATGAGTAGATTTTTTTATATTATTTTTCTAGTAATTATTTTATTTTTTACTGCTTGCAGTACTAGAAGTAAAAGAGTTTACAATGATGCTCAATATAGCGCTCCTAAATCGTATTCTTCAAACTATAGTTCAAAAATTGATAAAAAGACATACTCTCATCCAACGATGAAACCTTATGTTATAAGGGGAATCAGATATTATCCAACAGTTGTAAGCGTTGGAGATAGATTTAGTGGACGAGCTAGCTGGTACGGTCCTGATTTTCACGGTAAACATACCTCTAATGGTGAAAGATACAATATGTATGATATGACAGCAGCACACAAAACTTTACCTATGAACACCATAGTAAAAGTTACAAATCAAAGCAATGGTTTGAGCATTATTGTTAGAATTAACGATAGGGGACCTTTTGTAAATAGCAGAATTATAGATTTATCTAAAAAGGGGGCTGATAAAATCAATATGATAGCAACAGGGACAGCTCCTGTTGAACTTGAGATTTTAGGCTTTGAGACTAAAGGTAAAAAAAGAATACCAACGAAAAAAGAGTTAAAAAAAGCTCCTCAAAAGAAGTCCATTTCTGGTTTTGCTATTCAAATAGCATCTTTTTCAAACATAGATGGGGCCTTAAAAATACAAGAAGCTTTTGATAAAAAAGATGGCTACTCAACAGTTATAAAAGATATGGAGACAGAAAGTGGCAGAACTTTTAAAGTTTGGCTAAAAGGTTTCAAGAGTGAACAAGAAGCAAGAGACTACAAAGCTCAAGGGCATTTTAAAAATGCATTCATAGTACGAGAGGAATAAAAATATGATAAATAAAACAAGAAAAACAAAAGAAACAGATATTACGATTTCATTAGAGTTATACGGAAAAGGACAAAGCAATATAGATACTGGTGTTGGTTTTTTAGATCACATGCTAGTAAGCTTTTCTAAACACTCACTTATTGATATGAATGTAAAGTGTGTAGGTGATACTCATATAGATGATCACCATAGCGTAGAAGACATTGGAATCGTTCTTGGATCTTTAATAGCAGATGCTATCTATCCAGTTGCCCATATAGAGAGATTTGGCAGTGCTACTATTGTAATGGATGAAGCATGTGTATCTTGTGACTTAGACCTTAGCAATAGACCATTTTTAGTTTATGAGTCAGATGTAACTGGAAAAGTAGGAGGCTTTGATACTGAACTTGTTGAAGAGTTTTTTAGAGCTTTTGTGTTAAATGCAAGAATAAGTACGCATATCATAATGCTCAGAGGAAGAAATAAACATCATATTATTGAAGCGTCTTTTAAAGCACTGGCGGTTGCCATTCGTCGTGCAATTACAAAGAATGAAAGAATTGGTATTCCAAGCACCAAAGATGTACTATGATAAAACTAATTGTTTTAGATGTTGATGGTTGTTTAAGTGATGGTAAACTTATCTATTCAGCAGAGACAATCGAAAGTAAAGTTTTCAATGTAAAAGATGGACTTGGGATTACTACATGGATTAAGCTTGGTAATAGAGTCGCAATAATAACAGGTAGAAAGTCAAGTATTGTTAAAAAACGTTCGGATGAACTTGGTATACAGCATCTTTTTCAAGGTATAAAAGATAAAGATAGAGTTTTAAAAGAATTAATAGACTCTCTTGATTTAAAATACTATGAAGTTGCAGCAATTGGTGATGATTTAAATGATTATAATATGCTAAATTTAGTAGGAAGAAGTTTTACTCCCAACGATGGAGTGAAAGAGATAAGAAAAACGGTAAATAAAGTCTTAGCAAGTGATGGTGGCAATGGTGCCGTCAGAGAGATGATAGATATTCTTGTTGATGAAAACAATCAAAGAGATGACTTTATGAAAGTTTGGATATAAGGCGACACCTACTTGAATATAAATATATTTTTTTTAGCAATTTTAGCAGGTTTACTAATGATATTTCTTGGCTTTAAACCACTTGATATTAAACAACAAGAGTTTATTGATGTCCCAGTTTTTCAACTTAACTCGTTTACTCTTCATGAGTTTGATGACAAAAGTTTAGTTACATTAATGAAAGGGGCAAAAGGAACAAGATACGCAGATAGGTACGAAGTTTCAAATATTGACTATACAGATAATTCAAAAAAGTATATCGCAAATATGCGTGCTGACAATGGGCTATACAGAGATATTGATGATAATGTTGATTTAAAAGGTAATGTATTTTATAATAGAGAAGATGGTTTGATTTTCGAGACTCAAGAAGCGACATACAGCAAAAAAACATCTATTGCAAAAACGAGAACCTCCTATGTTATGCATAGAGGTTTAAATAGAGCAACAGGTAGTGACCTTGAGTACAACAATAAAACAAATAAAATTAAATCAAAAAATATAAAAATAAATTATAAACTAAAAGAGAAAAAATGAACAAATGCTTAATAATTTTAATAATTTTTTTGACAATATCTTTAACAGCAAGCGAGTTAAAGATAAAAGCAAGTCAATTTAATGCTGATGAGAACAAAGGTATATCGATATTTCAAGGAAATGTAAATATTAAAAAAGGTTCAGATGAACTAAATGCAACAAAAGTTACTGTATTCACCAATAAAAAGCATCAACCAACAAAGTTCATAGCAGTAGGTAATGTTTCTTTTTATATCATGACTAAACAAGGTGCTATATATCGTGGTAAAGCAGAAAGAGCCATATATATGCCTCTGATTAAAGAATATCATTTTTTTAAAAATGTTCACTTAACTCAAGTTGATGAAAAAAAAGAAATTATTGGCGAAGAGGTTGTTCTAAAAACAACAGAAGGTAAGGCATATGCCAAAGGTGCAACAAAAGAACCAGTTATTATGATTTTTAAAATGTCATCGCAAGAGGAACAAAAATGATAGAAATAGTTGAATCAAAATTTATAACATCTGCCCCAAATATAGAAGGAGCACCAGATGTTCAAGAGCAAAATGAAGTTGTATTTATGGCACGCTCAAATGTTGGAAAAAGTTCTTTACTTAACGCATTAACAAACCATAAAGGACTTGCAAAAGTATCTTCAACACCTGGTAAAACAAGACTTATAAACTATTTTGATGTAACTTTTATAAATAGAGAAGACTCTGTCAAAAGCCTTGCAAAGTTTGTAGATTTACCAGGTTTTGGATATGCTAAAGTTTCAAAATCAATAAAATACGATTGGGAGAAGAACTTGACTGATTATATTTCACAAAGAGAACAAATTAAACTTTTTATACATCTGATTGATTGTAGACATCCGCATCTAGACATTGACACTTCAGTAAGTGAGTTTTTGTTTAACAATCGAAGGGAAAATCAGTATATATTACAAATATTTACAAAAATAGATAAGTTAAACCAAAAAGAGCAGAATGCACTTAGAAGGCAGTTCCCAGATGCCATGATGGTATCTAGTTCAAAAAAAAGAGGGATGCAAAAAGCTATAAAAGTTATTTATGAGATACTAAATGATTAACTATCAAAAAGCTAAACTCAGTAATATTACCAAAATGCAAGAACTTGTTAGTCCAGAAATTGAATCTGGAATAATTCTAAACAGAACAGACGATGAAGTATCAACAAATATAAGATCCTACACCTTATGTTTAGATGACGAAAAAATAGTTGGTTTTTGTGCTCTTCATATACATACTCAGTATTTAGGAGAAATCAGGTCTTTAGTTGTTAGGGAGAGCGAAAGAGGTAAAAAAATAGGCAAAAAACTAGTTGAACAATGCTTAGAAGAAGCTAAAAATTTAAAGCTTCAAAAAGTTTTATCTTTGACTTATAAGCAAAGCTTTTTTGAAAAGTTAGGTTTTATAGAAATTTCTAAAGATTCTATCCCCGAACATAAGATTTGGGCTGATTGTATTAAATGTAAACATTTTCCAGTATGCAACGAAGTATCATTAATCAAAGCCCTCTAGCACCTTTCGTCTATGTGCTGTTATTTATAGCATACGAAAGTCTAAGCAGCATCTATTTATTTCTTCCTCCACTTTTTGCTATTCTTTTTGTATTTTTTATAAATGCTGTCAAAAAAGAAGATGGTGTTGAAATATTTTTAATATCTTTATGTCTCCTCGTATATGAATCACAAATGGGATTTCCTGTTTTTAGTTCTATAATATATTTTGGTATGATTTATAAATTTGTAATGCCTAAGTTAAAAAAGAACTTTGATTGTAGATCTTGCATTAAAGTAGCATCTGTTATATTATCTTATTTTGGGTTTTATCTTTTTCTTGTGCTTGTTTCAAATATTTTCTTAATTCCAATGCCATCAATTAATTATTACATGCTTTACTACATAGTAATTGAATTTTTTATTGTGAGTATTTTATGAAAATTAAATTTATACTTACTATTTTTATATCTATTTGGTTAGCTCTAATCGTAAGAATTTTTTTTCTTGCGGTTGAGTCAAATAGTTACTATGAAAAACTATCTTATTCTAATACTATAAAAAGTGAAAAAATAGTCCCTGTTAGAGGTGAGATAGTAGATAGGAACAACAGACCAATAGCTATTAACAGATTAGGATTCAAGATACAACTTCGTCCACACTTGCGCCTAAAAAAGAATATAGCCTCTTTTAATGAGGAAATAGATAATTTATTAAAATTATTACCTTCTTTGAAAAAAGATAAATTGATAAAAAATTATATAAAAAAAGATTCTTATTACAATCATAATTACATAGATATTGTTCACTTTATTACATACAAAGATATTATGCCAGTATATTCAATACTCAGCTTAAGAGATAAGATAAAAATAGTTCCTGCCCCTAAACGGCACTATCCATACGGAAAAGTTGGCGCACATATGATAGGCTATGTTTCTCGTGCAAATAAAAAAGATATAAAAGATGATAAGCTCTTAGAGCTAATCGGCTATATAGGAAAAACTGGTATTGAAAAATCGTATAACAATTATTTACAGGGTAACGCAGGACTTAGAAAAATAAAAGTTAATGCTAACAATCAGGAAATACAAGAATTATCTAACATTCTAGCAGATGAGGATAGAAAACTAACTCTTGCAATAGATATTGAACTTCAAAAATATATATCATCATTATTTAAAAAGAAAGCTGGTGCAGTTATTGTTATGGGTGTGGATGGGAAAATATTGTCTGCAAGTAGTTTTCCAGAATATGATTTAAATACTTTTGTATCTGGAATATCTCATAAAATGTGGAATAAACTCTCAACAAATCTTGATAAACCGTTTACAAATAAACTTATAAACGGGCTATATCCTCCAGGATCAACAATAAAAACAGGCTTAGGATTACTTTATGCGACCACAGAAATAGATAGCAAGTGGAGTGTTGATTGTAGGTCATCAATGCCATTAGGTAAGCGTGTATTTAGATGCTGGAAGAAAAAAGGACATAGAAAAACAAGTCTAAAAAAAGCTATAAGAGAGAGTTGTGATGACTATTTTTATAAAGGCAGCCTTCAAGTTGGTATAAAAAAAATGAGTGAAGGTTTACTAAGATATGGTCTAGGTAAAAAAACAGGCGTTGATTTACCAAATGAGTTCATTGGTATTGTTCCTTCTCGTGAATGGAAAAAGAAAAAATATAATCGTCCTTGGTTTATAGGAGAAACAGTTAATACCTCTATAGGGCAAGGAGATTTTTTAGTAACACCTATGCAAATAGCTCAATTTACAGCACTTATGGCAACATCAAAGCTCCCAACACCGCATTTTGCAACGATGATTGGAGATAAAGAATTAAATCCACCATCAAAAGATATATTGAATGAAAAAGAGTTAAAAAAACTACCTCTAATACAAAGAGCAATGTATGAAGTATGTAACTATCCAAAAGGTACGGCAACACAATACCTTAGTTCAAAAGTCACAATAGCAGGTAAGACAGGAACGGCACAGGTTGTTACAATTTTGCAAGATATAGAAGAAAGAGTGTTAGAGCATGAGATGTCTTATTATAGCCGTTCTCACGCTTGGTTTACATCTTATGGCCCATATAAAAATCCTCAGTATATTGTTTTAGTTATAGTAGAGCATGGCGGACACGGTGGATCAGCAGCTGGTAAAATTGTATCTAAAATATACAATAGACTGTTAAAGCTGAAATATATTAAACAATAACATTTTGTAAAAATAACGCTAGTATAATTAGTAAAAAAATTGCTCCTGCTTTGTTATAAAGCTTATTTGCCAAAATAAATAGAAGCGTTATAGACGCTGCTACTAAAATTAACATATCAAATTTTGTTGATATTAGATCAACAGTAAGTGGGTTAATTAGAGAAGCTCCACCTAAAACCATTGAAAAATTTGCAACATTTGAGCCTATTATATTTCCGATGCTCATTTCAGCATTGCCTTTTTTTACCGCCACTATAGATACAACAAGCTCAGGTAAAGAAGTTCCTAAAGAGATTAAAAATATTCCTATTATCCATTCACTTATTCCAAAAACTCTAGCTATATCTGTTCCGCTTTCTATAACAAAATTTGCACCACTAATAGTTAAAGCAAAACCAATCATTAGCAATATGATGGTTTTACCCCATTTAAATTTTTCTTTCGCTAAATCTTCATCAACAGAATTTTCCAAATCATCTTTAGAATCACTAAATAAAAATACTATGTATGAAAGCATAAGAAGAAGATATAGAATCCCATCAACTCGACCAATTACACCATCTTGAACCATAATAAAGAAAAATACAAGAGGAACAATAACCCAAGCACTATCTTGAGCAAAAAGATTTCTTTTTGGATGCATTTTTTTACTTATTAAAAATACTATTCCTAAAACAAGAGTAATATTGAAAATCACACTTCCTACTACATTTGCGACCGCCATATCGCTCTTACCTTGAGAAGAAGCCATCATAGATGCTGCCATTTCTGGTAAAGAGGTGCCAAATGCTATGAGAGTTGCACCAATCACAAACTGTGATATATTAAAATGCAGAGCAATTCTTTCAGACTCTTTTATTATAAAATCTGCTCCATAAATTAGAGCAGACATTGCAACAATAAAAATTATAAAATCCATTTTTTAACCTTGTGTTCTTGTTATTAAGCTTTTTGGCAAGTTAAATTCATTTATTAACCTTGTTTCTTCTTTTCTCATCTCTCCGTTATCTATTTCATGGTCAAAACCTAAGAGATGAAGCATACCGTGAATAAAAAGAAGATTTAATTCATCATTATTTGTATGACCTAATTTACTAGCTAAGTCTTTTACATGAGAGGAAGATATCACGATGCTTCCGAGTGGACTCATCGGCATCTCTTCATAAGGGAAACTTAAAACATCTGTTGATTTATCTATATTTCGATGAAGTTTATTTATATTTTTAATTTCATCTTCTTCAACAATAAGTAGCTCTATTTCTTTCCCTGTGAGTTTTTTAACAATAGTATTTAAAAATGATTCATCTATTTTAAGTGAGGTTCTATTATCTAAGTCAATCATAAAAAGGATTATATCCAATAAGACTTAGATTTTGTAAAAAATTTTAACCGATAAGGTTTAAGCTATTTCCAATACCTGTTTTTTGTGCATTCGTCTGTTTTGATTGTTCAGTTGCGCTTTCAATAATCTTTTCAACTTGTTTTTCTTGAACATCAACAGCTTTTTCTAAAGGGGTTCCTCCAGATTCTACTGGTGTTTGTTGTGAGGAAGATGATACATCCATAATTATCTCCTTTTATGTATTATAACTCATTATATTATTTGTTTGTTTTAATAAAGATTAAAAATATATGTTAAAATTCTTTTATGAAAAAAGATAATAAAAAAGCATTATGCGTAATGAGCGGTGGCATGGACTCAACACTTAGTGCATATATGATGAAAGAAAGTGGATATGACATAATTGCTCTTCATTTTAACTATGCACAAAGAACACAAAAAAAAGAACTAGAGTGTTTTTATAAAATATGTAAAAGTTTAAATGTAAAAGAAAAATATGTTTTAGATTTAGATTTTTTCTCTAAAATTGGTGCTTCTGCTTTAACTGACAAAAAAATTGATATTCCAACTGCTGGAATAGAAGAAGGTGTTCCTATCACTTATGTTCCTTTCAGAAATGGTATTTTTTTAAGTATGGCAGCAGCTATCGCTGAAAAAGAAGGTGCTAGTGTTATTAGCATAGGAGTGGTTGAAGAAGATAGTAGTGGTTATCCTGATTGTAGAGAATCATATATAAAAAGTATGGAACACTCTATAAACTTAGGCACAAAAGATGAAACAAATATAGAAATAAAAATGCCATTAGTTCATTTGCAAAAATCTCAGATAGTACATCAGGCGTTAGACTTAATGGTTCCTCTTGAATTTACTTGGAGTTGTTATAAAAATGAAGATAAGGCCTGTGGAGTTTGCGATAGTTGCAGACTTAGGCTAAATGGTTTTAAATTAGCTGGAGTTAAGGACCCTATTGATTACGAATAATATAAAGTTTAAAGATTTAGATATTGTGCATGTGCATAACAAAAGATTAAAACATAGCTATATCAACATAAATTCAGATGCTAAAGTAATAGTAAAAACATCATCGGCATCTATACTTTATGTGCAGGATTTGCTCTTAAAAAAAGAAAAATGGATAAGAAAACAACTTCAAAGCAAAAAAGAAACTAAAATTATAAAAATAAATCTTGAAGATGAAGTTTTACTTTTTGGAGAGATTTATAGCGTAGATGCCTCGGAAGCCGAAGGACTGCGTAAACTACTTCATCGCTTAAGAAAGCCAAATCTAGATACCATCACTAGGCGCTACGACAAATTTTATAAACTTTATTCACAAATATACCTAAAACAAAGAGTTGAGTATTTTGCAAATATCATGAATTTAAAATATTCTGAGATTAAATATAAAAAAATGCGAAGCAGATGGGGTAGTTGTAGCTCACAAGGCATCATAACTTTAAATACACAGCTTTTAAAGCTAAAAAAAAAGCAAATCGACTATGTTGTAGTCCATGAACTAGCACATCTAAAGTTCATGAATCATTCAAAAAAATTTCACGATTTAGTTTCACAGTATATATCAGATTCAAAAAATATAAGGCATGAAATAAGGCATAGGCAAAATTTTACTTTTTAGGTTTAAAATACTCTAAATGATACTTACTAGATGGTGACCACATCATCCAACCGCTTGTATTAATATCTCTGCTTGCTCGCATCTGTTCATTTACTTCAAATTTTCTATAGTGTTTTCTTGTATGCGCATAATCTTTAAAGTATTGAAGCCAAGGTCTAATTCTTTGTGGATTAATCCTATCTTGAACATTTTTAATACTTCTATATATAACAATATACGGTTCCTCAGATGGAGCGTCCAAGCCAAATGAACCACTTGCAAAACCGGAAGGGTAGAGCATTGGTGAAATATAATCACTATACTTTGAAAGGGACTCTATCTTTTGCCCAATACCACTATCTCCTTTCTCCCAACAAACATTTCCATAAGTATCTACTGATATAAACACTCCATATTTTCTAAGTTTATTTCGTGCTAATCTTAAAAAATCTTCTATTGCTTTTATACGATTTTCTTGAGTATTTTTTTTAGATAACTTCAACCATCTTTTTGCTGGAAATCTAATATAGTCAAAGTTTATCTCATCAAATCCTCTTGCAGCAGCATCCTCTGCAATAGCAACTGTATATCTATGACTTCTTTTATCAAAAGGATCAACCCATGCCATATTGTCATGGTTTCTCCAGATGCTACCATCTGTTTTTTTGATTGCATAATCTTCATTATTTGATGCTTGAAGTTCATCTTTAAAAACTACAACCCTAGCAATAGTATAGATGCCCTTAGACTTCATAAGCTTCATAAAGTTTTTAATATTTCCAATAGTTCTTTTTTCATAAGCTCCATAGCTATTTGCTTGTTTAAACGAAGTTCTATAAGAGGTGGAGCCATACTCATTTTTAACATCAACAACTATCGCATTAATCTGTGTTTCTTCAATAATTTTCAATATTTTTGCTGTTGTTTTAGAGTAAATATTTGCCCCCCAAAAAGTCAAATAAAGTGCTTTTATATTAATGGGCTCTATACTAATGGTTGTATTATTTAAGTCTTGAGTAAAGCTATAAGGTCTGTATCCATAAGCTTTAATATGATAGTTTTTTTCTTTAGAATTTATACTAAAAGAGCCATTTTCATCAGACTTTACAGTTATTTTAGAATCACTAATCATAGCTTTACGTATAGGCTTATTAGTTTTATAGTCTATTATTGTTCCACTAAATGAAGCAAAAAGAAGAGTGTGGGTTGCTATTAAAGCAAATAATAATTTTATCAAATATATTCTCTAGTTTTAAGTTGTTTTTTATAAGCATTTATCATGCCATAGAATTATACTTTATCTCTCATTTAAAAAGTAACGCAGACTTACATCGCTCCACTTTTTTGAGAGAATTAAATGCTTATCAATAGAAGTATAAACTTTTTCAAAGTCACTATTTCTTGAGCTAAGTTCGGCTATTACTTCCTTTAAAGCTTTTTTTCCAGCATCTATGACATCACTTGGGTATCGTTTTATCGATATATTTAACTTGGTAAGTTTTGCCAACGCTTGAATATTTTTGGCATGAAACTCATATGTCATGTTCGAGTTCATTTCACTTGCTGAAACTTCTATCATAGATTGGTGTTCAAAACTAAGTTTACCCCAAGATTGTTTGTTAAAAGTAAGTTCTAGAATAGAACCCGGTTCATGCCAACCAGAGTAGTAATATGGTGCGACTTTATAAAATCCCATTTTAATATCAAGCGCTGGGCCAACCCATTCAGTAGCATCTATAACACCTCTTTCAAGAGATGTATATATTTCTCCCGCAGGTAAAAGAATTGGATTAACACCCATCTTTGCAAAAACTTCTCCACCAAGACCAGGAATACGCATTTTCAAGCCTTGCATATCTTCTAAAGAATTTATGGGCTTTCTATACCATCCACCCATTTGAATGTTAGTATTACCTCCCATAAAGGGATGAAGGTTGTACTTAGCATACTGTTCTCGCCAAAGTTCCATCCCGCCTCCAAAAGTCATCCAAGAGTTAATTTCTTCTGCTGTAAAACCAAATGGAATCCCGCTATAAAGAGAAAAAGCAGAATTTTTACCTTTCCAATAATATGGACCAGAATGAAAAGCGTCTATCTGTCCACTAGAACAAGCATCAAAAACAGCAAGAGCAGGGATGAGAGTATTTTTTGGATAAAGTTTTACTTCAAGAGAACCAGAGCTAATATCCTTTAGTCTTTTAACAAATTTTTCAACGCCTGTCCCCATTATAGGAAAATTTGCAGGCCAACTAGTAGCAAGTTTTATGATTGTCTTTTTATTCTTATTTATATTAATGCGTTTTTTATTAGGTAAATCTTTTTTTATTTGTTTTGAATAATATATCGCCTGCCTATTGCTTTCATTACACCCTGAGAATGCAAGTGCTACTGATGTTGCTGAGACAGTGCTAAGAAAATTTCTACGATTCATTTTTAGTATTCATCTTCTTCTTCACTATCATATATAGCAAATTTTAAAGCTTCACAAGTTGCTTGAGTTGCTTCAATTTTTAAATCATCAAAACTAACTTTATTTTTTTGTATGTATTCTTCAAGTTCTTTTGTTGTATCAAGGTTATAGCATTTCAAAACTGCACTATCTTTTATATTCATATCTTCATATATTGTTAAAAAATCCTCAACCGTATCTGATTGAAGGAGACTATTCATATTTTCATTAAAGGGAAGCATTTTATCATTTATTTCTTCTAAAACATCTTCATCTTCAACTTCACTAATCAACTCTTGCATCTCTTTATTTATATCATTAATCGTTGTCAATATTTTTCCTTGTTATATTATTATTTGCGGAGTAACTATAACTCCGTCAGTATCAGCATAAAGATAATCTCCATCTTTAAAGCCAACTCCACCAAATGAAAGATGAATATTTCTTTCCCCACTAGTTATAGGAATATACTTTCTAGGACAAGTCCCAAGAGCATAGAGAGCAACAGGAATATCTTTTATTTGAAAAGTATCTCTGATATAACCATTTACAACAATTCCTGCATAGTTGTTTTTATGTGCAAACTTCATCAGATTTTCACCAACTACTGCAAAATAATCTTCTCTCACATCAACAACAACAACTTTTCCCTTTCCATCTTCATCACGAAGTAATTTTATTAAATCTGAATTATTTTTATCTAGTTTTATTGTTACAACTTCGCCTTTACACTTATTTGCTCCACCATAGTTTTTATATTGTGGATCAAGTACAAAAACCTTTTCTATATGCTCATCGCAAATATCTGCTGTAAAAAAGTCCATAAATATATCCTCTTTATTCAATTATGGATGTATTCTAGCACCTTATAACCTAGTTTTTACATAAATTTTGCTATCTTTACATCTATAAAATATGAATAGGTATAAAATATATGAAAGTAGTTACAGGCGTAGTTGGAAATGATATACATGTCGTTGCAAACAGACTTATAGAGCTATCTTTAAACTCAAGAGGTTTTGAAGTATTTAATCTAGGTGTAAACACCTATTTAGAAGAATTTTTTGACGCTGTTGTTGAAACTGGTGCAGATGTACTTCTTATTTCTTCACTTAATGGCGAAGCGGAAGGTTGGGCAAGAGAGGTCAAACTTTTAAAATCAAAATACAAGAGTTTAGATAATCTTGTAATGATGATAGGTGGAAACTTGGTTGTTGGAAGCGCTAGTGCTGATACAATAGTTCCAAAGTACAAAAAATATGGCTTTGATTTAGTTTTTCATCAAGTAGATTTAAACACTGGACTAGACACCTTAGAAGAGTTTTTAAAAGAGAGAAATAAATAATGAGTTTGCTCCAAGAAGAAAGAGAAATAATACTAAACAATGAATTTGTAGATAGTTTTGACTTCGCAGAAGTTGAAGACTTTGTACGAAATGCAAGTAAAGACCTGTTTATTTCACATGCTTTTAAAACACAAAAGAAAATGTTAGTTCAACCTCGTGGTGGTTTCCCAACTTATAAAAAGCAATACGCTTTAAATGAGTTTTTCATCGAAGCAAATGTAGATGTATTACCACTAACTATTGATTCAAATACTAGACTTAATGACTATGCTACTGCTAAAAAGATGCTTCGCCTTAGTGAAGAAAATGAAGTAGACATGCTAAACGGTTATCCTTTGGTAAATCATGGATATAGAACCACAAGAAAGATGATAACACACTTCAACAAGCCTGTAAGCCTAAGACATGGAACTCCAGATGCTAGACTTTTAATAGAAACTGCTATAGCATCTGGTATTTTTGAGATAGAAGGTGGACCGATTACTTATCTTCTTCCTTATTCAAAAAACTTTCCTCTTGATAAAGCATTTTTATATTGGAAATATGTTGAAAGAGTATGTGCAAACTACTCAAAACTAAATGAGCCTATAAATAGAGAATCATTTGGTCCTCTGACAGCTACTTTAGTTCCTCCTGCAATAACTATAGTTATACAAATATTAGAAATGATGCTTTCACTAGAAGAGGGTGTTAAATCTTTTTCTGTTTCTTTTTCTCAAACAGGCTCAATGAATCAAGATATCGTAATGGGAGCAGTAATTAAAAAACTCTCTCGTCATTACGCGAAACAAATAAACTGTGAAGATGCAAATATACATCTAGTTTATCACCAGTGGATGGGAGCATTCCCTACAAACAAAAACTTTGCAGAACAACTAATCAATATGTCAACTATCATAGCATCTATGGTTGGTGCAGATAAAATAATAACAAAAACTAGAGAAGAAGCATCTGGAATTCCAACAAAAGAAGCAAATGCAAAAACTGTTGCAAATACTCAATACACTCTTGGCATACTAAATGGTCTTCCTAATATTGTAGATGCTGAGGAAGAAGAGATACTTACACTTGAGGTTCATGCTATCATGGAAGCCGTTCTTAACGACTCTGCTGATACTCTTTGGAGAAAAGTATTCAACTCTATTAAAAATGGAATCATCGATGTACCATTTTCTCCTCATATTATAAATCATAATGAAATGATTACAATAAGAGATGCCAAGAAAAATATTAGAATTATAAAAAGAGGAAATGTCCCTATACCAGATAGATGTTTTGAATACGAAAAGGCACAATGCGACCTCACAAAAGATACAACAAGTATAGTAAATGACATTATCCACGACATAGGAATCATGCAATGAGTAAACTTTTAATAGACATAGGAAGCACTTACTTTAAAGTATGCACAGAAGAAAGCATAGAGCAACACTTCAGAGATTTTAACAAAGATATACTTGATGATTTAACATATAAATGTGGTGAAACTATTCATAACTTTGAAAAAGATGATGTTTTTATTTGCTCATCTGCGAACGGAGGATTAAGCACCTTAATCATAGGAATAACAAATCTTTTTTCTCTAAAGTATGCTAAAAATATAGCCTTTAATTCTGGTATAAATATTATAGAAACAGTTTTGTATCAAAACATCAAAGAGTACTCTATTCCTAGTGATTTAATTGATGTTGTTATTGTTGCTGGAGGTATTGACTCATCTAGTTCTAAATTTGGTGATGATTTATATGATTATCTTGATAAACTAAACTACTCAAACATCGTATTTGTGGGAAGTGAAGAAGAATCTAACACATTAAATGAAAAAATAAATGACCTTATTATATTACCTAATATCATTGACAATAAACTCCATATTGTTGAGGAAAATCTTAAAGAATATCTAACAAATCTTTACCAAGCTGATATAGTTGGAAAAGAGGAAATAAAACACCTTTATGACATCACTTCAAATCAAATATTTTCTACACCTTATATTGTAAATAAAACACTGCCACTTATAAATACAAAGTTTGCTGTAGTTGACCCTTTTATCCTTATAGATATTGGTGGAGCAACAACAGATATACACTATTCAAAAGATTTAGTTGATGAGAATATAGTTACAAAAAATGAATACGACAGGCTTGTATTTAAAAAACTAGGCGTATATAAATCAAAAGAATCTTTGATTTTTGCAGCACAAAATAATGAGTTTGTATATGAGCTTTTAACATATCTAAAAGTTACAGAAAATATCTTTGAAGAGCAGAGTGAAAAAGCTACAAGAGTTTTAATGCAATTAGCTATATTTTTGGTTTTATGCAAAATGTCGCACTATAAAAAAGCCTACATAAACTTAAAACTACTCTCGATTAACTCTATCATTTTAACAGGCGGAATAACAAAAGTACTCTCTTCTTTAGAGATTGAAGACATCATCACATTTTTTTATAAAAAAATACTAAACTCAGAGCATAATCCAGCTACTATTTTAGATAGTAACTATGATATTTGGACTCTCGGAATAAAAGGAAACTAATATGTCAATAAATTGTATAAGAACATTAATTGAAGATGCACAAGTTACTCATAAAGATAAAATAGCTTTAGTTTTGAATGAAAAAAATATAACTTACGGTGAACTTTACACAAAAGTAAATCAGGTAGCTTACTATCTAAGTGAATTAAACTTACCAAAAGATTCAAGGATTGGCGTTTATTCAAACAAAGGTATAGAGCAAGTTATTGCAATTCTTGCTATTTTATCGACAGATTATATATTAGTTCCTCTTACAAAACTACTAAAACCAGAACAAATCGAGTACATCATTAATGACTGTGATATCAAATGTATAATCACAGATAAACTAAAACTCCAGAGCATTGAAGAGATAGATTTTAGTGGTCATATTATTTCGTATGAAACTACTGACAAGGAAATAGCTTCCTTTGAAGAGATTTTTAAATACTACAATAAACCTTATACTTGTGATATAAATGGGCATAACAACGCACTAATTACTTACTCTTTTGGTGTATCTGGAACTCCAAAAGGTATAGTTATTTCGCATAGAAACCTGATAGATTCTGCACGAGTCGTTTCTGGGTATTTAAACTTAAAAGAAGATGATGTTATTTCTGGTTTACTGATTTTCAACCTTGACTATGGGTTAAATCAAATTTTTTGTACGCTTTATAAAAGGGCAACTTTAGCTTTGCATAGATTTATACTAGCAGGAGATTTTTTTAACCACATCATAGATGACAGCGTAACTATAATTCCTCTAATGCCTATAAACATAACTCAAATGTTTGATGAAGAGATACAAAGACTACCAAGTGCTGAACTTTTTGAAAATGTAAAAACAATAACTTCATCTGGAGGAAATGCCACACACAAAATGATTTCTGAGTGTAAAAAACTTTTTAAAAATGCAGATTTTTATTCAATGCATGGCTTAACTGAAGCTTTTCGTTCAACTTATCTAGATCCTTCTCAAGTTGAAATAAGACCAGACTCCATAGGTAAAGCAATTCCTGATGTTGAACTATATGTTATTGATGAGAATGGAGCTGAGTGTGGAGTTCGAGAAGTAGGGGAGTTGATTCACAGAGGTGGCTACATCTACAAAGGTTTTTGGAATGCACCTGAGCAAAATTCACAGAGATTTAAATCAATTCAAATTTTAAAAGATGTTATAAACCTAGAAGGACAACTCACAGATGAAATAGTTGTTGCAACAGGTGACTATGTATACAAAGATGAGGAAGGCTACTTCTATTTTGTTTCAAGACATGACAATATGATAAAGACTAGAGGATTTAGAGTTTCTCCACTTGAAATTGAATCTGCGGTATCAAAAAATATACCTCAAATAGAACAATGCGCAATTTTTTCAATAAACAATGAACAAATAGAAGAAGAAATAATTATGATTTATTCTTCGCCAAGTGAAATAGCACCGAAAGAGATATTATTTGAGCTTAAAAAGCATCTAGCTTCTTATATGATTCCAAGCAGAGTTATATATAAAAAGTCTCTTCCTCTGATTCAAAGTGATAAAAATAAGATAAATATAGATGAGCTAAAGAGAGAGTTAGAAGTCTAAGGTTAATTGCGTTTGTTTGATTACAGGTTGATTAAGGATTGACTTCTCTACGCCAACAATAAGGGCAAAATGAAAGCTATTTTCTTTTAGTACCGTGAAAATATCTTCTGTATTTTCATAAACAAAGACATTTATATCTTCCATTTGTTTTATATCGGACGGAATTATAAAAATTATATTTGCCCAAGATGCTCTTGTTTGTAAAAAACTTATCTCGCTATCTATAAGACTTGTATTTGGCTCAAAAATAAGAACTTTATCACTAGCTCCAAAGTTTTTAATTTCAAATTTTTTATTTGTAAAAACTGCTTCAAAATGCTCTATAGGTGTAAACTTCCTAAGTCTAAAATTGATTTTTAAATTTTTCAACAAATGTAAAAGTTCTTCAAGGTAAGGTATAAAAAATGGAGAAATCAATTGTCTTTCATAAAAAATATCATCATATATAAATGATGTTTCAAATAGTGTTTGTTCCATGATTTCTATGGGCTGTATTGCCGTTTTTGGTAAGGTTTTAATATTTGCAAACATATCTTCGTCGTTTAGAGTAGGGCAGAATAAAACTGTTGCTCTATCTTCTAGATGCCAAAGAGATTTAAAAATAGTTTTAATATTTCCACTAAGAACTAAAAAATTTGTTTGCGTTATGACTTGAAGAGCAAGCTTTAAAATTATTTCATTACACTCATACGCTACAATCTCTTTTTCTATTAGTTTAAATCGTAAAAGTCTTTTTAAAGCATCATCGAGATTAGTAACCTCTATCCAAGCAATTTCACTATCACTTACTTGCGTTACTTTGTCAAAGACAATACCATAAGCACCATTTTGTACTGCGATATCTACATCTTCAACATCGAAGTTAAAAAAAAGATCACCTCTTTTTACTTTATGTGCTTCAAAAACAATATTTTCAAAATTACTTACACATGGTTCATTAACAAGTTTCGCGCGAGTAAGTGCTAGGAAGTTTTCTAGTCTCATCCAATAGGTGTGCCTGCCTTTTTAGGTTTTTCAGGTCTAACTAAACATAGACCATCTTCATCTTTAGCAGCAAGAAGCATTCCTTCTGACATCATTCCCATTAATTTCGCTGGTTTTAAGTTTGCTACAACACAAACCTGAGTACCAATAAGTGATTCTGCACTATAAAACTCTTTTATTCCAGCAACTACTTGTCTTGGAACATCTTCACCTAAGTCAACTTGTAGTTTTAAAAGTTTTTTACTTTTAGGAACTTCCTCTGCTTCTATGACAATACCAACTTTCAGAGATGTTTCAAAAAATTGACCTATTTCTATAAGGTTATCCAATTCTATCTCTTCTTTCTTTGCCTTCATATCTTCTTTCATTTTATCGTTTGGTTTATCATCTGGCATAGCTTTTGGAGCCTCAGGCATTAAAGGTTCGTCTACTCTAGGAAAAAGAGGAGAAACTTTTTTAATATTAAATAATTTCAATAGTTTTTTACCTAAAACAAGCTCTTTGTATCTTTCATTATTTATCTTAAAACTAAGTGCATCTGCTATTATTGCTGTTGTTTTTGGCATAACTGGACTAAGCATTATAGATGCTTTTGCTAAAATATTTGCAACAAGAGCAACAGTAGCCAAAGCCTCATCCTTTCTATCTTCCTTCATCTTTACCCAAGGAGCATGCTCTTCAATAGCTTTATTCCCAATAGCAAAAAGTTTCCATAACTCTTCTAAATATCTATGAGTTTGCATATTTTGCATAAAAGCATCTAGGTTACCGAGTGCTTCATTCATTGCATCTAGTTCTTTTGCATGATATCTTTCAACATCTACACTATCAATTTTAAAATCAGAATATTTTCCGCTCATGCCTATGATACGATTTAAAAGGTTACCTAAGTCATTGCTAAGTTCTGAGTTTATTCTATCAATAAATGCGCGTTGAGAAAAATCTCCATCTTGGCCAAATGGAACTTCTCTAAGCATGAAATATCTTAAATTTTCAACGCCATAAGCATCTGAAACCTCTTTTGGAGATATAACATTGCCTTTTGATTTACTCATTTTTTCGCCATCTCTAGTCCACCATCCATGAGCACCAATATGCTTAGGAAGAGGTAATCCAAGACTCATCAAAAATGCAGGCCAATAAATAGCATGAAAACGAAGAATATCTTTACCTACAAAATGTGTAGATGCTGGCCAATATTTCATATCTGCTTCATCTTTTCCATATCCTAAAGCTGTTATATAGTTCATCAAAGCATCTAGCCAAACATACATAACATGGTTCTTATCATTCATTGATTTTGGTAGCTCAACACCCCATGTAAAAGAGGTACGAGTAACAGAAAGGTCACGAAGTCCACCTTTTACAAAGTTAATCACTTCATTTGCACGAGAACGAGGAAGAATAAAATCAGGGTTATCTTTGTAATGCTTTAGCAGCGCATCCTCATATTTAGATAATTTAAAAAAATAACTTTCTTCCTTTACGGTACTGGTAGCTCTACCGCAATCAGGACAAAATTCACCATCTATAAGTTGTGTTTCTGGGAAAAAAGTTTCACAACTTACGCAGTAGTGACCTTCATAAAAATCTTTATAAATATCGTCTTTAGCGTGCATTACTTCAAAAGCTTTTTGTACACCTACTTTATGATCTGCATCTGTAGTTCTAATAAATTTATTATAATCTATTTCAAACTCATCCCATAAGTTTTTAAAAGTAGCACTTATCTCATCTGCAAATTCTTGAGTAGGTTTATTGTTTTTTTGTGCAGATTCTTCGATTTTCTGACCATGCTCATCTGTTCCAGTTAAAAAATAAGTGTCATACCCTAGTAGTTTTTCATATCTAGTCATAGTATCAGCAATAAATGTTGTGTAAGCATGCCCAATATGAGCTTCCCCATTAACATAATAAATAGGAGTTGTTATATATTTATTCAAAATTATTTTCCTTAATTTTTTTTATTATTAAAATTCGAATCCGCCTGTTTTGCCTTTAGACATGCTGTTATAAACAGACTTTATATAGTCGTTTCTTAACTTACAAGGCAGATACTCTTCACAAAAACTACAAGTCTTTAAAGCTTTATGCTCTTGACAAGTTTGAATCTCTTTTATCATTTCATCTAGATGAAGTTCAAACTTATCTGCTTCTTGATTATGCGTTTCTTGCATAAACTTCTTTTACTCTAGCTATCTCATACTTTGAACCAAAAAAGCATGGCGAAGTATCATGAATGTGCTTGTATCCAAGCTCCATCAAATCGACTTTACCATCGATTGCCTCTCCACCAGCAGTATTATATATAAAAGCAAAAGGGAATACTTCAAATAATTTACGAAGTTTTCCACTTGGAACATCACTCGTGGCAGGGTAACTAAATAGACCACCACCTTTAAGTAAAATCTGGTGTAAATCTGGAACCATACCCCCTGAATATCTAAGACGATAACCTTCGGCAAACAATCCATCAACCATCTCTTTATGGTAGCTTGGCCAATTTTTCTGAGTGCCACCTGGAGCATTTAATTTGCCTTTTTCATTTAGGCGTATCTCTTTTACAAATTCAAAACTTTCACCTTGAAGTAGATGAAGTTTTGTTTTATTGTGAGCAAAAACCATCTCAACACGAGGTCCAAAAATAACATAGCAAGAGGCAATCATATTTTTTGCCCCAAAAGCATTTTCATAGATGCCAAAGATAGAACCAACGCTAAGATTTACATCTACCAAAGAAGAACCATCTAGTGGGTCGTAGGCTATAAAATACTTACCATCTTTATGAAGTAGCATCTCTTTTTCTTTTTCTTCACTTGCAATAGTATGAATAGATGCTACTTTTGAAAACTCTTCTTCTATAATCATATCGCATTGAATATCAAGCTGAAGTTGAGTTTCTCCAGATGCATTTGCTTGTTGAGAATATCCTATATCCTTTACATCAATAGCTTTTTTAATTCTTTTTGCAGTTTTTTGAATCGCTTCAAATATATCAGTCATTTATACTTCCTTCGCATTTTTTAGTATCCAAGATATAACATCTTCACAATTATTTAAGTCTAATATATCAACATTACTTGGTATGTCATACTCAGCTGTATAAATGCTATCATCAATTGCTAAAGCATTCATATATGGAAAATAATCACTATCTAATCTATCTCTAAATATACTAATTCGTGGTAAAGCTAAAGTTTTCAATCCTTCAACCAACAATATATCAAACTTATCAAATAAACGAATCATTTCATCTAAATCTTTGTTTCTTTTTGAAAAGTAAGTTGTTCTAGCAGGGGAGGTTACAATTACCTCGGCTCCTGTATCAGAAAATTTATAACTATCTTTACCAACCACATCAAAACTTGCCTTATCGCTAGGATCATGCTTTATTATAGCTACTTCTTTTTTATACTCATGGATTAATTTTCTTGCTACTTTTAATATAAGAGTAGTTTTTCCACTATTTGAGGGACCTGTAAATGCTACTGCTAATCTTTTTTTCAATTTTATATCTTTAATATTTATTTATCTAAATTTTTAGTGATTATACAAAATACTCATTAAAAACTTGTTTAATAAGCTATAATTCTTCAATGAAATATATTTTAACATTAACAATCTTTTTTCTACTCTTTACTGGATGCGCAGACAAAAATGCTTTCTCTAAGTTTAATATGCAAAAAGAACAAGAATTAAGTGCATCAAATTCTCAAAGTTCCAAAATAAAGACTGCTCAAAAAATAGATGGAATAGTATCTGCAATATACCTAAACAATGTCTATCCAAACACTTATACTTCAAATGAATATTTTTATATTTATTTATATTTAAAAAATGAAAAAGAGATGTATGACCCAACCAGCGTAGACGATATCAATTTAACCATAAGATTGAATAATAAACTACCAATAAAGGTTGAAAAATTAACCAATAAAAATAAATTTTCTCATCTATCTTCTGTTGAAAATGAGTGGAGAAGGTACTATCTTTTAGCATTTAAAAAAGATAAAAATAATGCACTTAACCTTGTTCTCGAAAGCGGTCAGTCATTTTCGGGTAAGTTAGCATTTCAAAAAGATGAACAATAGAGACTTCTTCTCCTAAAACTTTTTTGTACATCACATAGTTTGCTAAAACTTTTTTACCATATTCTCTACTTTCACTATTAGACATCATTTCCATACTTAAAAAAGGCTCATATGCACCAGTGTTAAAATTGCCTTTCATTAAGTGCCTTCTAAAAAAACCCATTCCTCCATTGTAAGCATATGCCATAAAAAGAGGATGATATAGAGATTTTTGCATCCATTGAAGGTGGTTTAGTGCATAATAAATATTATTTTTTGGAATAAACATTTCATCATAATTTTTTATTGGTTTTTTTATATTTTTACTTATCGCATCTGTAACAAAAGGCATTATTTGCATTAAACCAAGAGCGTAAGAACGAGATAAAGCAGCTGGTATTAGTTGGCTTTCTTGACGCATTATTGCATAAACTAAAGCTTTTTTATCGGTAGTAACTTCTCTTAAGTATCTATCATAAGGCATCACATAACCATGTATATTTAAACCATAAGCTTTTTCTAAAATCAAAGTTTGAACAGGAATCATTTCTTGTTCCATATACTTTCTCGATAATTTATATAGTTCATCTTTTGGTGTTTTATTTATATCTTCTAATATTTTAGACCATTCAAATGGATTTTGTAAGTCTCTTTTATTTTTATTATCATTTATTTCTACTACACTAAAGTAATTTGAAAAACTTTTTTTTGTAATCTCACTTGCATAAAGAGTATATATATTTATATCTCCACTAAGCATTAAGCTATCTAAATATTTTGTATTTTTTGTTACTTTATACATCCAAAAATAATTTTTATCTCTATCTATTTTTCTTTTAGCTTTTAACATTGATATATTAAAGTGATGCATGGCATAACTCTCATTGTTGTGTTTTAGATGATTTAAAGCTAAGTAAAAGTTACTTTTTGAATTAAGATTCTCACCTTCAAGATTCAATAATGATAACTGAAGTCTATTTAAACGATTATCGTGCGTAACAATTTTTATTAATGTTGAAATTTTCCAACAAGAAGAAAGTTTATTTACAAACTCCCCAGTTAAATACAGGTTTAAATGTTTTCTTCTATGTTTTCTAGTTGTGCTTATAAAAAGTGTTAAAATAGCACTACTACTATATTTTTCATATGCTTGTTGAGAGAAGGGCTCATTTTGAATTTTTAATAATTCTTTTCTTGATTTTGATAATTCTTTTCTTGATAATCTATCTCTTTGCGTATTACTTAAATATAAAGTTTTGTATGGAGAAAAAGCCAATGCTAAACATTTTTTATCTTTTATAGACAATAAGTCATTTCTTTTTATACAATAAATTTCTCTCTTAATACTTTTCTTATCTGTTTTTTTTGCATAAAGAAGAAGTAACTTTCTACTTTTTCCTTTAACTTGAGAGTAAGCTTTATCAGCCTGAGAAGGAGTGATGTCTTGCTTTAAATATTGCCATATCATAAAGTTTTTAGCACGGCTTGGTGGTTTAGAGTTGATATTTTGCAGGGTAATACTGGCATCTATAGATGCCAGTATTACACAAAGTAATAATAAAAACTTCATCATTAAATAACAGTTGCTACAAAGAAGAAGCTATTAATGCAAAAATATAGTCCATTAAAATCACTACAACGTTTAAGCCTATAATTATTATTAAAGGTGCTAAATCTATGCCATTCATTATATTAGTATTAACAAATTTACGCACAAAAACATACGCAGGGTTTGTTATTCTATATAAAAATTGAATAACTGGATTGTAAGGGTCTGGATTAACAAAGCTAAGCAATGCCGCTATTATTATCACCCAAATATACATCTCTATTATACCCGTAAACAGACCGCCAAGTTTTAAAATTGTTACGCCTAAAGAACTCATTTTATAATTTCTCCTATATAGTTTTTAATATATTTGTATACATCAGCAATATCTGGACCATCTTCTGTACCCGTAAGCAAATATTTTAATGGTTTAAGTAAAGTTTCATCTCTAAATCTAGAATTTTGTACAATATACTTTTTAAATTCACTATATTCTTCAAAGTACGGAGCATTTTTGATAATTGTAGATAATATTTTTGCAGGCTCAATAAATTCTTCTGGAATATTTTTTGTAGAAAAAATTAGTTCTATTTTAGATTTTAGCTCTTTTGTAGTGCTGGTATCTTCCAAATAGGCTTTAGCAAGCTTACCTATATCAGCATCTGCAAAACCAACATACCTAGAAAGTTCTGTATCGTCTAAATTTTTTAAATGTTCTTTGTTTATATGTTTTAATAAATTTATGCTAAAGCGAGAAGGGGACTTCGATATGTTTTCAAGATTAAACCACTCAACAGCCTCTTTGGTATCAAAAACCTTTTGCGGAGTTTTATTTCCTATTAATATTAAATAATTTGAAATAGCAGATGGTAGGTAGCCTTCTTCAAGCAACCATTTAACGCTAAATTCATCTTCTTTATTACTCATTTTTTCACCACTATCATTTAAAATAATTGGTAAATGAGCGTATTGTATATTTTTTTCATAGCCAAGTAAACTTCTTATATGCTCTTGTTTTGGTGTATTGCTCATGTAATCTTCACTTCTTATAACTATTGAAATATCACTTAACATGTCATCAACAGCACAAGCAAAATCATATGTTGGTACTTTATCTTGGCTCATTATTTTAAAACTATCTACGGCATCTGGATTAAAATTAACATCACTTTTTATGCAATCTTTTACAGTAATTGTTTCATTTGGTCTTTTTATTCTAATTGTAAAAGGGTTAATATTGTCGATTACTAGTTCAGCGGGTAAGTTACGACAAGCATCATCATATCTATATATTTTTTTATTCTTTTTAGCTTCTTCTCGTTTTTTTTCAAGCCATTCTCCTGAACAAAAACAACTAAAGGCTTTTTTCTCATGTATAAGCTGTAGTGCCATTGCTGAGTGAAAACGAACACTTTCTGTCTGGTAGATAACTTGAGAGTACTCTATACCAAAAAGAGAAAGAAGTTCTAATATTTCCTTGTCTTTTCCATCTACGTTTCTTTCTTTATCTATGTCTTCTATACGAATAATAAAGTCTTCATTTTTTTGTTTTGATACTACGTAGTTGAGTAGGGCAACTCGAAGATTGCCTATGTGCATATCACCAACTGGACTAGGTGCAAATCTTAGCATTAAAATTCCTAAATTATTTTTTAAAATTTTAACAAAATTTTACTTAGTTAAGGCATATTAAATAGATTAAAATGCACATTTTTTTTAATTAACTCATCTTTGCACTAATCTGTCTGTTCTCATAATAACACATTATCTTTTTATCTTCAAAAATTATATGATTTATTAACCATATATCGATATAGGTAAGTAGCTCTTTCTCAAATTCAAGAAGAGTCATTGAAGCAATATTAACTATCAATCCATTTATTTGATTTATAATATTTTGATGTAATATTTTGTGCTCTTCAAGTCCAGGATATTCTATAGATTTCATAAAATCTTCTTCATGGTCAAAATGCTTTTTCATATAATTATTTAGATCTATAATAATTTGTCTAATATGAACTTTGAGATCTGAATCATTTTTAAACTTTAAAGCTTTTAGAGCAATTTTAAAAAGTCCTTGATGCTCTTCATCTATCATTTCTATATTCAATTTATAATCATTCTTCCAAGTAAACATAGCCCGAAGACCAAGTTTATTTCGTTTGAAGTGTTGTAATTTTTTATCTTCAATAATAATGTGCTGCACTAGCCCATTCTTAACGAAGTCGCATATTAATTCATAAGTTCTATCCTGAGAATTTTTAGACATATCAAGTACAATCTGATTTAAAGATTCAACTATCTGTTTATGAATACTAATATGCTCTGCAAGCTTCTCGTATTCTAATTCACGCATATAAATCTCTTCACTTCTAAAATGAAACTTAGTATATTTAACCAGTGTTTTTACAGCTAATTCAAGTTGATTTTTATTATCTTTACACTCTTCAATCACTACAGCCAACTCAAACAATTTTTTATGCTCAGAATCAATTTTACTATCACCTAGAGAGTAAACATTCATCCATTCCATAGTATCACAACCATTCATATTAGGCCTCCATATTAAATTACAAAGTATAATATAGTAGTTTTGCTTAAAAAATATGTATGCTGTAGAATAACATTAATTAATAACACCAATTTTAAAAATAGAGGATTAACCGACAATCTATTTCAACGAAGTCGCATTAAATATAACAGTCACCTAGAGATAAAGATACTACACTACAGCTTTAATTAAAGCAGGTTGAATTGGCGTCACAAAACTCCATAGATGTAAAAGTTGCACTTTATTATTAGAATAGGCGTTGTTTGGGAGGTGCATAGAATAGGCGCTTAAGTGTGGTGACCCCGAGGAGAATTGAACTCCTGTAACATGGATGAAAACCATGGATCCTAACCGCTAGACGACGGGGCCACATATGTGTGAGCCGAAATTATATTGATTTATATCTTAATAAATCATAAAATAATAACGACTATGAAAATATTTACTTTATTTATTCGTAAAAACCTCTAAGAGCTCTAATAATAACAGCATTCTTAGAGATACTCTCTGCTTTTGCGTTATCATTTACTAAATCATATAAATCTAAAGGAAGAGAAATAGAGAAAGTTTTTGTTTCAATTTTTCTTTTTTTAGTAATCATTGATATAACGCTTGTTAAAAGTTCAATAATTTTTTTAGTATCAATAGGTTTTTGAACAAAGCTATTAACTCCTATTTCAATTGATTCTGAGATTTTTTCGATGTCATTACTAGCAGAAATAACTATAATAATTTGATTTGGATTAATTTCACGAATCTTACGCGAAAGCTCGATACCATCCATTCCTGACATAATGATGTCTACAAACACAACATCTGGTTTTGCCTTATTATAAGTAGCTAATGCTTCTTCGCCATTAAAACATGAATAAACATCAGAAAAAAAGTTTTTAAATGTAGAACTTAAAAGTTCGTTTGTTACTTTTTCATCTTCTACTATCATTGCTGTTAGTTTTTTAGTATGTTCCGTTAGTTGAACTAAATCTATATTTGCCATTTTGATACCTTTTTTGTAAATTAATACTGACATTATATAGATATTTTGGTAACAAATGAAATGACTATTCTATAAAAAGATACAACGATGTGATACATGTACCTAAAAATAGGCTTTTAGAAGTCGTTAAAGTTACTGTTTAAAATTATTAATTTGAAGCTGTTAAAAATAGAACAAACAACTAAACGCTATATTTCTTGAATTTTTCAAGCCAAATAGTATTAGATTCGATTAAATCTTCTTTTTGTTTTAGTAAAGAATCTATAACATTAATCAATGTACTTTCATCCATAAATTTTAATAATTCTGGATTTATATTAGTTGTATTTTCATCATCATAAGAATTTAGAAGATTTTGTATATCTTCTATTAGTTGTGTTTTTTTCATATTCATCTATTTTTCCAAGCAGTATTAAAATCCATTGATTTAAAATAGATATCACTTGTCAATTCTACCAGTCCTACCTTTTTCATTATTAACTTTACTTTTTTAGGCCAAGTTTTCCTATAGTTAAAAGAGTGAGAATGTCCACCGATTCTTAAGATAAAATCTTGGTTTGTTTTTTTAGAAAATAAGATACTAACTCCTTTCTCTTTTACAAGTTTATCTAACCAAAGTCTAGTTTCTTTAAAAACTTTAATATTAGAATTGTCTGTTATCCATCTTGTCGCGAAATCATTAAGACATGCAATTGTTGCTTTTTTTCTTAAACCTTCATCATAAGTTAGCAATTCTAAATTATTTACTGTTCCTGCATACTTAGAAGGTCTATAATCTCTTTTTAAACTTTTTTCTCGTTGCTTCCATGCTAAATCATCTTTTAAATACTTTTTTATTTCTTTAGAATCAAAAATAACCATTTTTTTAGATTTAGAGTAGGGCAAGTATAAACTTGGTAATTCTTTATCTTTTTTGAACGCGCCTAAGCTTAATATATTTCCTGTTATTTGTGCTACATAACCACTACCATAACCTGATTCTAATCCAGCCATTGCTAAGATTGCAGCTGGAGGTAAGTTGTATTTTATTGATATTTCTATTGCATCATTTGCATTATAAGCATAAAATTGCTCTACATGGCTATATTTTCTAAAACTAAAGTCACTCGCATTTAACATAGTTGTCAATAAGCACACAATAGTAAGTATTTTAAAATTCATATATAATTTCCTTGATTTATGTAGATGGTTAACATAATCTAAATTCTCTTGAAAAATAGTTCTAATGCTCTCGTGAAGAATTTAATTTAATATTAATTAGTATTTTCAGATACGGTTATAAGCCGTACTTGCCTTGCACCATGCCTATGTTGCGGTGTTTACTGTTGCAAAACGGTTACAATTCATCTCTTCTCTTCTTTTTTTTAGAATTTTTATCTTTTTGTTTGCATCTATTAGAACAAAATTTAGATTTACCTGTGCCTGTAAAAGATAATCCACATACAACACAAATTTTATTAAATTGATTTTTAGATGCCATAGGATTGTTGAAAAATTTCTCATTAAACAAATCGTCTAGTTGACTCATATAATTAGGAAGAATATCATTATCTTTTAAATTGTTCTTCCACAGCTCATTACTGATGTAAGTTATTAAGCAAAGGAATTTAGAATTGGTATCTATTTTCTGAAATCCTAAAGAAATATAATCATCCCCTATCTTCTGAGTTATTGGGAGAGTATCATCTTCTTCAATCTTTATGATGCTCACCTTTAAGTTTAGACACTTAGCATTTTTTTTAGTATAGTCTATTTTCCATTCAATTTTCATGATTCCCCTTTATTTTTCTTCAATATGAAGAGTAAAATCTCTTTTTGTAGATTTGCAGTTGTAAATAAAATATTCTTTGTTAGAGCTGATTTTATTAAGTTGTTCTCAATTGCATTAATAGTGTAATTGAGTATAAAAATATTAATTTAGGGACTAAACGGTTACAATTAAAAATAAAAAACCTAAAATAGGCTATTGTAAAAATTGGGTATAGCTTATAAGCCGAGTTTTGTTTTCTAAAGAAACATTTTTGCAAAACAAAAAGCGGTCTCCTTGTTTTGATAGCATTAATCTACAATACTATTTACATAGTATCTCTAGCGAAGCAGTAGCATTTATAAGACGCTGACCATCTACTTCTTGCTGCCATGTTGGGTTTTCAAGCTCTTCATGTTGCCATAGAGACTGGTGGTCTCTTACACCACCTTTTCACCTTTATTATCCAAATAGATAAAAGTATATTTTCTGTTGCACTTTCCCTCGTATTACTACGGCCATTCGTTAAATGGAACACTGTCTTATAGCAGCTCGGACTTTCCTCTTGCCTAAAACAAGTATCTATCCACTATACCTATGAAATACTACTAAAAAGTTCCTTTATATTAGTTTTGACTACATGAACTATTGTTCTTTTTAGAGATACAACAAATGAACAACTGTTCTTTTAGTCATAAGCATATATTAACATCTGTTCATGTATAATATACTTAAAGTTAACACTTGTTCATTTTAAAAATAAGGCTTATTATGACCGAAGACAAAGCGCAAAACAAAAGAAATGGCACAAAACAAAAGATACTTAAAGTATCCACTACCCTATTCTCAGAATTAGGATACAAGGGTACTAGCATTAGGAAAATTGCTAGGAATGTAGGAATAAGAGAGAGTGCTATCTATAATCATTATAGGAGTAAGGAAGATATATTCTTAGATGTTGCAAAAGATATTTTTAGTTCACCCTTCTCTACTCAAAACTCTGATATTAAAGAAGAAGCACTGAAAGGAAAAAGTTTTGTACAAAACTTTACAATGCAGTACAAGCTGCTTTCTTTTGATAAGAGCAGCGAAAAAATGTTTAGGCTACTCATGATAGAGCTTTTTCAAAACAAAGAGCTTAGAGAGCAGTTTATGAGTGAGTTTCATGCAAAGAATATAAAGATGTTATCTGAAGCTTTTTTTATAATGATGCAGAACTCTATTATTAAATCTCAAGACCCAATGATGATTTCTTATGAATTTTTATCAACACTCTTTTACATAAGATTACAAATAACCTTAATGAAATTTGACAATGATTCTACCACTGCCATATCTACTATATTTGAAAAGCATGTTGAGTTTTTCTGGGAAAGTATAAAAATATAATACTAATTAATATTAGCATATCTCATAAAAAAAGGTAATCAAATGAATGATTACCTTAAGAGTTAGTTATTTAAGCCATAGCTTTTTTAGCATAACTTTCGCCAAGTTCATAAGCTTTTTTATTTACTTCATGAACTTTAGCTGGTACTTTAGAAAGCATTGTATCAATTAAAACAGTTTTATCAAGAGCGTTCATCATCGTGTTTGCAATCGCAAGAGCAACTACAGACTGAGTAATTACATTTCCAACCTCTTCTTTTGCAATTGTAATAATAGGAATCTCATGAATATCCCATATTTTTCTATCTTCATCAGTTGGCTTAACAAGGTTAGGGTCAACAACGATTGTTCCACCTGGTTTAACACCATCTTTAAAAGAATCATAACTTACTTGAGCAACTGAAAGCATAAAACCTATTTCACCATCATTTGCATATGGATAATAAATTTCTTCATCATCAAGTTGAATATCAACAACAGTTGGTCCACCGCGAACTTGTGATGTGTATGTAGCAGTTTTCAATCCATTACCACCAGCTTTAATCTTTGCAGCAGCAAAAATTTCTCCAGCAAGAAGAACACCTTGTCCGCCAACACCTGTAAATCTCATTAAAGTTCTAGACATTGTATCTCCTTATATCTTTTTCGCAAAGTCATCTTGAGTGATTTTCTTTCTTTCACCCTGATGTACTTTTTGAATTTCTGCATACATGTCACAATATTCATCAGCATCTTTGTCTTCGTGTAAGATGCCAAGTGGTAATAAGTTAACCTGCTCTTCTGTGCTTAATACATCAAATTTCTTTTTAGCAAGAGAAATACTTTTGATCCAATCAAGATTTTCCATAGCAGAAACCATTTTATTTTTTCTACCTAGGTTGATATGACAGTTTGAAAGTACTTCCGCAACTGAAAAGCCTTTATGCTCCATAGCTTTAATAAACATTTTTTCAAGTTTCTTAGGCTCTATCATAGTTTCTCTAGCAACAAAAGAAGCTCCAGAAGCTATAGCAAGCTTACATGTGTCAAAAGTTGGATCAATATTACCAGCTTTTTGAGTTACAGTCCACATACCCTTAGGTGTGGTAGGGGAAGTTTGTGAGTTTGTTAAACCATAAATAAAGTTATTAATAATGATAAAAGTAATATCTATATTTCTTCTACAACCATGAATTGTATGATTACCACCAATAGCAAGAGCATCTCCATCACCAGCAACACAAATAACTTTTTTAGTTGGGTTAGCTAACTTAACACCTGTTGCATAAGCAACTGTTCTACCGTGAGTTGTATGAACTGTATTGAAATCAACATAAGAAGAAAATCTTCCTGAACATCCAATTCCTGAAACTAGACAAATATCATCTTGCTTCCAACCTAATTTTTCAACAGCTCTTACGAATGACTTTAGAATAACACCATCGCCACAACCCCAACACCATAGTGTTGGCATTTTTTGAAGTCTTAAATATTTTTCATAATTAAATGCCATCTTATAACTCCTTTACTTTATTTACAATCTCATAAGGAGATATTGGTCTACCATTAACTTTAAATAAACCATCTATGTCTAATCTAGATGTAGCACGCTGTACTTCATCTCGATATTGACCAATATTAAGTTCTACAACTAAAACTTTTTTAATTTTATTTGCATACTCTCTCATCTTATTAGCTGGAGAAGGCCATAAAGTAATTGGTCTAAATAAACCTGCTTTTATACCATCTTTTCTTAAGTGGCGAATTGCTTCTTTAGCAGCCAGTGAAACTGAACCATATGCAATAATCATAATTTCAGCATCAGACATTTCAAACTCTTCATAAGACTCAATTTCATCTTTATGAAGCTCTACTTTATCTTCTAATCTTTGAATTAGTTTTCTACAAGTTTCAATTTCTTCTGTTGGAAAACCATTTTTATCATGGTGCAGACCTGTAAAGTGATATCTATAACCTTCAAACATAGGGTTAAGAACAGCAGGCTCATCATGTTCACACTCATATGGAAAGTACTCTTCAGCAGGTCCATCAAATCTTTTTCGTGGAACAATTCCAGCTTCAACCTCTTCTAAAGTAGGGATAACTGCTTTTCCATGCATGTGACCAATAGTTTCATCTAAAAGTACAAATACTGGTTGCATAAATCTGTCTGCAAGATTAAATGCTCTAACAGTTTCTGTGTAACATTCTTCTAAACTACCTGCGCATAAAGTAATTGATTTATAATCACCATGAGATGGGTTCTTTGCTTGAGCTACATCTCCTTGAGAAACACGAGTTGGAAGACCAGTAGATGGACCACCACGCATAACATTAATACAAACTAAAGGCACTTCTGCCATTTGAGCAAGACCTAGGTTTTCAGCTTTAAGTGAGATACCAGGACCAGATGTCGCAGTAAGTGTTCTTACTCCACTCATTCCAGCACCAATAACAGCACAAATTCCAGCTATTTCATCTTCCATTTGGATTGAAACACCACCTTTTTTTGGTAAAAGATCAGAACATACATGCATAATTTCACTTGATGGTGTCAATGGATAACCACCAAAAAACATACAACCAGCGTCAATAGCAGCTTCTGCAGCTAATTCGTTTCCATTTCCTATAACTTCTCTTGACATTATCTTGCCCCCTGCTCTATTGAATAGTAGTTGTTTGCTTTTATAGCTTCTTGACGAGTTTTTGCTTCATCAGTAAGTTTTGCAAAGCTTAAACCAACTTCTTTTAAATCTTTTCTATCTGCTACATATATAGCGAAATCAGGACATGATAATTCACACTCAGAACAGCCAATACAAGCTTCTGGATGCTCAATAGAAATCATTGCTCCTAGTGTTGAAGATATTTCATATCGCATTGCAAGTACGCCAGATGGGCATACAGAAACACAAATATCACACGCTTTACAATTGCTAGTGTTTACCCATACCGGTTGATCACCAGGATTTACAGTCTTAAAAGTTCCCATTTATTCTCCTATAATATTTAATACAAATTATATTTGTACACCACTCTTCGTAATTCAAAGAGTAGCTAAGTTTTAATAAGTTTATCCTAAAACAGACTAGTTATTTATATAAATGTTATTATTCATCATACTAGCTTATTTTAGACATAACCTCTGCTATTGCTTTCCCAATATCAGCAGGAGAAACAACAACTTTAACACCAGCAGCTTCAAGTGCGTCCATCTTTTCTTTTGCAGTACCAGCAGAACCAGAAACGATTGCTCCAGCGTGACCCATAGTTTTACCTTTTGGTGCAGTTTGACCAGCAATAAAAGCAACTACAGGTTTAGTGATTTGTTCTTTGATTAACTTGGCAGCTTGAATCTCAAGATCTCCACCAATCTCACCAATCATAACAATTGCTTTTGTGTCTGGATCTGCTTCAAACATTGGTAAAAGTTGGTTGTATGAAAGACCAATAATTGGATCCCCTCCAATACCAACAGCAGTAGTAATTCCAAAACCTTCATTACAAACTTGATTTGCACCTTCATAAGTTAATGTACCTGATTTAGAAATCAGACCAACACTACCTTTTTTGAAAACCATACCAGGCATAATTCCAATTTTACACTCCTCAGCAGTAATAACACCCGGACAATTTGGTCCAATAGTCATCATGCCATGCTTAGTTGCATGAGCTTTAGCCGCTTGCATATCTTTAACTGGTGCACCTTCAGTAATAATTACCGCAAGTTCAATTCCAGCTTCTGCAGCTTCCATTACAGCGTCACCAACAAATGCAGGTGGAACAAATATCATAGAAACAGTAGCACCAGTTGTAGAAACAGCTTCAGAAACTGTATTAAAAACTGGTTTGTCTAAATGCTCTTGACCACCCTTGTTTGGTGTAACACCACCAACAATTTTAGTACCATAGTCTAAACATTGTTCAGCATGAAAAGTACCCTCTTTACCTGTAAAACCTTGAACGATTACTTTTGTATCTTTATTTACTAAAATTGACATTAGTTTCCTTTTGCAGCTGCAATAGCTTTAGCTGCGCCATCACCTAAATCATTACCAACAATTAAGTTTGCAATGTTAGCATTTTTAAGAATCTCTGCAGCTTCTGGTGCATTTGTTCCATCTAGTCTAACAATAACAGGAACTCTAACATCTGTTATTTTAGTAGCTTCAATAATACCATTTGCAATACGGTCACAACGAACAATACCACCAAAAATATTAACAAAAATAGCTTTTACATTTTGGTTTTTAAGAATTATCTCAAAACCTTTTGCAACTGTTTCAGCATTAGCTTTTCCACCAACATCTAAAAAGTTAGCTGGAGTTCCACCCATATAGTTAATAGTATCCATAGTACCCATCGCAAGACCAGCACCATTTACCATACAACCAATTTCACCATCTAGTGCAACATAAGAAAGACCATATTTAGCAGCTTCTAATTCATCTGCATCTTCTTCAGTTAAATCTCTCATTGCTTCAATTTCTGGTTGACGACCAAGAGCAGAGTTATCAAAGCCCATTTTTCCATCTAGTGCAATAAATTCACCTGTGCCCGTTTTTACAAGAGGATTGATTTCAATCATCTCTGCATCGTTTTCCATATAAAGCTTAAATAATTTTTTTGCAAAAGTAATGATATTTTTTTGTTCACCTTTATCTGTGATACCTAAACCAAAAGCTAGTTCACGACCGTGAAAACCTTGAAAACCTATTGCTGGATCAACAGGTACTGTAATGATTTTTTCAGGAGTGTTTTCAGCAACATCCTCAATATTCATTCCACCTTCAGTAGAAGCCATAATTAAAGGCATTTCTAATTTTCTATCAAGAACAACGGAAAGATATAATTCTTCTTTAATATCTGCGCCATCTTCGATGTAAAGCTTTTGAACAAGTTTACCTTCAGCAGTTGTTTGGTGAGTAACCAAAGTCATACCTAAGATTTCATCAGCAAGTTCTCTTACTTCATCAATAGACTTAGCAAGCTTAACACCACCGCCAAGACCACGACCACCTGCATGAATTTGAGCTTTAACAACCCAAACAGGACCACCTAATTCTTTTGCAGCTTCTACTGCAGCATCAACGCTCTCTACCATTATACCTTTAGGTACAGGTACGCCATACTTAGCAAAAACTTGTTTTGCTTGATATTCATGTATATTCATCTATTCTCCTTGTTTTTAAATGGGTTAAGCACTTGGTGCAATCATATTTTCTGGTATAACATACTTGTCAAATTCTTCAGCAGTTAATAAACCTAGGTCTATTGCTGTTTCTTTTAAAGTAGAGCTATTAGCATGAGCTGTTTTTGCAATTTTTGCCGCATTATCATAACCGATATGAGGATTTAAAGCAGTAACTAGCATTAATGAGTTGTGAAGATAAAAATCAATCTTATCAGCAACAGGCTCTAAACCAACAGCACAATGGTCATTAAAACTAACAATACTGTCAGCTAATAAACGACAACTTTGTAAATAGTTTAATGCGATTACAGGCTTGTAAACATTAAGTTCAAAGTTACCTTGAGAAGCACCCATAGAAATTGCTACATCATTACCAAAAACTTGACATGTAACCATAGTTACAGCTTCAGCTTGAGTTGGATTAACTTTACCTGGCATGATTGAACTTCCTGGCTCATTTGCTGGAATTTCTATTTCGCCAATTCCACAACGAGGACCAGATGCTAACCATCTTACATCATTAGCAATTTTCATCATATCAGCAGCTAAAGCTTTTAGCGCTCCATGAGAATATACTAATGCATCATGAGAAGTTAAAGCATGAAACTTATTTGGAGCAGTGATAAAATCATGTCCTGTAAGTTCAGTTAATTTATCTGCAACTCTTTTTCCAAGTTCTGGGTGTGCATTAAGTCCTGTTCCAACAGCTGTTCCGCCTAAAGCTAGTTCACGAACTGCTTCAAGAGAATCTGTAGCCATTTTTTCACATTTATTTAGCATCTCTACCCAGCCAGATATCTCTTGACCTAGTGTAATTGGAGTAGCATCCTGAAGATGTGTACGACCAATTTTAACAACAGATTCAAATTCAGCTGATTTACTTGCCAAAGTTGCTTTTAACTTAGCGATTGCAGGTAAAACTTGTGTTTCTACTGCGATAATTGCTGCTACATGTAAAGCTGTTGGATAAGTATCATTTGAAGATTGAGATTTATTTACATCATCATTAGGGTGTACAAGTTTTTCTGTTCTAAAATCACCACCCAATATTTCAGTTGCACGATTTGCTAAAACTTCATTATTATTCATGTTTGATTGCGTACCAGAACCTGTCTGCCATACAACTAATGGATAATTTGCATCTAGTTTACCAGCTAACATATCATCTGCCGCAGATGCAATAGCATCAGCTTTTTTAGCATCTAGCTTGCCTAAGTCTTTATTTACTATAGCAACAGCTTTTTTAAGAAATGAAAATGCTCTTGTAATTTCATACGGCATAGTTTCTTCACCGATAGCAAAGTTCTGTATACTTCTTTGAGTTTGTGCTGCCCAATAAGCATCTATTGGAACCTCAATTTCACCCATAGTATCTTTTTCAATACGTGTACTCACAGTTAATCTCCTTTTTGATAAAATTATCATAAAATAAATTCTAAAATTTTACTTCTAAATAGTATTCGAATTATTCTATCACTCTTTTTATAATTCTACTCATTTTTTTTATCTATTTTTAAAGATAAACAAAAATGTGTAGTTTTTACTCAATAAAATTTTATTCTTTTATTTAACTTCAAGGCCGAATGTAAATCCGTCATTTACCTTTGCTATAAGCTCTGGTAAAACATCTTCATAATCGCCTACAATTCCAAAATCTGCATTAGCAAAAATTGTTTCTTTTGAGTTGTGATTGATAGCTATAATTGTTTCTGATTCTTTCATACCTGCGATATGCTGAACAGATCCACTTATACCAACTGCAATATAGATTTTTGGTCTAACAGTTTTACCAGTTTGTCCAATTTGTCTAGCATATTCAGCTAAACCTTCATCAACAACTGGACGACTTACTGCCCATTCTGCATTTACACCTTGCTTATTTAATGCAGCAGCTAAATCTTTAACTAACTGCATCTCATCACCAACAGTACCTCTACCACCAGTAATAATAACATCTGCTTCAAATAAGTTTTGTAAACCACCTTCACCTCTTACTGTTTCAATGATTTCAGTTACAAAATCATCTTCTATAAGTTCTGGAGTGAATGATGTAACTGTACCTTCTCTGCTTTCATCTAATGTTGGTACTTCAAAAGTTCCAGCTCTTGCAGTAGAAATTTGAGGAGTAACAAAACCTAAAATCGTAGCAAGTTTAGACTCACCATAAGTAGGTCTTCTTGATTCTAAGATAGGATAAAATCTTACTTTTTTCTTTCTGTCATAATGTTCACCGATTTCAAGTGCAGTACAGTCGGCTGTAACCCCACCATCAACCTTAACACCAATTCTAGGAGCAAGTTCACGACCTGCCGTTGTTGCTGCAAAAAGTGCAATTTCTGGGTTTATGTTCTTAATAACTTGTGCAAAGATAGATGCAAAAGGTAAAATTCTATACTCTTCTAATCTTTCATCATTTACAACTATTACTTCATCAGAACCAGATGCTATAAGCTCTTTAGCTAAATCATCAGTTCCATTACCAATAATTAAAGTAACAACTTTAGTATCAGCATCCAAATCAGCAGCTAAGTTTCTTGCTGGAGTTAAAAGCTCTAAAGAAGGTCTAGAGATTTTTCCGTTAACTACTTCTGCCCAAGTTAAGATGCCAGAAGCACCATTTCTAAAGTCAACATCTTCAAAACCTTCTGGTTTTTTCTTTGCTTTTTTAGCTTTTTTCTCTTTAACTTCTATTGTATTTTTACCAGATTTAATATTTTCAATCAAACTAGCTACTAATTCAACTTCTCCGTGACCTTCACACATTTTAATCGGTGCACGCTCACTTACTATATTTGCAACTTTTGCAACAATAGTAGGAGAACCACTTAGTCCAATCATCTTGTCACTTAAGTTAATGTCAGTAATACTAAATACTTTTACTTCAGACTTTCTAGCTTTTACTGCACCACTTAAAGATGGGCGTCTAGGGTCAATCCCAGTTGGAGTAAAAGAAAGAGTACATGGAAGAGGTAATTTCATCATCTGATAACCACCCTCAATAATTCTTTTTGCTACGATATGTCCATCTGTTAAAGAAGCAACTTCAATAAATGTAGCTTGAGGAATTCCTAAGTTTTCGGCAACTTGGGATGGTACATGTGCTGTATCTCCATCGCTTGTTTGTCTTCCTGCAACGATAATAAAATCTTCATTTAGACCTTTACCAAAACCTAAATGTTTTAGCATAGTAGCAATTGCTAAACCAGTAGCATAAGTATCCGAGCCTCCAAGTTTTCTATCACTTAAAAGATACGCTTCATCGTATCCCATTGAGATTGCTTTTTTCAAAGAAACCACAAAAGATGGTGGTCCCATTGAACATACAATTAATTTTGCATCTGGGTTATCATTCTTCATTTGGATACCAGCTTCTAGAGCATATCCACAATCTATATTAATAATAGATTTCGCTTTCGTTCTATCCATTAAACCGTCGTCGCCCATTCTCATCTCAGATGGTAATGGAACCTGTTTCATTAAACTGATTATTGTTAAAGCCATATTATATCTTCTCCACTCTACATCATATTATAGTCTGGACCATCGCCACCATAAGGTGTAGTCCAAGTAATTCCACTGTTTGGTGATTTAATATCACACGTTTTACAGTGAACACAGTTTTCAGCATGCAATCTAAGTGATTTATCACCACTTTTTTTATCGATATGAAGTTCATATACTTCAGCGGGACACATTGAAGCACATGGTAAGCCATATTCTTCTATATTAGATGATTTAAACTGCTCAGGATTATTTACTACTAAGTGAGGAACTTGAACTTCATCATGCATAGCTTTTGAATAATAAACAGTTGTAACTTTATCAAAGGTAAGTTTTTTGTCATACTCTAATTTACTACCAAATCTTTCTTTAAATGGTTGTTTTGAGAATTCAGAAAGCTTTTTAGTTGTTTTAAAATCATCTTCTGTTTGCGGTACCATAAGACAAGCTCCACCAGTAACAAGCTGAAGACCAATTTTAAGTCCACCAATAACCATGCCATCTTGCATTACTGCTCTCATATTTCTAGTTGGATATAGCTCCTTATATATAAAACTACTATTTACAAGTTTTTCATACATCGATAAAGAAGCTTCACTTGTATCTTTATTTATTAATGCTTCTATTGCGGTAGTTGCTGCACAGATACCAGATCTTACAGCCAAGTGAATCCCCTTAAGTCTTGCAGTAGATAGGAAGCCTGCACTATCTCCAACAATCATCATATTATCAGCATAATATTTTGGTACCGAGTTCCATCCACCTTCAGGTAATGTTTTGGCACCAGCTTCAACAACTGAACCACCTGCAAGGATTTTAGAAACAGTTGGATGAGTTTTCCATACTTGCATGGCAGAATGAATATCAAAGCTTGGATCTTGATAATCTAATCCAACTACTAATCCAATTGCAACTCTATTTTCACTAAGACCATAAATGAAACCGCCGCCAAACTCTTCTTTATCTCTTAATGGATATCCAAAAGTATGCTTAACTGCACCAGCTTCTATATTTCCCTCAGGAACTTTCCAGATTTCTTTTACACCAAGAGAATATATTTGAGGATTTTTACCAGCATCTAGACTTAATCTTTGGATAACTGTTTTTACTGCAGAACCTCTAGTTCCTTCAGCAAATACTGTTATAGAAGCTTCTATCGTAGTACCCTCTTGAAAGTTCTTTTGTTTAACACCATGATGATCAACACCAGTATCTTTAGTTTTTACACCAATTACTTTATTTTCATCATTAAAAACTACAGAATCTACAGCAAAACCAGTGTAGATTTCTACACCTCTGTCTTCTGCTAGTGTAGCTAAGTATTTACAAACTTTTCCAAGTGAAGCAATATAATTTCCATCATTTGACATATATGGTGGATGAAAAGGTAGCGTCGTATCACTTCCATCTTCATTTATTTTTATCACATTATCAGAACCAACTTTTGAATCAAATGGAATTCCATCAAACTCTCCAGTTGTTAATAAATCTCTAAATACTTGTGGTCTAATGACAGCCCCAGAGAGTATATGAGAACCAATTGAACTTCCCTTTTCAATTAGCATTATTCTTTTGTCTTTACCTCGTTGCTTTAGCTTGTCCGCCAAAGCGATTGCTGTTGCAAGACCAGAGGGTCCTCCACCAACAATAAGCACATCTGTTGAAATATTATCCATTTAGCACTCCATAATTCGCTTAAATTTTAAAAACATGTTAAGATATCAAAATATAAATTAAACTTATATTTAAAAAGGGAAAGTAATAGAAATAGGATTTTTTTGTTACCTATTGAAACGAAAGATATAGATTATTTTATTTTGTTATATTAAGTTGTCATTAATGACAACTTAACTATATTTAGCTGTAAAAACCACTTGAGTATAAAGTGTCAATAAGCTCTTTTACACTTCCAATAGATTTGGCAAATTTTCTGTCCTGATCATCATTTAGGTTCGCCTCAATGACTTTTTCAACGCCACGAGCTCCAATCATAACAGGTACCCCTGTTACAACTTGTTCATATCCATATTCTCCATCAAGCATTACTGCACATGGATATATCTGTTTCATATCAGTAAGAACAGCTTCCACCATAAGAGCTGTTGACTTAGCAGGAGCATAGTAAGCGCTTCCATCTTTAAGTAGTCCAACTATTTCTGCTCCGCCTTTTCTAGTTTTTTCAACAATCTCATTTATCTCATCCCAAGTTAAAAGATCAGTTAGAGGAACACCTGCTACAGTAGAAAATCTAGGAAGAGGAACCATATCATCGCCATGACCACCCATCACAGAACATCTTATTTGCCCTGCTCCATAACCAAGTTTTTCATAAACAAAGTGAGCCATTCTAGCACTATCTAAAATACCTGCCATTCCAAGAACCCTGCTTCTATCCCAACCTGTTTCTTTAAGTGCTACATATACCATTGCATCTAAGGGATTGGTAACTGGGATAATAACTGCATTTGGAGAAGAAACTTTTATAACACTCATTACTTCTCTCATGATAGTAGCATTTTTAATTAATAAATCATCTCTACTCATACCTGGAAGTCTAGGACTTCCAGCTGTAATAACTACTACATCACAATCTTTTACATCTTCTAATGTTTCAGCCACTGTAATAACAGTATGTTTTCTAGCAGCTTGAGCAGCTTGAGATAGGTCCAAAGCCTTACCTCGTGCTTTATCCACTTCAATAGCTCTTATTATTACTTCATGACAAGAACCACTCATAGCTAAAGAATAAGCAACTGATGAACCAACATTACCGACACCGACTATTCCTACTCTTTTTCCTCTCATGGTACCTCCTTTTAATTTTAGTATACCCTTAAAGCTATATTGAATCTATAATAGAATTTAATATAGCTGATGGACGCATTGAAGCTTCAGCTTTGGCGACATCTGGATTAAAATATCCACCAATATCTTGAGCTTTACCTTCAACTGATTGTAATTCAGCAAGAATTTTAGTTTCATTTTCTTTTAGTGCTTTGGCAATAGGAGCAAACTTTGTAGCAAGTGCGGAATCGTCTGTTTGATTTGCTAAAGCATCTGCCCAATATTGAGCAATAAAAAAGTGAGAAGCTTTATTATCATTTTCACCACATTTTCTAGATGGTGCGTTATTATTATCTAAGTAACTATTGTTTGCCTCGTCAAGAGCGGCAGTAACTACACTAAGATCTTTAGAATCATTTTTTTGTGATATAAAGCGTAAAGATTCAGCTAAAGCTAAAAACTCACCTAAAGAATCCCATCTAAGATGTCCTTCTTTTAAAAACTGTTCAACATGTTTAGGTGCTGATCCACCTGCACCCGTTTCAAAAAGCCCACCACCATTGATAAGAGGAACTACAGAAAGCATTTTTGCTGATGTTCCAAGCTCTAAAATTGGGAAAAGGTCAGTTAAATAATCACGAAGTACATTTCCAGAAACAGAAATAGTGTTCTCACTTTTTCTAATTCTAGCTAGTGAGTAAGTCATAGCTTTTGCAGGTGTCATTATTGGAAGATCTAATCCAGAAGTATCATGATCTTTTAAATACTCATTTACTTTTTTAATCATATTAGCATCATGGGCTCTATTTTCATCTAACCAAAATACAGCAGGAACACCTTCAATCCTAGCTCTTTCAACAGCAAGTCTTACCCAATCTCTAATAGGAATATCTTTAGATCTAGACATTCTCCAAATATCACCTTTTTCAACATCAAAACTCATAAGTTCTGAGCCATCTCTATCTAAAACCTTAACAGTTCCAGCTTCTGAGATTTCAAAAGTTGTAGGGTGAGAACCGTACTCTTCAGCTTTTTGTGCCATAAGTCCAACATTTGAAACTGAACCCATTGTTGTAACATCATACTGACCGTTTGCAACACAATCTTCAATACATACTTTGTACATAGTTGCGTAGCATCTATCTGGAACTACTGCAACACACTCAGCAAGCTTATCATCACTATTCCACATTTGACCGCCATCCCTTACAACAACAGGAAGAGAAGCATCTATAATCACATCGTTAGAAGCATGTAAGTTTGTAATACCCTTAGAAGAATCAACCATAGCAATAGATGGTTGAGTAGGATAAACATCCATTATTGCTTGCTCAATTTGAGCTTTTTTATCAGCAGGTAAACTATCTAGTTTTTTATATAAATCACCAAGACCTAGGTTAGAGTTGTATCCAACACTATCTAAATCAGCACCAAATTTAGCAAATACATCTTTGAAGAATACTTCAACTGCATGACCAAACATGATAGGATCAGAAACTTTCATCATTGTAGCTTTTAGGTGTAGTGACCAAAGGACACCTTCCTCTTTTGCTTCGGTAATTGTTTTTTGTAAAAAATCTCTTAAAGCAGAAACGCTCATAAATGTAGCATCTAAGATTTCTTTATCTTGAATATCAGTTAATTCTTTTAATAAGTTACCATTCAATTCGATTCTTACACTTCCAGCACCAGATTTTACAATTGATTGCTCATTACCATAAAAATCTCCACTTTCCATGTGAGCCACAGAAGCTTTAGAGTTTTTTGAAAATGCTTTTAATCTATGAGGATTTTTCTTTGCGAAGTTTTTAACTGCAACAGCAGCTCTTCTATCTGAGTTTCCTTCACGAAGAACTGGGTTTACTGCTGAACCTAAACAAGTAGAGTAAGTAGCTTGAATACTTTTTTCTTCACCTGTTTGAGGAGATTCAGGATAATTTGGAATATCATAACCTTGTCCCTGAAGTTCTGTAATACATGCTATAAGTTGAGGAATAGATGCAGAGATATTTGGAAGCTTGATAATGTTTCCATCAGGTTGAAGTACTATTTCTCCTAACTTAGATAGTTCATCTTCAATTTTTTGAGCATCTGTTAAGTTTTGAGGGAACTTAGATAAAACTCTACCTGCTAATGAAATATTTTTAGTTTCTACTTCAACTCCTGCTGCTTGAGTAAAAGCATTTACAATCGGCAATAATGAATAAGTTGCTAAAGCTGGAGCTTCATCAATTTTCGTCCAAATAATTTTTGACATTTTCTATCCTTAGGTTTAATATTTTTTATAACAGAATAATACCACTAAGATAAATAATATTTGATTAAGGAGATTAAAAAGATTTCATTATTTTTTTATAGTGTTTCGTTTTGTAACATGCTTTATATTGCGTAAATGGGTAGAATAGTTACATGAGAAATCATGTCCTCCACTCTTTGATTTCATAAAATAAAGATAGTTTGTTTTGGCTGGAAATACAGCAGCTCTAATTGCATCGAAGCTAACATTACATACAGGAACCTTTGGAATACCCCTATTTTTGTATGTATTATAAATACTATTGTCTTCTCTAATTCTTTTTGAAGTTATTTTTATATGAGAATATTTACCATAATTTAGAGTTCCATCCATTTGTAATCTCATACCTTTTTTAATTCTGTTATAAATCACAGAACTAACAAGGGGCATCTCTTTTATATTTGCAGATTCTTTTTGTATGATAGATGCTATTGATACAAAATGAAACCATTTTTTTTCATTATATGTACCAAACAATTTTATAGATAGCTCTTTCATCTGCTTATGTGAGTTATATAAAAATATTTTTATTAATTCCTTCTCTGAAATACCTATTGGTAATTTATATGTGTTTGGAACTAAGGCACCCTCTTTTTGTGAACATTGCTTTGAATATTCTTTTTGTAATGTTTGAAAATCTAAATTTAATTTATGTGAGATTTGCTTTAGAAAAATATAAGTTGTTTCTCCGGGGATTAGTGTTATGTTTTGAAGAGCTGCTTTTGCATGAGATATCTTATATAAAAAGTCACCTCTTAAAATTGAATTTTCTCCTATCTCAATCCATCCACTCTGTGGAGAACCAATGATTCTTAAAAGCAAAGAATCTAATTTTGAAACATTGTAATTTCTGCTCTTAAGTTGTGTTATAATCTGATTAATAGACCCTTGAGAAATATAAACAACTTTTTGGGTTTGAACAGGCTGATTTAGGTAGTACATGAACGATAAAGTAATTATTAATACAATTTCAAAAATCCACTTTATTATTGTTAGCGCTTTATTATTCATTTTTCTCACACTTTCTATTTTATTTATACTACTACAAAATGGTCTTTACATTCAAAAAATTTCACTACCAAATATTCATATTAACAAATTATACATAAAATGGAATGAAAAACTAAGTATTAGCATTCAAAATATTAAAATAATTAAAGATTCAAATAAAAATAAAATAGATATTGCTGAAGCAGATAAATTATTTAAGGCGCTTTTTCTTTTTGACAATTGGTTTGAAAAAATAGAGATAAATAAAATACACTTTAACGAAATAGAAGCTTCATTTAAATACCTAGATGGACAAGATGGCTTTTTGTATGCATCATCCAAGTATTTTTCTTTAAAAAGTTCACTTTTTTTTGAATCTGGTTTCTTCAACGCAAAAATAAATGAATTTAAAGACCTTCAAAGAAATATAAATATAAATGGAAATATAATCTTTAAGGGGCATGACAACAGTGAGTTGATTTCATATTTAAATGTAAACATTAATGAAGATATAAAACTTAAAGTCTATGCCTTAGCCAACAAAAAACAACTTTTTTATAAAGTAACTTCCGAAAAAGGTATTAAAAATATCACACATGTAGTAAATATGTTAAGTATTCCAAATGAGGTACAGTACTGGGTGCGCGATGCAATAAAGATGTCAAGAGTAGAAATTCAATATGCCCATGGTTGGATAAACTACAACAATATAGAAGGTGCTCTAAATAACCTACAAGTAAGGGCTGATATTCATGACCTAGAGTATACTTACAACACTTCTCTTGAGCCTGTTTTATCAAAAAAAACAGAATTAGAATTTAAAAACTCTATCCTTTTTATAAGACCAAAAAAGACATATCAATACAACTTTCACCTAAACAAGAGTTGGCTTAAAATAGATTTTTCAAAGAAAGAAGAACTTTTAACTATTCACCTACTTTTTAACGCGAAAGTAAACAAGGACCTCTTGCACCTTTTAAATACTTATAAAATCAACCTGCCCTTTTTACAAAATAAAGGTAGTGTCGATACGGACTTAAAAATTGAAGTAGGATTAAGAAATATTGATGTTACAGCAAAAGGAAGTTTCTATACAAAAAAAGCAAATTTTCATTATTTGGGACTAGACATAGATATATTTAATGCACATATTTTTTTAGATAACTATGATATTAAAATTAGAAAAATGTACTCTAAATACAAAGATATAGCAACAGCAAATGTCGATGTTAATTTTAATGCTAGTAAAAAAGAAGGATATATAGACTTCGATGTTTTAGATGTGAATTTTAAAGATATAGATTTAAAACTGAAAAAAACAAAGACACCGCTAAAGATACTCTATAAAATATCAAAAAAACAAGACACAATAAATGTAAAAAAATCAAAATGGTTGTACAAAGGTAAAACAATAGAGTTAGATAAAACCACTCTTCTTTTTAATATAGATACTCTTGTTGCTCATATACCAACAACATACATAAAGGTGGGAAGTTTAGCAACTGCGTACACTTCTGGTACCTTTTCGCTTAATCCAATTAAAATTAATCTAAATATTGATTTATTAAGTTTTATCCTATCTGATATAAAGATGGATCAATCAAGTGCTTCACTAAAAATACAATATGACAAAAAGGTTAATATTGAAATTAAAGAAACCATTAGGTTCGATGCTAATAGTCTTAACTACCTACTTCGAGATACCAAAATAGAAATAAATGATAAAAAATTTAAAATTATAGATGCTTCATTGCAAATAGATGAATTTGCAAGCACTCGCTTTGATGCTAAGTTTTCTTTTAAAGATGAAAATGGTGTTATTAATTTAAAAAATTTAAAATTTAAAAATAAAGATTTAGGAGAAATTTTTTCTTCTAAAGAGGCTATAAGATTAGATTTTACATCTAATAAAAAGAAAACTAAAATTACTTCAAAAAAACTTGATATGTATTTTATTCTTAAAGAAAATAGATGGAAGTTGAAATTCAATTCTATTGATAATTTTGCAATTAAATCAAAACTTTTAAAGGATTACAATATAAGTAATGGAAACTTTTCTCTTAGTAAAAGAAGCAATCAAAAAAATATACAATTTTCAGCTATAACAAACTATCCCTATAAACTTCTTGTTTTAAATAATAATCCTATACAAAACTATATAATAAAAGGTGAAATTGATGACAAGACAAAAAATATTATTCTTAATATTAATAAAACAATAGATATAGTTGTAAGTAAAGATATTCAAGTCAAAGCTAAGAATATTGGAATTAATATAAATGAAGTTTTAAGATATTTTAATGACAGAGAATCAGGTTCTAAAAAAGGTAAGAATATTATCTTTAATGCGCAAAACTCTTATATTTATATTTCAAAAGATAGGCATGCTATTTCTGATGATATAGAGTTACAATATTTTAATAATGTTGTAAATGCTCAGTTAAAATATAAAGATGCAAATGCCGGCTTTGAACTTAAGAATAAAAAGTTTTATTTTTTTGGAGAAAACTTTAATGATAAATTTATGGAAAACTTGTTTGCTCTGTCAAAATTCAAAGATGGAACACTCTCGTTTTCTATGGCTGGCTCAACACAAGAATACGATGGTCTTCTGCACATAAAAAAAACCACAGTAATTGATTATAAAATTTTAAATAATATACTTGCTTTTATAAATACAATTCCATCTCTTGTGACTTTTTCACTTCCTGGATATAGCAAAAAAGGCTTAGAAGTAAAAAGTGCTTATATGCATTTTTATTCTAAAAACGGTGATATAGATATAAAAAATATTTCTCTTAATTCTAAGGAGATGAATATCGTTGGTAAAGGTAGTGCAAATATTAAAAATGACACCATAGATTTAAATTTAAATTTAAAAACAGACCTAGGTAGTAATCTTGCAAAAATTCCGATTGTTGGTTTTATACTTTTGGATAAAGATACGATATCTACCTCGATGAATATTAGTGGGAAACTAAGTGACCCTGATATAAAAAGTTTAATCGTCCAAGATATTATTATTGCCCCATTTAATATTTTATGGAGAACACTTATGCTTCCATTTCATCTATTTGAGAGCAAAGATGATAATAAAAACAACTAGCTTATTCATTTCTTAATACAGTTAAGATATCGACTTCACTTGCTTTTTTTGCTGGATAAAATGAAGAAGCAATTACAATAACAAATGCACCGCTTACAATAAGGAAAAAATCTTTTATACTTAAGTCTAAAGGTAAGGTAGTTGTTGGATAAACATCTTTTGGTAAAGAAACAATATCAAAATTACTCAAAATCCATAAACCTCCCATACCAAATATTACACCTGAAAATATTCCTGTTATACCTATTGCAATGCCAAGGTATAAAAATACTTTTTTAATCTCTCCTGTCGTTGCACCAAGTGATAAAAGAAGAGCAATTTCACTTCGTCTATTCATAACTGTCATTAGTAATGAAGAAATTATATTTATAGATGCTATAAGGATAATAAGCATTAATACTATAAATAATGAGGCTTTTTCCAACTCTAATGCCGCAAAAAAATTAACATTATCCTCCCACCATCCTTTTACAGTAACATTAATTGGCAATATTTTTTTTATTTTTAAAATATCATCATGAGGATTTTCTGAAAAAATATGAATTCCATCATATTGATTTGATGGAATGTGTAGCATTGTCTGCATAGATGCTAGAGTAGTATAGCTATATGCCTTATCATACGCACTAAGCCCAGAATCAAAAATACCTTTTACTTTGAATCTTTTTATTTTTGGTGTTATAGACAAGCCTCCTGGTTCAACATTTGTAAAGATATACATTAGTCTATCATCTATAAAAACATTAAACTCTTCTTTTAAGCTTTTACCAATCAATACATCAAATTTCGAATATTTACTATTTTTTATAGCTTTTGCTAAGATACTATTTACTTTAATTTCATCTTCAAAATTCACACCGAAGATGTATCCACCTTCTAAATTTCTTCCACTTCTTGCCATTACAGCTGACTGAACATAGGGGCTAAATTTTAAATTTGGAAACTTTGACTCTAAGTCAATTAGGAGATTTTCATTTACTGCGCCATAAAATTTTGGAATAATTGTAAGTGGATAGTTCATAATAGTTAGTTTTTTCTTAAATTCTTTATCAAAACCATTCATCAAAGCCATAGCAATTAAAAGTACCATTACGCCGAGAGTAATACCTAAAAATGCTAGTAAGGCTGATAGAAATATAAAAGGTTGATCCTTGTCAAATCGTAAGAAACGCTTGACAAGATATTGTACTATTGATTTATTCAAGAAGCAAAGGCACCTTTTTTTGGTCCGCTTTTACCGCAACATTGCTTATATTTTTTTCCACTTCCACAAGGACAAGGTTCATTTCTTGATATTTTTTTAACGCTGATTTTTTCATTGTCTTTTGATTTATGGTTAAGTTCTCTTGCGGCTTCATCAAGTTTTCTTTGTAGTTCTAACTGCTGAGCAACCTCGGCTGCTTCATCTTCTGGTGCTTCCATTCTAAACTGAATAATTTGAAGAGTTTTAATAGTGTTGAATTTAATATCTTTTATAAGTTCAGTAAAAAGATTATAACTCTCTTTTTTATACTCAACAAGAGGGTCTTTTTGATTGTATGCACGAAGTCTAATGCCTGTTTTCATAGTATCCATAGAGTATAGATGCTCTCTCCACGCATTATCTAACTCTTTTAAATACAATTCTCTTGCTATTTCATGCTGTATATCTTCTTCTAAAACACTCATTTTATCATTGTATGATTTTTTAATTTCAGTTGTAATTTTTTCTTGAAGTTCTTCAAAATCTAAAGATTCATAATCTTGTAAAATTAGATCAAGATTTATCTCTTCTTTTACAACTTCAAGTAGCTTCTTAAGGTTAAAGTCTTCTCTTGCTCCACCATCAAAAATATCACAGTTATTTAAAATATTGTCAACATACTCAACTCTAACTTCATCAATCTTCTCAATTATATCAAAGTCCGAATCTAAAAGCTGATTTCTAAATTTATATACGATTTTTCTTTGTTCATTTGCAACATCATCGTATTCAACAATCTGCTTTCTACCCTCATAGTGCATATTTTCAACTTTTTTCTGAGCTTTTTCAACCGCACGAGTAACCATTTTAGACTCTATAAACTCTCCATCTTCAACGCCTAATCTTTCCATAATAGATTTTATCTTATCGCTTCCAAAAATACGAAGTAAGTTGTCTTCTAGTGATAGATAAAATTGGGTAGTTCCGGCATCGCCTTGTCTACCACTACGACCACGAAGTTGGTTGTCAATACGGCGATTTTCATGCCGTTCAGTACCTACTATGTATAAACCACCAAGTTCTGTTACTTCAGCATTTACTTTGATATCAACACCACGACCTGCCATATTAGTTGCAATAGTTACAGCACCTTTAACACCAGCATTTTTAATGATTTCACCCTCTTGTTCGTGGTTTTTAGCATTTAAAACAGTATGAGCAATTTTTTCTTTCTTTAATACATCGTGTAAATCTTCAGATTTTTCTATAGATGCAGTACCTATTAATATTGGTTGACCTGTTTTAGATAATTTTTTAATTGTTTCTATAACAGCAGTAAATTTTTCTTCTTCTGTTTTATAAATTAAATCATTTAAATCTGCTCTTGTGATTGGTATATTTGTAGGTATAGAAACAACATCAAGTGAGTATATTTGAGTAAACTCAGTAGCTTCTGTTTCTGCTGTTCCAGTCATACCAGCTAGTTTATCATACATTCTAAAGTAGTTTTGAAATGTAATATCTGCTAGAGTTTGAGTTTCTTCTTTAATCTCAACTTTTTCTTTTGCTTCTAGTGCTTGATGAAGTCCTTCACTAAAACGACGACCTTCACTAAGTCTTCCTGTAAATTCATCAACAATGACAACTTCACCGCTATTAACTACATAATCAACATCTTTTTCAAACAAGTAGTTTGCTTTAAGTGCTTGATCAAGAGCATGGGGCAAAGATGAGTTTTCAACACTATAAAGATTTTCAACCCCAAAAAGTTCTTCTGCTTTAGTAATTCCATCTTCTGTAATAAGAACTACCTTGTCTTTTTCATCAACCGTAAAATGCTCATCTTTTGTTAGCTTTAGAGCTATGCCATTAGCATCTGCATAGTCTTGCATCGTTCTATTTGTTGGTCCAGAAATAATAAGTGGTGTTCTTGCCTCATCAATTAAAATACTATCAACTTCATCAACAATTACAAAATTATGATTTCTTTGAGCCATCTGATCCGCTGAATAGCTCATATTATCTCTCAAATAATCAAATCCAAACTCGTTATTTGTTCCATATGTTATGTCACACTTATATGCTTGTATTTTTTCTTCTGGAGTTGCATTACTTTCAAGAACAGTACCAACAGTAAAACCTAAATAATTATACAAAACACCCATTTCTGTAGCATCTCTAGATGCTAAGTAATCATTTACGGTGACTAGATGAACACCTTTTGAGCTAAGTGCATTTAAAACAATAGCCAATGTCGCAACAAGTGTTTTACCCTCACCTGTTTTCATCTCAGCTATTCTACCTTCATGTAAAACCATGCCACCGATCAACTGAACATCAAAGTGTCTCATCTCTAAAACTCTCTTACTTACTTCTCTAGTAATAGCAAAAGAATCCTCAAGTACATCATTTAAAGTTTTCTCTTTATTTTTAACAGCATCTCTTATCTCATCAAATGCTTTTTTTAATTCATCATCACTTAAAGCCTCATATTGAGCTTCTAGTGCATTTATTTTTTTAACTCTTGTTGAATATTTTTTCAATTCTCGATCATTTGAAGTACCAAAAATCTTACCCATTAATGCTTGTAGCATTCGCTTACCTTAATATAGGCAACTATATAATATACTATATAGTTGCCACTGAAATTGCCCTCATTCTAGCATAGTAATAATTACAGTTTGCATAAATTTGATATAATTTCTAAAACAAGGAATTTTATGAAATATATTTTAACTCTACTTCTATCTTCAACACTAAGTTTTGCCTCTATTGATACACTAAAATCATTCAAGGCAAACTTCACACAAACCATAACAGATGAAAAGAACAAGTCTTTAGTTTATAGAGGACAAATCATAGCTTCAAAGCCACAAAATGCTCTTTGGAACTACAAAAAACCAATAAAAAAAAATGTATATATAAACAGCTTTAGAGTTGTTGTTGTAGAACCAGAGATAGAACAGGTTATTATAAGAAATATAAAATCTGATTTTGATTTTTTTAAAATACTCAAGAGTGCCAAACAAATCAATAAAAATACTTATGAAGCAAAATATAGAGAATCAAAATTTACAATTATTATAGAAAAAGAGATTATTAAATCAATTTCATATATTGATGAGTTTGAAAATAATGTAAAAATAATTTTTAGTAATCAGGAACAAAATAAAAAGATTAATAATGAGATATTTATTCCAAAGTACCCTTTAGAATTTGATGTTATAAGAGATTAAAAAAAAGGGCTTTGCCCTTTTTTTATTTAATCATTGCAGATAGTTCGTCTTTACTAACTTTGTTAAAGTTAAGATATTTATAAATCTCATCAGTCATTTCTGGTTTGATTTTATTTTCAACCATTGAAAGATACTCAGATGCTGAAGGTAATGCACCTTTAAGAGCTACAACAGCTGCAAGTTCAGCAGAACCAAGATAAACTTGAGAACCTTTACCTAATCTGTTATCAAAGTTTCTTGTTGAAGTTGAGAATACATAAGCATTAACAGCAACCGAAGCTTGATTACCCATACATAAAGAACAACCAGGAATCTCAGTTCTAGCTCCAGCCATACCAAATACAGAGTAATAACCCTCTTCTTGAAGAGTTTTCTCATCCATCTTAGTTGGAGGACAAATCCAAAGCTTGTTTGCAACTGCACCCTCACCTTTAAGAATCTCACCAGCAGCTCTAAAAAGACCAATATTTGTCATACATGAACCAACAAATACTTCATCAATTTTTGTGTGCATGCCCTGCGCATGAATTTCACTTAACGACTTAACATCATCTGGATCATTTGGACAAGCTAAAAGAGGCTCAGTGATCTTATCCATATCTATTTCGATTATAGCTGCATACTCTGCATCTTTATCAGCTTTTAAAAGTTCAGGATTAGCAATCCATGCTTTCATTTTATCAGCTCTTCTTTGTAGAGTTGCTGCATCTTGATAACCTTGAGCAATTAACTCTTCAATTAGCACTATGTTTGACTCTAAATACTCAATAATTGGTTCTTTATTAAGACTAACAGCACATGCTGCTGCTGAACGCTCCGCTGAAGCATCTGAAAGCTCAAAAGCTTGTTCAACTTTTAAATCTGGAAGACCTTCAATCTCTAAAACACGACCAGCAAAAATATTTTTCTTACCCGCTTTAGCAACAGTTAATAAACCATCTTTAATAGCTTGGTAAGGAATAGCATTAACCATATCACGAAGAGTGATACCTGGTTGCAAACTACCTTTAAATCTAACAAGTACAGATTCTGGCATAGTAAGAGGCATCATACCTGTAACACCTGCAAATGCGACAAGACCTGAACCAGCTGGAAAAGAGATACCAATTGGGAAACGAGTATGTGAATCTCCACCTGTACCTACAGTATCTGGCATACAAAGTCTATTTAACCAAGAGTGAATTACTCCATCACCTGGACGAAGAATAAAACCTTTTCTTTCAGTCCAAAATTTTGGAAGAGTATGTTGAAGATTGATGTCTGCTGGTTTTGGATAAGCAGCAGTATGACAAAATGACTGCATAACCATATCTGCGCCAAAATTCAGAGCAGCAAGTTCTTTTACTTCATCTCTTGTCATTGGACCTGTTGTATCTTGAGAACCAACAGTTGTCGCAATTGGCTCACAGTAAACATTTGGTTTAATACCTTCAACACCACAAGCACGACCAACCATTTTTTGTGCTAGTGTATAACCTTTACCATTATCTGCAGGTTGTGAAGGAGTCATAAATAAATCTCCTACATCTAAGCCTAATGCTTCTCTAGCTTTTGCGGTTAAACCTTTTCCAATAATAAGCGGAATACGACCACCAGCTCTCATTTCATCTGGAAGAGTATTTGGAGAGATTTCATAAGTAGAAACTACTTTTCCATCTTTTTCAATTGTACCATCAAATGGTTTAACTGTGATAACATCACCCGTATTTAGTTCTGAAGTTGGTGCTTGAATAGGGATACATCCTGAATCTTCTGCTGTATTAAAGAAAATTGGAGCAATAATATCACCAATAACGATACCACCTGTTCTTTTATTTGGAATACCTTTAATATCAACACCCATATGCCATTGAACAGAGTTAATGCCAGATTTGCGAGAAGAACCGGTACCCACAACATCACCAACATATGCTAATGGGTGACCTTTTTCTTTTAGTTTTTCCATAGTTTCTAATGGATTTTCCATTCTGCTTACTAGAAATGCTTTTGCATGAACAGGAATATCTGCCCTCGTAAAAGCTTCAGATGCAGGAGATAAATCATCAGTATTTGTTTCACCTGGAATCTTATATACTGTTACAGTGATTTCTTTAGACATTGCAGGCTTATTAGTAAACCATTCACCGTTTGCCCAAGACTCAATAATTTCTTTAGCTCTAGCGTTACCTGTGTCCATTAATGTTTTCACATCATTAAACACATCATATACTAAGATTGTATTTTTAAGTTGCTCTGCTGCAGCATCTGCAACATCAGAATCAAGCTTAAGTGCTTCAACCAATGGAGTTACATTAAAACCACCAAGCATTAAACCTAAGATTTCACATGCTTTCACAGCATTTATAGCGTCACAAGGAGCTTTTCCTTGGACTACATCATTTAAAAATGCAGCCTTTACATAAGCAGCATCATCAACACCAGCTGGAATTTTATTTTCAAATATATCCATTAAATAATCTTCCTCCACAATTGGTGAAGTTTTCAATAATTCAACAAGTTCTGCTGTCTGCTCAGCAGTTAAAGCTAATGGTGGAACACCCTCTGCCCCTCTCTGTGCTGTATGTGTTTTATAGTCTTCAATAAACGCCATAATAATCCTTATGTTTAAATTTATAGAGGGATTATAGCCAAATTATGAGAGTAGGAATAATTAGTGTTACTTATAGTAGCTTTACTTTTAAATATGTTAAGAATAGTAACATAAAATTAAATTAAATTAAATTAAATATTTTTAAATATTTTTAAATATTTTATAAAATTTCTCGAACACCTTTTGCGTTTGTAGTAGACAAGATACCTTCGCCCTCAAGTTGCTCTATAATTCTTGCTGAACGATTGTAGCCTATTTGTAATTTTCGTTGCAGGTAGGAAATAGATGTTTTTCTATCTGTAAGTATCACATGTTTTGCTTCATTGTATAAGGAATCTAACTCTTCGTATGATTCACTTTTAAATTCACTTGTTTCAAGAGTATCTTCCAACAGAAAGCTTTTATCATAGCTAGGTTCTCTTTGTGACTTAATAAACTCAACTATATCTTCTATCTCTTTTTCTGTACTCCATGGAGCATGAAGACGCACTAAACCAGTTGAGCCAGGTGGAGTAAAAAGCATATCCCCTCGTCCCAATAATGACTCAGCACCCATCTGGTCTAAAATGATTTTAGAATCAACTTTTTGCCCTACTCTATACGATATTCTAGATGGTAAGTTTGCTTTTATAAGTCCAGTTACAACATCAACAGATGGTCTTTGAGTAGCAACTACCAAATGAATTCCAGATGCTCTTGCCATTTGAGCAAGTCTTGCTATTGAATGTTCAACTTCTTTACCGCTTGTCATCATTAAATCTGCTAACTCATCTATTATAACAACAATATATGGAAATGATTCTCCACCTTCCTTTTTTGCTTTTTCGTTGTAGTTTTCTATATTTTTAGTTCTTGTCTCAGCCATCATTTCGTAGCGTCTTTCCATCTCACTAACCATATTATTTAAAGCTACTATTGCTTGTTTTGGTTTTGTTATCACAGGAGTAAGAAGATGTGGAATATCATTATAAATAGAAAACTCAAGCATCTTAGGGTCAATCATTAAAAGTCTAAGTTGATCAGGCGAATTTTTGTATAGAAGTGATAAAATCATTGCATTAATACCAACACTTTTACCACTTCCTGTTGTACCAGCAATTAGAAGATGTGGAAGCTTTTTAAGGTCTGTTACAAAAGGTTTTCCAACAATATCTTTTCCAAGTGCGATTGTAAGTGGTGAAGATGAGTCTTTAAAAAGTTTAGAATCAAGCAAATCTCTCAAATAAATAGTATCTACACTATCATTTGGTATTTCAATACCCACAACATCCTTTCCAGGTATAGGTGCCTGAATACGAATTGTTTCAGCTGATAAAGCCATCGCTAAATCATCTTGCAAATTTAATATTTTACTAACTTTTACATTTGCTGCCGGTTTAAACTCAAAAGTAGATACAACAGGTCCAGCATAAGTTCTAACAACATCTCCATCTATCTTAAAATGAGCTAATTTTTCTATTAAATAGCGTATCTTATCATCTAGCTCACTTTCATCAATATTATGTTTTGTAATATCTGCTTTTTGCAAAAAATCGACAGACGGAAGAGTAAAGTTTTTTGGTTTTTCAACTTTACCTTTTTCAATACTTTCTAATAATTTAGTATTTTCTTCTAGCTCATCTACAATTAAAGCATTTTTTTGCTCTTTTACTTTTAGTGCAATATCTAAAATAGTATTTGTATGTTTTTCTTTAGAAACCTTTTTAACTTCCATCACTTGCTCTTTTTCTTGAGCTTGAATAAGTTTTTTATTCTCATTTTGTCGCAAATAAGCTGGTTCATCATACTCGCTGCTTGTGTTGTTCTCTTCTATAATATTATCAATTGACTTTTCTTTTTTTACTTTTACTTTTAATATTGAAGCGAGTTCTTTCATACTTTTATTTGCAAGTAGAAGCACTGAAACAGATGTAATAATAAACCAAAAAATCCAAAGTCCTAAAAGACCTATATATGGAGATAAAAAGTCGGTAAAATCCGCACCTATTTTTCCTCTAAACTCATTTTGAACAAGCATTGATTGTGCTAAAAGAAAAGAAAATAGTATTAAAAAAGAGGCAATTCCAAGCTCAAATTTACGAATATTAAACGAAGGATTTTTGTATAAAAAATATAACGGTAACAAAAATAAAAGTAAATAGACAAAAGAAACATATCCAAAATACAAATGGTTATATGTTGAAAAAGCAACACCATAACTTCCTATAAGACCACTATGTCCGAATATAGTGGCAAAACTTAAATAGATTATGATTCCAAATGTAGCAATAAATATGGTTTCTTTCAAATTACCTTCGCCTTTAAAATATAGATAGTTGTTTAATAAATTGAAGTATAGCCAAAAATTCTACAAATAATTAACTAAACTAAGTTTTGATACTTTTCCAACTGTTAACAGCATAGCTTCATAATTTATAGTTAGTTTTTTTAATGTAAGCGCGGCTTCTGCCGCATCTGTATCTAAAACTTGCGAACGCAAAGTCTGTGTGCTTATTTTTATAAGTTTTGTTCTTCCAAGAGATGATTTAAGTGCATTCGATTGTGATCCAACCATAGCGTGAGATCTGCTAATATGATTTTGTAAATCATCAATCATAGTAAGTGCATTCTCTATTCCTGCATTCCTTGGACTGCCATCAGAAGCATCTGGATATACTTTATGATCTTCTACAGCTGTAATCATCTTATTTAGTTGCTTGAAAAAATCTGTTTTAGGGTCGCGAATAGTTAAAGCATTGTTTGAGTTAAAAGATCCAACAGATGCTGCACCAGAAAAATCATCACTATTTGAATCATAAAGAGATAATTTTGCTTCTGTACTTGTTGAACCTAACTCTTTAAAATTAATTTTTCCATCACTACTTAAAAATGTACCTCCTTTTGCATTAGCATCTTTAACTGCTGCATCATATTGAGCTGCTGTACCAGCTGGAGAAGCTGTTGGAAGAGTATTTGTAACTACCATATTTACAACATCCATTAATTGTTTATAGGTTAAGTCTCCTGCTGGAGTTCCAGTTCTAACACTTGCCACATTAAATATATCATAAGTATTTCCACCAACACTAAAAGTTGAACCAGCATCTGAAAGGTTGATATCTACATCATAGTTTGAACCATTAATATCAACACCCGTGAGCTTTAAAACTTTTCCATCTAAGCCACTTGCATAAGTTCCATCAGTATTATATGTAATACCAGAAAAAACTTCATGTAATTTTGTTGAATCACTAGCAAAAGCATTTGTATCTTTAAGTATTTGAGATACATTTGAAGATAATCTAGAACCATCTTTACTAAATTGTGTTCTGTCATGAAGCAAACCTTCAATATTTGTTGCCGCTGGGTTCGAGCCAGTGCTAGCAGATGTGAAACCTGACTTAATAAATTCTTTTACATATAAGCCTGGGATACCACCAGTACTCAGAGTATTCATAATATTTTTAAAACTAGCTTCACCAGAATCTAAATCATCTATATCTGTAATATTTGCGGCATCTGCGCCAGTTGTATCAAAGTCAACCGCCCCAACCATATGAAAGTCAAGCTTACTAGAACCTTTAATTTTATCTTCTACAACAATTTGACCAGAAGAATTTAGTGACACATTAACAACCTTTAAATTTGCAGTATTTCCATATGCCTGACCTATTCTGCTTAACAACTCATCAACTGTATCTGTATCTTTCATGGATATTTTGCTTTTAAAAGAAGTGCCGTTACTAGTTGTTCCTCTTAAATAAAAATGATGCTTATTCGTTATAGAGTCTATGTTATCATCTGTATCTCCCATAAAATCACGAATAGTATCCTTGCTAGCCAGTGGCGAAGAAATAGTTTCATTGTCAGTTCCTGTCGCAAAATCATACTTTTTAGATACATTACTTTGCTCTACATTCGTTGTTATCTTTCTTTTGGTTAATACTTCTTCCCCAAAAAACAACTGATCTCCAGATATATTATATTGTTGCTGAGAGCCTGAACCTAAAAATGACTTTAATGAGCCATTATTTCCATGATATTTTCCATCAGACGATATTGGCTTAATGTCAACAGCTGTCCCTGAAAATAAATACTGTCCATTTATTGATGTATTAGATAGATTTTTAAAATGCTCTTCAATTACTCTTAACTCATTAGCAATAGCATCTAACGATGCATCACTATGTGTACCATTGGCTGCATTAACCAAAAGAGTCCTCATTCTAGTCATAGTTTTAGTAAACTCATTTAAAATAACATCTGTTTGATTTGAAATCTTATGTCCACTCTGAGTACTATTTATAATTTGTTCTAAACCAAAGAGCTCATTATCTAGCATCATCGTTTCTGCAAATATTCTTACATCACCTTTTGCATACTGAATTTTGAATCCAGATGCTATCTGCTTGTTTACATCAAAAAGTTTATTACTCAATTTTGAGTTGTTTGTTTCATATATATTTTTGTCATACATACCCGATGTTATTCGCATAATGCACCTCCATTTGTATAAAACCTTAATATTGCTTTATTTAAGCAAAAAAAGTTCCATTACAGTATATCGCCAAAATGTTATTTACTTTTAAGTAAAAAGTCGATTTAAAGTAAAATTTTTTAGGCTGAAAAGTGCTTGAAACTACTGTATAGTAATGGTTAAAAAGGTTTTATTTACAATGAGCTGTAAAAAAATGCAAAAATCTGTCCACACTGTACATCAAAAAAGACTAAAAAAAATGGTGAATTAGGTGGAATTCAGAGATATAAATGCTCAAGTTGTAATAGTTATTTTTCATCAAAAAGACGACCAGATAAATTACAAGAAATTATTTTTAAAAAGTATATTTATAAGAGACAAACACTAAGTGATTTAGCAGAGGAATATAAGAAAAGTTCTCGATGGATTCAGAAGCAAATATTTGAATATGAACCAAATATAAAATATCATAAACCTAGAGCGATAGTTCTTATCTGTGATGCTACTTTTTATGGCAAACGCAAAGATAAACTTGGAACGCTAGTTTTTAAAGATGACATTACCAAAGAGATACTTTTATCCAAACATATTCAAAGTGAACTATCAGCTGACTATAAACTATTACTCAATCAACTTTTAGAGCTTGGCTATACAGTTCTATCAGTCACAATAGATGGCAAAAGAGGCTTACAAAAGGTTTTTAAAGACTTTCCACTACAAATGTGTCACTTCCATCAGGCAAAGACTGTGAGAAGATATATAACTAAAAGACCAAGACTACAAGCTGGAAAAGATTTGAAGAAAATCATGTATCGACTCACTCAAACTAATGAAAAAAAATTTACTAAAAAGCTTGATGAATGGTATGAAACATATAAAAATTTTATAGAAGAAAAAAGTATCAATAATGATACTGGTAAATCATATTACACTCATCAAAAAGTTAGAGCTGCATATAGAAGTTTAAGAGCTAATCTTTCATATCTTTTTACAAGAAATAAATATAAAAATTTCAAGATTCCAAACACAACAAATACTCTCGATGGTGGAACTTTTTCTCCATTGAAAATACTCATTAAAATCCACAGAGGATTAAGCAAAAGCTTGAAGTTAAAAATGGTTGATGATTATTTATTAAACTATAAGAAAAAATAATTATTCAGCCTAAAAAAATTTACTTTAAATCATAATTTTCCATTCTAATTGGATTAAAATATAGAGGTGCAGAGCAAGAAGATAAAACTGCGTCTTGAATTTTTCTATCTTTATCACGTTTAAATTCACTTATGTAATATGATTTTATTACATGAACGTCTCCATTGGATATATCAGTTGTCGGAATTAAGAGCCTTGTTTTAATTGAAGAATCTGACAATGTTTTATTTTGAAATTTTTCTTCTAATAGTTTTTTTAAATGATCACTTCTATAACGACTTTTAAACAATCCCATAAACCCTAGTTTACGAAAGTTAAATATTTGGGAGCCTTCATTTTTATATAAATCTATAGCTTCACTTAATGGAATATCTAGTGCAAGTGCAGACGCAAGTATTGAACCTGTACTTGTACCAGCTATTAAATCAAAATGCTCATGAATTTTGATTTTAAATTTATCTTCTATTTCTTTTAAAATTAAAGCAGAATAGATTCCTCTTATCCCTCCCCCGTCAATAGATAAAATTCAAAAACTAAGACTCAAGATTTTCTCCTTGATCCTCTTGTTGAATTTTTTAGTGCATAAGTCTTATATAAAATGCTTTACTTAAAAAAATCCACTTCTAAATTATTAATACATTATACCTTTAAATTTTCAACACAAGAAAATATATTCATTTATGAATATATTTAGGTATCTTTTGGCATACTTCCATTTCAAGTTTTCAGCATATGCCGCTATGGAGAAATTGGTAAACTCAGCAGATTCAAAATCTGCCGCCTTTACGGGCTTCTCGGTTCAAGTCCGAGTAGCGGTACCACCTTTAAAAAAATCAAAATACAAACTCAAGTAAATAATATTTCATGTATAATTGCACATAATAAATTAACGGTGCTCAATAGCTATTTTTAAGTTTAATTTTAACTACTTACTGCACAGTTATTGCACAGAGACTCTTTAAACCCCTTGTTTTAGGGGTTGAGTTCAGGATTCAAAATCTCCCGCTAGTAATAGTGTGCCGGTTCAAGTCCGGCTACTGGTACCACCTATTTTTAATTTATAAATAAACACTTTTTCTTCGTTATTAAATATAGATGTTTCAATTTTTCAGATATATGCTACATTTACTATAGATTTTATAAAGTAAACTAAAAAATAAAGAGGAATAGCTACTATGACAAAGAAATTTCTTCTATTTGACAATGACGGCGTTTTAGTCGAGACTGAAAACTGGTATTACGAGGCAAATGTAATAGCTTTAGCCGAAATAGACATAGAGCTTACTTTTGATGTATATATGGAGATCATGGCAAGGGGTGGAACTGCTTGGGAAATAGCTAAGGCACAGAATATATCTCAGTCTGTTATAGATGTGCAAAGAACAAGAAGAGATGTCTACTATAGAGAGTTTATAAAAAATGAATACATTGAAATAGATGGTGTTATCGATACCCTCCAAGAGCTAAAAAAAGAGTATAAAATGGGAATTATAACTACATCAAGAAGAGTAGATTTTGACCTTATCCACAACAACAGAGATATCATCAAGTTTATGGACTTCTCTCTTTGTGTAGAAGAGTACCCCCGTGCAAAACCCTACCCTGATCCGTACCTAGCTGGTATGAAAAAGTTTTCTGCCACAAGAAATGAATGTCTAGTCATAGAGGACTCTCAAAGAGGTTTAAACTCTGCTGTAAATGCCAAAATAGAGTGTGCGATAGTTAAAAACAACTTTACTTTAACTCACGATTTCTCAAAAGCAACTTATAAAATAGAGAAGTTTTCTGACTTGATAAGATTACTTAAAAACTAATTAATAGTTTTTTATATATAATCACATTAAAAAGAGGGGAACTTTATATAGATGCTAACTAAGTTTATTCTTTTCATTTTATTAATCTCTCAAGTTTATGCAAATCATATTTTAAAAAACACATACTATGTAAACTCAAACGACATATATATTTCTACTTTAATTGAAAATTATTCAAAAGATGAAGTTCTTTATAAAATACCACCAAGCAGGCACACAAAAAAGGTCACTACAACAGAGTTGCTTAATAGATTAAAAAAACATGGCTACACTGATATAACTACCAAAGGTAAATATATTAAATTCATAATTAAAAGCCCTATTGACACTTCAAAAATTGCTTTATATATAAAAAATTATTATTTAGAAAAATATGACATTATAAACATAACAAAAGTGGAAGTTTTACCTAGAAGTTATATAGCATCTCTACCTAGCCAGTATAGCATCTACATACAAGCAAAGAACTATCTCTCAAGAAGAGATATAGTAAGTATCAAAACACTAAAAAATAAAAAAATATTTTTTAATTACAATATTTATGCAAGGCTTCCAATATATGTATCAAAAGAGAAAATTAAAAAAAACAGTGAGCTATCAAGTGTAAATATCACAAAAAAGAGTATAATATTAGATAAATTTATGACAAAACCTTTACAAAACTTTAAAGCACACGCTTTTGAGAGTAAGTACAATATAAAAAAAGATAAGATAATAACCTTAAAAAATGTTCAAGAACTAAGCTTAGTAAAGAAAAATTCTTATATTACTATTAGTCTAAACAAAAATAATATGTCTATTAGTTTTAACGCATTAGCCTTGGATAACGGTAAGCTAAATAGTATTATTAGAGTTCAAAAGACAAATGGAAAAAGATTAAAAGTTAAGGTTACTGGAAAAAATCAGGCGGAGATTAGATGAAGAAAGTTGTTATTGCCATTAGTGGTGCAAGTGGAGTACACTTAGGCTTAAAAGCTTTAAGATTAATTCCAAAAAATATTAATAAGCACTTCATTATGACAAAAAATTCTAATATTGTTTTAGAAAAAGAAAATAATCTCACACTACATGAAAATGAAGATATTTCAGCAAGTATAGCATCTGGTTCTTTTGGTGTAGATGCCATGCTAATTGCACCTTGCAGTATGAATACACTTGCTAAAATTGCTTGTGGGATTTCTGATAATTTAGTTACTAGATGCGCTAGTGTGATGATAAAAGAGCAAAAGAAACTAATTATAGCTCCAAGAGAGATGCCCTTTTCTGCTATTGCCTTAGAAAACATGCAAAAATTAGCGCAACTAGGAGTTGTAATCGCTCCTCCTGTTATGGCTTACTATTCAGAACAACAAACATTAGATGAAATGGAAAACTTCATCATTGGTAAGTGGTTTGACTTACTTGGCATAGAAAATAATTTATACAAACGATGGGAATAATATGACAACTCGTAAAATAGCCTTATATCCAGGAACTTTTGATCCTATTACAAATGGTCACTTCGACATAATAGAAAGAGCTTTGAAGCTTTTTGATGAAGTGATTATAGCTGTTGCTATATCAGTAGATAAAAAACCTATGTTTACTCTAGATGAACGAATAGAGATGACAAAAAAAGCGATAGAAGAGTTAGAAAATGTTAGCGTAGTTGGTTTTGACAACCTAACAGTTGAGTTAGCGAAAGAGCGTGGAGCAACTATACTTATTCGTGGATTAAGAGCAATAAGTGATTTTGAGTTTGAACTACAACTTGGTTATCTTAACAACTCTTTAGATGATTCTATTGAAACTGTTTATCTTATGCCAAAACTAAAACATGCTTTCATAAGTTCATCAAGTGTACGAAATCTTTTAAAATTTAATGCTAAAACAGAGCATTTGCTTCCAAGCAAAGTTCAAAAAATCATAGGGAGTATGGATTCATGTACATTGCAATAGAAGGAATTGACACATCTGGGAAAAGTACACAAATTCAAATGCTTACAAAACATTTTCCAAATGCCATCATTACCAAAGAACCAGGTGGAACAAAGGTTGGAGAAAAAATAAGAGATATAGTTTTAAGCGCAGAAACAAAAAGTAAAAAAGCAGAATTTCTACTTTTTTTAGCAGATAGAGCAGAACATATAAAGGAAGTAATAGAACCAAATATAAAGAAAACAATCATCTCTGATAGAAGTGTTGTGAGTGGTGTTGCTTATGCTTTGATTCAAGATGAGATAAGTCAAACTGCAATATTGCATCTAAATAGATTTGCAACAAATGGCATCTACCCTCAAAAGGTTTTTCTTTTAAAGCTAACAAAAGAAGAGTTAGAGTTTAGACTTTCACAAAAAGAGTTAGATGGCATAGAACTAAGAGGTTCTGAGTATCTTTTAAAGATTCAAGATTCTATTGTAGAAGCTTCAATCCTCCTAAACTTGGACTTAGTAACAATAGATGCTACAAAAAGTATAGAAGAGATAACAAAAATAATATTAGAAAATATGAAGGACATATGATGATTAAATCATTAAGAGGGATGAATGATATTTTAAGTGAGGACTATCAAAGATTTACTTATTTCATTGACACAGCAACTAAGATAGCTCAGAAATATGGTTATCACTTTATAGAGACTCCTCTGCTAGAAGAAACAGCACTTTTTAAGCGTTCTGTTGGTGAAAGTAGCGATATTGTTGGTAAAGAGATGTATCAGTTTATAGACAAAGGCGAAAATGATGTTTGTCTCCGTCCAGAAGGAACAGCTGGAGTTGTTCGTGCTTTTATACAAAAAAAGCTTGATAAAGCTGGTGGAACTCATAGATTTTTTTATCATGGACCTATGTTTCGTTATGAGCGACCTCAAAAAGGAAGACTAAGAGAGTTTCATCAGTTTGGTGTTGAGAGTTTTGGGGTAGATAGTGTTTATGAAGATGCTACTATGATAATGATGGTTGCCGACATCTTACAAACTCTTGGTATCGGCTATAAGCTTCAACTCAACTCCTTGGGTGATAACAACTGTATGCCTCAATATCGTGATTCTCTTGTTTCATTTCTAGACTCATGTGAAAATAAGATATGTGAAGATTGTAAAAGAAGAAAAAAAACAAATCCTATTAGAGTTTTGGATTGCAAAAATGAAAAATGCCAAGAACTTTATAAAGAAGCTCCAAAACTTTTAAATAACCTTTGTCTAGGTTGTAAAGATGATTTTACTGCTCTAAAAAATATTTTAAAAAATAATAATATTGATTATGAAATAGATACCAACTTAGTTAGAGGACTTGATTATTACTCTAAAACAGCCTTTGAGTTTGTTAGTGATGATATAGGAAGTCAAAGTGCAATTGCCGGCGGGGGACGATACGATAGACTAGTAGAGTATCTTGATGGTCGCCCTACTCCTGCGGTTGGTTTTGCTATGGGAATAGAAAGATTAATGGAACTTATAGTTATGCCAAAAACTAATAGAGAGGGTTATTATATTGGAGCAATGGATACTCAAGCCATTGATTTAGTTGTAAAACTTGCTCAAAGTAAAAGAAAAACAGAAAAAACCACTATTGACTATAAAGCTAAAAACTTACAAAAACATTTAAAAGCAGCAGACAGAACAAATGCAAAATTTTGCTGTATAATAGGTTCAAACGAATTAAAAGACAATACTATTTGGATAAAAAATTTAGAAGATAAAACAGAAAAGACAATTAACATAGGGGATTTAAAATGATAGACACATTACATATTGTATGGTCAATTTTTATTGACTTCATTGAGTTTTTCTTACTGCTTGGCTTTATAGGTTTAATTATGCTTTATGTATATGATAAACATGTTCAAAGAAGACATGCCTTGCTTATTAATTATCCTGTAATTGGACGAATGAGGTACTTTTTTGAAGCATTAAGAGAACCTTTAAGACAATATTTTGCAGAAGAAACTTTTTATGATTCGAAAGATAAAGTTGACTGGGTATATACAGCAGCAAAAGACAAACCAAACTATAAATCATTTTCAGTAAATCAGCCATTTTCTGGCTCAAGGTTTATCATAAAACATGCCACAAATGTCCTAAATGATGGTGAAGTAAGCGATGATACATCAGTTACTTTTGGTGAAAATAGAGAATTTCCTTTTGTTTCTCATACCCCAATTATACGCTCGGCAATGAGCGATGGAGCACTTAGCCCTGAAGCTGTTAGAGCATTTTCAATCGCTGGTGCTAATTCAAACTTAACAATAAATACAGGAGAAGGATCTCTAACTTCAAACCATCTGTTCACTCATCAACCAGATGTAAAAAATGCAAAATATTTAGAAGTTGTAAAAAGCACCCCAAAAGCAGAACTAGTTTTTAAAATCGGAGAATTCTTTTTTAATCGTTCAAGCGCTTTGAAATGGTATAGGACTGCTCTACTAAATAAAAAAACCCAAAACACTTATATTTATGCTCCAAATTCACATGTTTTATTTCGTGTAAACTGGAAAGCTCCTATCGAAGATTTTCCAAAAGAAGTCCCTAACGATATTCCAAATATGATTTTTCAAATGAGTTCAGGACTTTATGGAGTTAGAGATGAAAATGGTAAGTTTGATGATTTAAGATACCAAAAAGTTATGAAATTTTGTCGTATGACAGAGATAAAAATTGCTCAAGGGGCAAAACAGACTGGTGGGAAACTTGCTGCGGCTAAAGTTACTGCTGATGTTGCTTATTATAGAGGTGTTGAAGAAGGTAAAAATATATTTTCACCAAACAGATTTCCTTTTGCTGATACCACTAAGCATCTACTTGATTTTGTCCAAAGATTACAAAAACTATCAGGTAAACCAGTTGGTTTTAAAATCGTTATTTCAGATGCTACTGCAGTTGACGAGTTAGCCCAAGAAATAGCAGCGAGAAAAGCTCAAGGCAAAAATATACCAGACTTTATATCTGTAGATAGTGGAGAAGGTGGAAGTGCAACGGCACCCTTAGAGCTTATGGAGTCAGTAGGATTAACTACAAACAATGCTCTTTATGTACTAGACACTATGCTTAAAAAACATAATATTCGTAGAGATATAAAAATTATTGCAAGTGGAAAAATATTAACTCCAGATGATGCAATTATAACTCTTTCTATGGGTGCAGATGCCATAGGAATTGCTAGAGGTTTCATGATGAGTGGTGGTTGTATTCGAGCACAGATGTGTTCTGGTTTTGGTTCTCATGTTTGTCCTGTTGGAATGGCAACTCAAGATAAGAAAAAAAGAGCTTCTTATTTAGTTGTAAAAGAAGGTAAAGAAATCGGTAATTATCATACTAATCTCATCAAAGGGATGAAAGTAGTATGTGCTGTTATGGGTATTGAAAAAATGAGTAATTTACAAAAGTCAAACCTAACTTTTAAAAATCAAAATGGTGAAATTTATTTTGATATTGATAAATATTTTCACCATAAATTTCATATGTAAGGCTATATTTGGAAAATTTTGGTTTAGATATATGGTCCAATAAAAACTATATTATTGAAAATTCGGAAATAAAACTAAATTATAAGAGTATGCCATCTTTACTAGAAATAGTGGAACAAATCCGTTCAAATGATGTAAGAGGTCCTATTCTATTGAGGTTCCCTCATCTTATAAAAAAACAGATAAAAAATTTATACTCTTATTTTCACAAAGCAATAGATGAAAACAACTATCAAGGTAGTTTTAATGCTGTCTTTCCTCTAAAAGTAAATCAATTCCCTGGTGCAGTAGATGCTATAATAAAACAAGGTGCTGAATTTAACTATGGACTTGAAGCTGGTAGTAAAGCAGAGTTAGTTTTAGCCATGAGTCAATCACAATTAAAGTCAAACATAACAGTAAATGGCTTTAAAGATAAAGAGATGATTACACTTAGTTTTATTGCTGCACAAAGTGGACATAATATAACTATAACTATTGAAGGCTTAGGTGAACTAAAAACAATTTTAGAAGTAGCAAGAGAATCTTCTTTGCGTGTACCAAGTATAGGGATAAGAGTTAAACTTCACTCCAGCGGAAGTGGCATCTGGGCAAAAAGTGGCGGAATGGACTCTAAGTTTGGTTTAACATCAACAGAAATCATAAAAGCTATTTCTTTGCTAAAAGAGTCAAGTTTATTAAACTATTTTACAATGCTTCATTTTCATATTGGCTCACAAATGACAGATATAGCACCACTTAAAAAAGCATTAAGAGAAGCTGGAAATATCTATGCTGAACTTAAAAAAATGGGAGCGTCATCTCTATGTAGTATAAATATTGGTGGTGGATTAGCCGTAGAGTATGACCAACACTCACATACAAAATCTCATAATTACTCCATAGAAGAATTTTCAAGCAGTGTGGTTTTTTTACTAAAAGAAATCATGGATGCTAAGAAGGTAACTCATCCAGATATTTTCACCGAATCTGGTAGATATATAGCTGCATCTCACGGCGTGTTAATAGCTCCTGTTTTAGAACTTTTCACACAAGACTATCAAGAGAATCTATTAAGTTTAAAGGAAAACAACCCTCCTCTCATAGAAGAATTAGTAGATTTGAACAAATCATTAAATAATAAAAATGCGATTGAATATCTTCACGATGCTCTTGATCATATAGAATCGCTCTTTACCCTTTTTGATTTAGGATACATAGACTTGCAAGATCGTTCAAATGCCGAAATACTAGTTCACAATATAATAAAAAAAGCACTTTATTTAACTCACACATATAAAAGTGATGAATTAAAACAATTACAAGTAAAACTACAAGAAAGATACCTTATAAATGCTTCAATATTTCAAAGTTTGCCTGATTATTGGGGATTACAACAACTCTTTCCAATAATGCCTATACATCATTTAAACTCTGCTCCAAGAAGAGCAGCATCTTTATGGGATATAACTTGTGATAGTGATGGAGAAATTTGCTTCAACCCGCAAAAGCCTCTTTATCTTCATGACATTAATCTTGATGAAGAAGATTATTTTTTAGCTTTTTTTAATGTTGGTGCTTATCAAGAGACTTTAGGAATGAATCATAATCTTTTTACACACCCAAGTGAATACACAATAGAAATAGATGATGAATCATACGAAGTTAAAAATAGTTCTGAATCCAAAAATATTTTACAAATATTAAAATCAATTGGTTACAACGAAGATAATATTTTACAGAAACTTAAACAAGACTTATTATCTAGCAATTTTATCACAAAAGAAGAAAAAGATGATACACTTGCAAAACTAGAAATTTTTACAAAACAAAATGGTTACCTACGAACAACAAATTAAAAAGTAATGGAGTATGAAGTTATTTATGCTCCATTACTTGACTTTTAGGACATTCAACTTGGGACTTTACTCTGACATAAAAGAAGACTTTTCAAACGCTTACAAAAATGACCCTGCTTTAAACTCAAAAATAGACTTTCTTTTTAACTACCCTGGTGTTTGGGCTATTGCGTGGTATAGAGTTGCACACAAACTTTATAATTCTGGCTTTACAAAAATCGCAAGAATTCTTATGGGTTTAACTCAAATATTTACACATATTGATATTCATCCTGCAGCACGCATTGGTAAAAGAGTTTTTATTGATCATGGTACAGGTGTTGTAATTGGTGAAACAACTATTATAAAAAATGATGTATTAATATACCAAGGGGTGACACTAGGTGGAGTATCTCTAGACCTAGGGAAAAGACACCCTACTATTAGACAAGGTGCTGTTTTAGGTGCTGGAGCTAAGATTCTTGGTAATATTGTCATAGGAGAGTATGCCAAAATTGGTGCTAACTCTGTTGTAGTAAAAGAAGTACCAGATAATGCTACCGCTATTGGAATACCTGCTCATGTTATTCCTAAAGGTAGATGTAACGATCCATTTATGCACAATAAGCTTCCAGATATAAACAAAGAAATGTTTGAGTACCTTCTTAAAAGAGTTGCAATTCTTGAACATGTTATTGTTAAAGACAATACAGATGTACTAGAACAAGACTTAGAATTAGAATATATCTACGAATCTTTTATAAAAGCTATGAAAAGTTAAACCATTTTTCAGTATAATGTAGACATTAAAATAATGGAGATTTACATGCTAACTCAACGCGTAAACATACTATCTGAATCATCAACAATTGCTATTACAGCACTTTCCCAAGAGTTAAAAGCTCAAGGTAAAGATGTACTTAGTTTTTCTGCTGGTGAACCTGATTTTGGTACACCTCAAATTATAAAAGATGCTGCTATTGCGGCAATTAATGATAACTTTACAAAATATACTGCTGTAGATGGAATCATAGAGCTAAGAGAAGCTATTGCAAATAAACTAAAAAGAGATAATGGCTTAGACTATGCGCCAAATCAAATTATTGTAAATAATGGGGCTAAACACTCATTATTTAATCTTTTTTCTGCAACAATTGAAGATGGTGCGGAAGTTATTATACCTGCACCGTACTGGGTTACATATCCTGAATTAGTGAATTACTGTGGTGGTAAAGTTATTGAAATTCAAACACATGATTATGATTTATTTAAAATAACGCCTGCTCAACTTAGCAGTGCTATTACTCCAAGAACGAAGATGCTTATTCTAACTACTCCATCTAACCCAACTGGTTCTATCTATTCAAAAAAAGAGCTGATTGAACTTGGTAAAGTTTTAGAAGGTACAGATATTATAGTTGTAAGTGATGAGATATATGAAAAACTAACTTACGAAGGTGAATTTACTTCTGTAGCATCTGTAAGTGAAGATATGTTTAAAAGAACTGTAACTATTAATGGTCTAAGTAAATCAGTTGCAATGACTGGATGGAGATTTGGTTATATGGCTGCACATGATACAGCACTTATTAAAGCAACTAAAAAACTACAATCTCAAAGTACATCAAACATCAACTCTATCACTCAAAAAGCAGCTATTGTTGGCTTAAATGGCAGTGCAGATGCTGATATAGAAATGATGAGACAAGCATTTATTTCGAGAAGAGATGAGGCTATGAAGCTTATTAATGAGATTGATGGACTAAGTGTTATAAAACCAAATGGTGCATTTTATCTGTTTGTAAATATAAAAGATGTTTCTTCTGATTCTTTAATCTTTGTAAAAGATTTACTTGATAAAAAATTGGTAGCTGTTGTTCCAGGTGTTGCTTTTGGTAGCGAGGGTTACTTCAGAATGAGTTTCGCGACTGATATAAATACAATTCGTGCAGGTATCGCTAGAATAGCAGAATTTGTACAAGACCTAAAGGCATAAAACTTTAAAGTAGGTAAAAACCTACTTTAAATCTTGTAAAGCTTCGATAACTTCATCTAAGTTATCAAGTGGAATATGAACTTTCCACTCAGGAGCATCCACTTTTCCAGATAAAGAAATACCTACACTAGCAACTGTATGACTATCTTTGCCATATGGTTCTTCTAGTTTAGCAACTGAGATAACACCTTTTTTAGTTCCACTTAATGCAATTATTTTTGACATAATACTTCCTTAATTTTATTTTATAAAATGAAGAGAAACCTTCATATTATTTATTACGATATCGGAAGTATACCCTCAATGGGTACCTCGATTCCGATACCTACGCTAACGCTATGTTTTGTTCAGCACAAGGCTCATTGCACTAGTGCAATTTCTATTTCAATAGTCTAGCAATTTTAACCTGAAGCTTTAGCCATAATTTATGTTCCATCAATGGAAAGCCAGAAAAAGTTAAGCCACTTTTCGTAATATTTTTAGTAATTCCACTTCTTGCCGCAAAGGTAGAAAATGGTGCTATTTCAAGATGTCCAGCAAATGCGGACTGTCCACCAACAACAACATTACGCCCTAGTTTTGTTGAACCTGCACTTCCAGACTGTGCAACAAATACAGAATATTCACCTATTTCACAATTATGACCTATCTGAACAAGGTTATCAATACGAACACCTTTGTTTATACGGGTAGAACCAAAGACAGCTCTATCAACACTTACATTACTACCAATTTCAACATCATCTCCAATAACAACATTTCCATTTTGATATATCTTTTTATGTTCACCTTGAGCAGATGTTGCAAAACCAAAACCATCAGCACCAATAGCAGTGTTTGAATGGATAATACAATCACTCCCAATATGGCAATCTCTATAAACAGTTACATTGGGATAGATGATAGTATTATTCCCAATAACAGCCTCGCAACCAATATAAACATGAGCTAAAATCGTACAATTCTTACCAATCCTAGAACCATTTGCAATTTCGGCTTTAGAAGATATTTTACTACCCTCACCTATTAAAGCACCTGGAAGTTCTTCATTTTCAATAGGAGGTGCAAAGTATTTTGATAAAATTGCCATTGACCAATATGAATCTTCTACTACTAAAGCCACACAATTATTTGGAATATGTTCCACCAAAGAAGCTGGAACTATAACAGCCCCAGCTTTTGTCGTTTGGATATCTTTTATATACTTTGAGTTTGCAACAAAAGAAACTTCATTTACTTCAGCATCTTGAAGAGCATTCATTCCATTTATTTCAATATCTTTAAAATCATATTCACACTCTAATATAGAAGCAATGGCACTTAGTTTCATCTTTATCTCTCTAGTGCAACAGCACCACCAACAACAATCTCTTTAGGATTGTATTTTTTGATGATTTTTAGAAAGTTTTCAATTCTTTTTGGCTCATCTGCAACCATAGCAATAATTACATTATCTCCAACATTAACAATCTTTCCGTTATATGCTTCACATAGAGTATTTATATCTGTAATATTTTCACTTACAGGAAACTTAATTAGAGCCATCTCTTTTTCAACTAAATCAGCATGTTCATAAACTCTCAGAACTGGAACAAGCTTATGTAATTGTTTTGTGATTTGCTCTATCACTCTAACCGATCCAGAAGTAACAATAGTCAACCTTGAATATTTACTCTCAGGAATAGGGGCAACAGTTAAAGATGTTATGTTATACCCACGACCAGAAAAAAGGTCTGTTATACGAGATAAAACACTCGCCTCATTAGCAACAATAACCGATATTACTCTTCTTTCATTATCAGCCATTATTTCTCCTTTTTCTCTAGTAGCATCATATTAAACAAGCTTCCGCCTGATGGTACCATTGGCATGACATTTTCCATTCTGTGAACTATTACTTCTATAAAAGCAACAATGTTTTTATCAATCGCATCTTTAAGTGCTGCATCAAACTCTTCTTTTGTATGAACTCTATAACCAAGTCCGCCAAAAGCTTCTGAAAGCTTTACAAAGTCTGGCTGAACACTTAAATCTGTCTCACTATGTCGTTTGTCATAAAAAAGTGTTTGCCATTGGCGAACCATACCAAGAAAGTTATTATTTAAAATAATATTTATTACTGGTAATTTTTGCTCAACTGCTGTCATTAATTCTTGACAGTTCATAAGAATTGAGCCATCTCCTGTAAAGTTTATACTAACTTTATCTGGAGAAGCTGCTTTAACGCCTATCGCTGCCGGAAAACCAAAGCCCATAGTTCCAAGTCCGCCAGAACTTATAAACTGACGAGGACGAGAAAATGGATAAAATTGACTTGTCCACATCTGATGCTGTCCAACATCTGTTGTAATATTTGCATCACCACCTAAAAGTTCTCCAACACGCTCTATGACCCACTGAGGCTTAATACGCTCACTATCTTCATGATAAGTTAATGGATGCAGTTGTGCAAAATTCTCAACTGTTTCTCTCCAAGGCTCATACTTTTTTGAGTTTATTTTAGAAATTAAAGCTAACATGTCAAGAACAACATTTTTAACATCACCAACTATCGGATAATCTGCATTAATTAACTTGGATATAGATGCTGGGTCTATATCTACATGAATTACCCCAGCATTTTTAGCAAATTCTGATAATTTACCAGTTACACGGTCATCGAACCTTGCACCAAGAGCAATAACTAAATCTGTTTCACTCATCGCCATATTTGAAGCATACGAACCATGCATTCCTAACATTCCAACAAGCAAACTATCATCGTAACTTAAAACACCCCTAGCCATAAATGTTTCAACAGCAGGAATACCAGTTTTATGAACTAAATCTCTAACTTCATAAGCTGCATTTGCATTTATGATACCACCACCAAGATAAAAAAGAGGTCGCTTAGCATTTGCTATAGCATCTATAGCTTTTTTAATCTGACGCGGATTGCCTTTTGTGTGAGGCTTATAAGTTTCAAGATTAATATCAATAGAATAATCAAACTCTGCAATTTGAGCAGTAACATCTTTTGGGATATCAACATGTACAGGACCTGGCCTACCAGTTGCTGCGATGTGAAAAGCCTCTTTTAAAACTCTTGGTAAATCTTTAGCATCTGTCACGAGATAATTATGTTTTGTACATGAACGACTAATTCCAACAGCATCTATCTCTTGAAAAGCATCTGTTCCAATTAAACTCATTGGGACTTGTCCACTTATTACAACTAAAGGAATAGAATCCATATAAGCATCTGCTAAACCCGTAACAGCATTAGTAAAACCTGGTCCACTAGTAATAAGAGCAACACCGACTTTACCACTTGCCTTTGAGTAGCCTTCCGCTGCGTGAACAGCTGCTTGCTCGTGTCTTGTCAAAATATGTTTAAAGTTATCTTGTTTGTAAATCTCATCATAGACATTCATAATAGCTCCACCAGGGTAACCAAAAATGGTATCAACACCCTCTGCAACTAAAGCTTCAATGACCATCTGTGCGCCACTTATTTGCATAAAAGTCTCCTATATTAAAAATTCGTTTATTATATAAAAAAAGAGCTATATTTGAGGTTAAAAGTAGTTGAAAAATTTATGCTTAAAGCTAGTCTAAGATGGACTTAACAATCATAGAGGTTCTCCACATACTGATAGAGCCCTTGGTTTGGAGACTTAAGTTAAGTTTTGAGCTTTTATACTCTCTTTTAAAAATAATAAAAAAGTTTTCAATTTGCTCTTGTAATCCGAAATATAATATATAATTTTTAATGCCATTTTCTATAATTAACTTGTTTTTTCTCTCTTTAACCGCTTTTTCCAATTGTGCCATATAGCACCAACCATAGATATTTGCTAAAGGTATATTTTTAGAACTTATTTTCATATATTTTTTAAAAATCATGTTTATTTCTAAAATATTTCCATCAACAACATATTCATTCGCACAAGCTACATCAACATTCCAATCTTCTTGAAGGCGTAATCCATCTTGGGTTTTTTGAAGTTCCTCATTCTCAGACAGATAATTATATGCAGATGCTATATCTTCCTCTTCTAATGCATTAAAGAATTTTTGTTTTTCTTCAATTTCTTTCATAAGTTGTTTAACTTCAACAGAAAAATCACTGAAATCTAACAATATTCTAAGAATTTTTAAAGCAGCATGAGTTTCACCTTGCTCTAATAATTTATGACTTTTTATATACATAAAGTCTGCAAAATTAATAAGATTATCATACTCAACTAGTTCTTTTAAAAAAGGATGTTGCTTAACAAGCTCAAAAGAAACTTTATAGTCCTTTTGTCCAACAGCAATTCTAAACCTCTTTTGAACTTCACTCTTATTTAAAAGTTCTTGTATCAACTTTGTTTTCTGTGCTGTTCCTCTGTATGGAGCAAGTATTTCTTTGGCAGTGTCAGCACCTTTAGGTTGTATTACACATTTTTGAGCCAAATTAAATGCTTTTTTCCAACCAGCTTCTAAGCCCCTATAAACTTTAGAATCCTTATACATTGGATGTTTTGTAATCATTGAATAAGCAAGAGCTAGTTTACCATTTTCAACTAAATATGCAAACTTGTCAAATTCTTCATATTCAATTATTACTTTTTGCATTATTGCATTTTTTGATGGAATGTTTTTAAATTGTCTAAAAAGGTTCAGTGCTCCTTGCTTATCTCCAGTTTCAAGTGCTTGTTTAGCTTTTTTAAGTGTTGTATCCCATAAGTTCATTACCAAATGATATATCTTTGTATATGCTAAAAGTGGGTTTTGTTCAACATAACGCTGTATTTCTTCATACTTTTTATGTTGAAGTAACTCTCTTATATATATTTCTCCCTCATATATCGAGTAAAATAACAAGTCCCCTTCTTCCGTTCCAACTATCAACTCATCTCTTGTTTTATCAAACTCTAATGCTGTTATAGTTGACTTTAACTTTATATATTTTTTAGCTAATATTTTATAGCTTTCAAGTTCATAAACCAATACATAACCAAGTTGCGTAGCTAAAAATAAAAACTCATCATTTGCACTGCTTGTAATGTGAAGCACATCATCATGAATACCTTTCAGCCTTGTTATCACCTTACCTTTAAGATAATCCCAAATAATCCCATTATTACTATTATCTACACTAAAAAGCCTGTGTTCGCTTAAAAAGTAAACTTTCATAACAGGATTATTATGTCCTTTTAGTCTATGTTTTCTTGACATCATTGTCATGTTAAAAATATGAATTTTTTTATCATAAGAAGCAGTTGCTACCCATTGAGAATTATCACTAAATACAATATCATTTACTGTATCTACATGAATAGGAAGATTAAAAGCAATTTTTTTAGTTTTTAAATCTAATGCATGAGATTTTCCATCATCACCTCCACTAAACATATACTTACCTTTAGGGTCAATAGACACGCATGTAGCTTCACCCTGATGTCTATCAATTTTTGCAATCATTTTTTTTGTTTTAGCATCATAAAGTCTAGCTTCACTACATGTTGCATTTAAAATACCAAATAATGAAGCATCACTGCTAAAGTCTATAACACTATTCTTATATCTAAGATGCGTAATATTTAACTTAAAACCACTTTTAGTTTTTAATGTTTTAATGTCTAAAAATTTTACTACACTTTTTGCATTTACAACCAAAAGAGTTCCATCTGCAAGAATCTTTATCTTTACTAATGCTTCTTCAAATTTTTTTTCTTTTATGGTTTTCATAATTTTTAATCTCTTAGATATCCCTCTTCTTTTAAAATATATCTAATTTTTTCTTGATGTTCTTCGCCTTTAGTTTCCATATGAACAGTAACATTGGCATCTCCATAATCAAGAGAAACTTCTGTTCTATCATAAGCTATATGAACTATATTTGCATTAAGTTCTTCAAGTATCTCGGTAAACCTCATTAAAGAACCAGGTTTATCTATGAGAGTCACAGTTATTTTCATTTTTCTGCCAGACTTTAAAAGACCTTTTTCAATTATGACAGAGAGAAGAGTTACATCCATGTTCCCGCCACTAAGAACGAGAGCTACTTTTTTACCCTTTAAATGTGAAAGTTTATTGTGCAAGATTGTTGCAACTGAAGCTGCCCCTGCTCCTTCAACTACAAGTTTTTGTTTTTCTAGTAAAAAGAGGATTGCACTTGCTATCTCTTCATCATCAACACTAACAAACTTATCTACATTTTTAAGTGCATATTGAAGTGTTATGTTTGAAGTATCACGAACTGCTATACCATCTGCTATTGTTCTTACACTCGTACTATCAATAGGTTCTTTCAGTTCATAAGAATTTTTAAATGCTGGAGCACCTAAAGCACTAACACCTATTACTTCTATATTTGGATTTATACTTTTAAAAACAGTTGCCATTCCGGCTATAAGTCCACCACCACCAACAGGAATAACCACAGCATCTAAAGACTTACAATCATCTAAAATATCTAAAGCTAAAGTACCCTGTCCACTAATCACTTCTTCATCTTCAAATGGATGAACAAATGTAAGAGAATTTTCATCTCCATACTCTAAGGCATAAGCATAAGCTTCATCATAATTTGCGCCAGCTAAAATAACCTCTGCACCATAATGCTTTACGCCATTTACTTTTGTTAATGGTGTTGACTCTGGCATAACTATAACGGCTCTTATATTAAACTTTGAGGCAGAAAGAGCTACTCCTTGAGCATGATTTCCTGCACTAGCCGCCACAACTCCACACGCTCTTTGTTCATCGCTTAAAGATGCTATTTTATTATAAGCACCTCTAATTTTAAAAGCACCAGTCACCTGTAAATTCTCTTGTTTTATAAAAACTTCACAAGAAGAAATTTCACTCAAATGCGTAGCATATGAAAGAGGAGTTTTTACGACAATATTTTTTATACGCTCACGCGCTTCATAAACTTTTTCTATACTTAACAATTTTTTACTAACCTACCATCTCTCTATGTTCTACCATCGTACACATATTTTGCACAACCTTCATTCCAGCTTCTTTTGCTTTTTGAGCAGCCACATTATTTACAATCTCTTTTTGAGCCCAAAACACTTTAATATCACCTCTTTGGATACAAGCATCTGCAACAGCATCTAAGGCATTTGGTTTTCTAAATATATCTACCATATCAACATTAAAAGGTATTTCTTTAAGTGAATGATAAACTTTTTCACCTAAAATAGTTTCACCTTTTGGGTAGATTGGAACTATTTTAAAGCCTTGTTCTTGTAGATACTTAGCAACTTTATGACTTGCCTTTGACTCATCAGGAGAAAGACCTAAAATAGCAATAGTTTTAGTTGTATTAAAAATTTCTTTTATTTCTTGTTTGTTTGAATTTACTGAGGGGAATTCACACTCCATTCTAGTTATCCTTATAAAAATTATTTATTTATTTATTATATCTAATATTTTTTCTTTTCTCTTATCATTTTTGGTAGTTGAGAAATAGACTAATCAACTTTCACTTTACTTAAGGCAACTACTGCTGCTACTACCACATCTGGATGAAACTGTATAGCACTTAGACTTTCAAGTTCTTTTAAAGCAACTTTTATACTCTTTTTCTCTTTATATACTCTATTTGTTGTCATTGCATCAAAGGCATCTGCAACAATCATAATCTGACTTAGAGGTTTAATCTCATTACCTTTTAGACCTCTAGGATAGCCACTTCCATCATATCTTTCATGGTGTTCTCTCATTACATCAGACAATACTTTATATTGATCAATCTGATATAACATTTCATAGCCAGAGTCTAGATGCTTTTTAATTAACTCATATTCAAAATCATCAAATTGAGATTGTTTTAACAAAACGCTATCTGATGTTGATATTTTACCTATATCATGAAGCCATGCTGCATTTTTTATTAACTCTATATCTTTTTTATTATATTTCATTTCTTTAGCAATAAGAACGCAGTATTTTGAAACTCTTTTGCTATGCCCAGCTGCATAAGAGTCTCTTGATTCAATCATATCAATCATTGAGTGAATCATCTGTTCTTGATTTTTAATTTTCTCTTCTTTTAATACATTTATTGTATTTTGATGAGTTTTATCTTTAAAAATAACTACTGAACCAACTATGTTATTATCGGCATATAGTGGTGTCACTAGCATTGAAACATGTAGAAATAAACCATCTTTTTTTACTAAAACTTCATTTTCATTACTGTAAATTTCACCATCATTCATACATTTATAGACACTACAATCATGAAATAACAATGGTTTATTTTCACTGTTTTTATAGTGTATGTAGTCATGAATTTTAACATTTAAAAGTTCTTTAGAGTCAAAACCTAAAAGTTTTAGTGCTTCATTATTTATAAAGCTCGTTTTTCCATCTATTGTTAAAGTATAGATGCCATCGCCTATACTTTGTGCTATATCATAAAAGTTTTTCTCACTTTGTTGTAATTGATTTTTTTGTTCAAATATCTTTAAATAAAGTGTTATTTTATTTAAAAGTTGATTATCATCTATTGGTTTTGTAAGATAGTCTACTGCTCCTAATTCAAAACCTTGAGCTATAAAATCATCACTTTTAAAAACAGCCGTTACAAAGATAATGGGTATATCTTTAGTCTTCTTATTTGACTTAATTAACTTTGCTAATTCAAATCCATTTATATCTGGCATCTGAACATCACATATTATAAGGTCAATATGTTGAGTAAGCAGTATATCAAGTGCTTCCTTCGCACCAACTGCTTCAATTGGAACAATATTTCCAACTGTACTCAAAAGAGCATTAAGAGTAAAAAGGTTATTTTTATTGTCATCTATAGATAAAATTTTATATTTAAATATCTCTACTGTTGGCATACCCTATTTCGTCCTTTTTCTTTTGCTTCGTACAGCGCAGTGTCTGCTCTACCAATCATTTCTTCAAGTGTATCATCTTCTTTATGCTCAGTTATACCAAAACTACAAGTAATGCTCTTAACCTCTTCAAACACCTCTAGTTCAATATGTTTTCTCAAACTATTGGCGATTTCAATACCTTTTTCAAGTCCAACATCTAAAGCTAAAACAAACTCTTCTCCACCCCATCTAGCAAAGATGTCATTTGAGCGAATATGTTTGTGAATAAGTGCAGATAACCGCTGCAAAACTTTATCTCCAACTAAGTGTCCATAGTTATCATTTACATTTTTAAAAAAATCTATATCTAACAAAATAAATATAAATGGTCTTTTATATTTCTTTGAATCTAACATTTTTGCATCAATTAGTTTATGAAACATATTTCTATTATATATTTTAGTTAGTGCATCGTAGTTTGCTTCATGCTTATACTCTAGTGAAATTTTTGTAAGTTGCGTAATATCTGTCAATGTAACTATATATTTATCAGTAAAAACATTTGCTTTTAAATTAAATATATACTCAACTTCATTTTGAAGAATTTTAACCACAACATCTTCGTTCACAGATAGTTTCATAACTTCATATATCCACATAGATGGGATTTTTAAAAGAGCTAAACTAAAGTATCCATTTTCTTCAATAAAGCTAAAGGAAATACATTTGTGGGTATCTATAAAAGATTCTATAGAATCCATATCGTAAAAATCAAGAAGTGCGCTATTTACGCTTGTTGCTTTCTTTCCATCCGTAACCACTATGATATTTTCTTGAAAATCTAAAATTCCCTGAGCATAATTTTTTTCTTTTTTAAGTTCAACTTCTTTATTTTTTAATTCTAAATGAAAAGATATACGCGATAGAAGTTCTATATGATTAAAAGGCTTATTAATATAATCCACACCACCCAATTTATAACATTCTTCTATGGTCTCATCATCTTTTTTAGCTGTTACAAAAATAATAGGTATCTCTTTTGTTCTTTTATTTGACCTTATCATTTTTGCGGCACTAAAACCATCTATTTCTGGCATCATAATATCAAGTAAAATCAAATCAACTCTTTGTCTTAGAAGTATGTCTAACCCTTCATGTGCTGAGTTGCAAAGAATTAATTCATAATTATTACTTGCCACAGTATCTATAACACTTTTTATTGTAAAAAGATTTTCCTCTGTATCATCAATACATAATATAGTTTTTTTCATTACGCCACTTTCCTAAATATTTTGTTATTAACTTCACATACTGCACATACTTCAAATTTATCTGCATATTTTTGTATGATACTCTCACTTTCACCCAAAATCAAATACCCTCCAAACTTTAAAGATTCATAAAACAATGCAAAAACTCTGTTTTGTAATTTCTGCTCAAAGTATATTATGACATTTTTACAAACTATCATATCAAACTCATTAAAAGAACTGTCTTCAACAAGATTATGTTGGAAAAAATGTATTTTTTCTTTAATTTTATTATTTACAGATACAAAGTTATTATTTTGAACTAGATAATTATTTAAAATTATCTCTATGTTAAACTTAGCTAAATTACTTAAAGCCAAGTAGTATGACTCTTTTGAATAAAGAGCATTTTTAGCTTCTTGCAATACAACATCATTAAAATCTGTTGCGTAGATGATTGTTTTATCTAAGAGCTTTAAATAATCAAGCAAAATAGCAACAGAGAAAGCCTCCTCTCCACTACTACACCCTGCACTCCAGACCTTTAAACTATGATGTCCTTTGGCATAAACTTGTAAAATTTCGGCAACCTGTTTAAAAGAATTGGTATTTCTAAAAAATTCTGTAACATTAATAGATATATCTAAAAAAAAAGCTTTAAAAGCACTTTTATTAAATATAATCATACTTATAGCATCTTTAATATTTCTAAGACTATTTTTTGTCATAAATACACTTAATCTACGACTTATCATATCAACATGGTAAAGTTTAAAATTGTAATCATATTTTTTTTCTATCATATCTACAAGATACTCAACCCAGGCTTCTTTTGTCGTAATATTATCTACAATATTTATATAAATTACGAT